>MERP01000102.1 GCA_001772055.1 Betaproteobacteria bacterium RIFCSPLOWO2_12_FULL_68_19
CGGGCTGGAGAAGCGGATGGAAGGGCTCTCGCCGCTCGACGCCTTCTACGTCGCCGAGCGTATCTGCGGGGTCTGCTCGGTTGCGCACGGCCTGGGCTACTGCGAGGCACTGGAGCAGATCGCAGGTGTCGACGCCCCGCCGCGGGCCCGCCTCATCCGCAGCATCGCTCTCGAGCTGGAGCGGCTCTACAACCACGTCGGCGACCTCGGCAACATTTGCGCCGGCGCCTCGTTCCACTACGGCACCGCCGCGGGCCTGCGCTTGAAGGAGCGCCTCCAGCAAATGAACGAGCGGCTCGCCGGCAATCGCTTCCTCCGGGGCCTCGTGGTCCCGGGCGGTGTGCGCCTGGATCTCTCGGACGGGCTCCCCGGGGTCCTCGCCGCCACGCTCGGTGACACTCTCGCCGGGCTCGACAGCTTGATGGGACGCATCGAAGGCAACCCGTCGGTCGTCGATCGGCTCGACGACACCGGCGTCCTCCAGCACCAGGCCGCGCTGGACCTTGCGGTCGCCGGCGTGGCGGCCCGGGCGAGCGGCGTGGACCGCGACGCGCGGCGCGACCATCCCCACGGCGCGTTCGCGGGTCCCGGGTCGCCCGAACTGCACGTCGTGACCGTTCCGGAGGGAGATGCAATGGCCCGCGTGACTGTCCGCGCCCTGGAGGCCCGCGAGTCGATCCGGCTCGTCGGCGAGCTCATCCGGCGGCTCGAGCCGGGGCCGTTGCGGGTCGCCATCGCAGAACCGCTGCCCGGCGCCCGCATTGGGATTTCGGCCATCGAGTCGGCGCGAGGCGAGGCGGTCCATTGGCTTCGCACCGACGCCGGCGGGCGCGTGGAGCGATACCACCTGCGCTCGCCGAGCTACCACAACTGGCCCGCCGTGGCGCTCGCCGCCGAAACAGCGATCGTCCCGGACTTCCCGCTGGTCAACAAGAGCTTCGAGCTCTGCTACTCGTGCACGGATCGCTGACATGCTGCGTATCCTGATAAACGCGCTTCGCACCGGCGTGGTCACGACCCGCTACCCCGCGGAGCCGCGCGTGCCACCGAATCGCTTTCGGGGGGCGCCCATCCTTTGCCCCGGCAGCAGCCTGCCTCCTCCCGCCGTCTGCCCTACGGGGGCGCTCACAGAACATTTCGACGCTGGCCGTCGCCACGTCGCCCTCGACCTCGCACGGTGCGTCTTCTGCGGCCGCTGCGCCGAGGATCCCTGGGCCGGCGCGATCACGATGGGACGCGACTTCGAGCTCGCGGCGCGCACTCGCGCCGACCTTCGGATCGAGGTCGTGGCCGATGACCCTGCCGTCCCGGCGGCGGGACCCGCACCCGATCCGGAAGCCGAGGCCGCCCGCGCCTCGTCCGAGATCCACCGGGTGCTCGGCCGGTCGCTGCATCTTCGCCACCTCGACGCGGGCTCGTGCAACGCCTGCGACTGGGAGCTCGCCGCCCTGTTGAATCCGGTGTACGACGTTCGCCGCCTCGGCATCGACTTCGTCGCCTCCCCGCGCCATGCGGACGGGGTCGTGGTCACCGGCCCGGTCACGCGCAACCTGGAGAGCGCCGTCCGCCGCACGGTCGAGGCCATCCCCGACCCGCGCATCGTGATCGCCGTCGGAGCCTGCGCCGCCTCCGGGGGCATCGTCGGGCAGGGATATGCCAGCGCCGGCGGTGTCGACCAGGTCCTGCCTGTCGACGTCTACATTCCTGGCTGCCCGCCGCGTCCGGAAGCCATCCTCTTCGGCATCATGGTCGCGCTCGGGCGCCTCGACGCCCGCCGCCCGCCCCGCGATGGTAGAGCCCCAGAAAAACACCGGCATTGAAGTGAGCGTCGCCGAAGAACCTGAGCCATTGCGGTAAAATTCCGTGAAAATCAACCGCCTGCCTGCGGCGGCGTGTGGCCGATGCGTTCCGGTTTCCCGCCGCCTTCTCGAAAGGTAATGGAACCCCTCTCCTCACCGCTCTTCGCCTCGCTGCTCGCGGCCGTATCGTGGCTCGTGATCGCGGCGCTGGCCCTGGTTCCCGCGGGCAACGCGTTCTTCGCCAGGCGGCTTGCGTTTCCGCTGGGCGCGCTGATCGGCCTCAGCCTCGCGAGTTTCGGCCTGCAATCGATCTGGCTGCACGCCGAGCAGCTCACGCTTCCGCTTGGACTGCCGGATCTTCCGTTTCACCTGCGCATCGATCCGCTGGCGGGCTTTTTCCTGCTCCTGCTCGGTTCGGTATCCGCCGGGATCTCGGTCTACGCGGGCGGATATTTCCGCACGGAAACCGCCGGCAGGCTCGCGCTCATCAGCCTGCAGTACCACATGTTTCTCGCCAGCATGGCGTTCGTGATCCTCGCCGACGACGCCTACCTGTTCATGGTGGCGTGGGAAACGATGGCGCTGTCGTCCTATTTCCTCGTCACCACGGACCACGAGAGGCCGGCGATCCGCAGCGCGGGGTTCCTTTACCTGCTGGTCGCGCACCTGGGCGCGATCGCCATCCTGCTGTGCTTCGGCGTGATGCATGGCGGCGGCGACTACAGCTTCGACGCGCTGCGCGGCGCCGAGCTAACGCCGTTCTGGGCGACCGTGGCGTTCCTGCTCGCGTTCTTCGGCTTCGGCGCCAAGGCGGGAATGATCCCGCTGCACGCCTGGCTCCCAGAGGCGCATCCGGCGGCGCCCTCGCCCGTGTCGGCGCTGATGAGCGGCATCATGCTGAAGACCGCCATCTACGGCATGGTGCGCGTGATCTACGACCTGATCGGCGGCGTGCGCTGGGAATGGGGGATCGTGGTGCTCGCGATCGGCGCCGGCACCACGCTCTTCGGCGTGCTGTACGCGCTCATGCAGCACGACCTGAAGCGGCTGCTCGCCTATCACTCGGTGGAGAACATCGGCATCATCCTCCTTGGCCTGGGGATGTCGATGGTGTTCCTCGGCTTCGGGCATCCCCTCGCAGGGGCGCTCGGCCTCGTTGCCGCGCTCTATCACACGCTCAACCATGCGGTGTTTAAGGCGCTGCTGTTCCTGGGCGCGGGCTCGATCCTGCACGCGACGGGGCTGCGCAACCTGAACGACATGGGCGGCCTGATCCGCACCATGCCCAAGACCGCGCTCTATTTCCTGATCGGCGCGCTCGCCATTTCGGCGCTGCCCCCGCTGAATGGCTTCGTGTCCGAGTGGCTGACGTTCCAGACTGCGCTGCAGGCGCCGCTGCTCGAGCACGGCGTGGTGCGCAGCCTCCTGCCGCTGTTCGCCGCGACGCTCGCGCTCGCCGGCGCACTCACCGCGATGTGCTTCGTCAAGGTCTACGGAATCGCCTTTCTCGGCCGGCCGCGCGAGGTCCGTCACCCGGCGCATGCGCGCGCCGAAGGCGGCGGTCACGACGCCGGATCGATGGAGCAGTACGGCATGGCCTGGCTCGCGGCCGGCTGCCTGGTGCTCGGCCTGTTCCCGACTTCGTTCCTGCTGATGCTGAACCGGGTCGGCGTCTCTCTTACCGGACAGGGCCTGTCGCCAGAGGCTCTGGAATCGAGCTGGCTGTGGCTGGTTCCCACCGCGCCCGAGCGGGCCAGCTACAGCCCGATCATCTTCCTGCTCGTGGTGCTCGCCGTAGTGCTGATCACCATCCGGCTGGTGCGCGGGTTCTACCACGGGCGCGTGCGCGTGGCCGACCCCTGGGACTGCGGCTTTCCGGAGCAGACGACGCGCATGCAGGACACGGCGGACGCCTTCGGCCAGCCGATCCGGCACGTGTTCGGCCCGCTGTACCTGATGAAGCGCCACCTGCCCGGGCCCGAGGAAGCGAACCCGAGGTACTCGATCAAGATCGAGGACCGCCACTGGTACTGGCTTTACCTCCCGGTGGCGCGGCTCGCGGACTACGCGTCCTCGAAGGTCGGGCTGCTGCAGCGCGGCCGCATCAGTATTTATCTGCTCTATAGCTTCCTGACCCTCATTGCCTTGTTGATTTTTGTTCGATGAACCAGCTTCCCGGTATCGCGCTCCAGGTACTCCAGTCGGTGCTGGTGGTGCTCGTCGCGCCGCTGGTAATGGGCTGGGTGAATATCTGCCGCGCGTGGCTGCAGAACCGCTCCGCGCCGAGCATCTGGCTGCCGTACTACACGTTGGCGAAGCTGTTCCACAAGGATGCGGTGATCGCCAACACCGCCTCGCCGCTGTTTCGCCTTACGCCCTACATTCTTTTCGGCTGCATGTGGCTCGCAGCGGGCATCGTGCCGGTGCTCGCCACCGACGTGCCGTTCGCGCCCGCCGCGGACATCATCGCGCTGGTCGGCGTGTTCGCCGTGGCGCGGGTATTCAGCGCGCTCGCAGCGATGGACACCGGCACCTCGTTCGGCGGCCTCGGCGCGCGCCGCGAGATGATGATCGGCTTCCTGGCCGAGCCCGCCATGCTGATGACGCTGTTCACCGCGGCGTTCATCTCGGGCTCGACCCAGCTGCCCACGATCGTCGAGACGCTCGCGCACCGCGAGTTCGCGATCTACCCGAGCCTCGCTTTCGCCGCGGTCGCCTTCCTGATGGTGCTGCTCGCGGAGAACGCGCGCATCCCGGTGGACAATCCGGCCACCCACCTCGAGCTCACCATGATCCACGAGGCGATGATCCTCGAGTACTCGGCGCGGCATCTCGCGCTGATCGAATGGGCCGTGGCGATCAAGCTGGTCGCCTACATGGCGATCGGCTTCGCCCTGTTCCTGCCCTGGGGCATCGCGCCGGCGGGGGACTGGAGCGCACTGCCGCTCGCGCTCGCCGCGCTGGGGGCGAAGCTCGCGCTCGCCGGGACGGGACTGGCGCTGCTCGAGACCCTGCTCGCGAAGATGCGCATCTTCCTGGTCGCCGAGTTCCTGTCCACCGCCTTCCTGCTCGGCGTGCTCGGCATGCTGATCCACTTCCTGGTGCGCTGAGCATGGCGCTTCCGCTCAGCGGCCAGATCGTCAACCTGCTCGCGGCGCTGCTGCTGCTGCTCGCGTTCGCGATGCTCGCGCAGCGCCGCGTGCTGACGCTGATCAAGCTGTTCGCCTGGCAGGGCGCGGCGCTCGCCGTGTCGACGGCGATCGTGGCGTACGCCACCGGGCAGACGCACCTGTATTTCTCGGCTGGTCTCACCGTGGCGCTGAAGGTGGTCCTCATCCCCTGGCTGCTGCACCGCCTCATCGACCAGCTGCAGGTGCGCTGGGACATCGAGACCCTGCTCAACATCCCGACCACCATGCTCGCGGGCATCGGCCTCGCGATCTTCGCCTTCTCGCTCGCCACCCCGATCTCGCAGATGGCGAGCACCATCACGCGCTCGACGCTCGGCATCGCCCTCGCCAGCGTGCTGCTGTCCTTCCTGATGATGATCGTGCGCCGCAAGGCGGTACCGCAGGTGATCGGCTTCCTGTCGATGGAGAACGGCCTGTTCTTCGCCGCCACCAGCGCCACCTACGGCATGCCGCTGGTGGTCGAGCTCGGCGTGGCGCTCGACGTGCTCGTCGGCACCTTCATCTTCGGCATCTTCTTCTTCCACATCCGCGAGCAGTTCGACAGCCTCGACATCCGCCACATGGAGAAGCTCAAGGAAGACTGATGGAGATCGCGCTCGTCCTGGGAATGCCGCTCGCGGGAGGGCTGGTGCTCGCGCTGTTCGGCCACCAGCGCTGGGCGCCGGAGGCGAGTGCCTTCATGAGCTTCGGGACGCTCGCCGCGGCCGCGCTGCTGACCGCGCGCGTGATCGCCGACGGCCCGATGACGGCGCTCAACGAGCAGGTGTTCGTCGACCCGTTCAACGTGTTCCTGGTCGCGCTTACGGCGTTCGTCGCCTTCACCACGGCGCTCTTCTCGCGACCCTACATGCGCACCGAGGAGCATCACAAGCGGGTCAACAGCGCGCGCCTGCGCCTCTACCACAGCATGTACCAGCTGTTCACCTTCATGATGCTGCTCACGCTGCTGTCGAACAACGTCGGCATGCTCTGGGTGGCGATGGAGGGCGCGACGCTGTCGACGGTGCTGCTGGTGTCGCTGTATCGCACGCCAGCCAGCCTGGAGGCCGCCTGGAAGTACTTCATCCTGTGCTCGGTGGGCATCGCGCAGGCGCTGTTCGGCACCATCCTGCTCTACTTCGCCGCCGAGAAGGTGCTCGGCCCCGGCGGCAACGCGCTGCTCTGGACGCACCTGCACGAGGTGCGCGGGCAGCTCGAGCCGACGGTGCTGTCGCTCGCCTTCGTGTTCCTGCTGGTCGGCTACGGCACCAAGGTGGGCCTGGTGCCGCTGCACAACTGGCTGCCCGACGCGCACGCCGAGGGCCCGACCCCGATCTCGGCGGTGCTTTCGGGGCTGCTCCTGAACGTGGCGCTGTACGCCGTGGTGCGCAGCAAGGTGCTGGTCGACGGCGCCCTGGAGCGCAACTTCTCCGGCGGGCTGATGATGGGCTTCGGGCTGCTCTCGGTGGTGGTGGCGGCGTTCTTCCTCTCGCGCCAGAAGGACATCAAGCGCATGTTCGCCTACTCGTCGGTCGAGCACATGGGGATCATGACCTTCGCCTTCGGCATGGGCGGGCCGGTCGCTGCGTTCGCCGGCCTGCTGCACATGACCGTGCACTCGCTCACCAAGTCGGCGATTTTCTTCGCCGTCGGCCACGCGTCGCAGGCCTGCGGCACGCAGGACATGGCATCGATCCGCGGCCTGATCCAGCAAAGCCCGACCATCGGCTGGGGGCTCGCCCTCGGCACGCTGGCGATCCTCGGCATGCCGCCCTTCGGCGTGTTCACCAGCGAGTTCATGGTCCTCACCACGGCGATGCGCGAGCATCCCTGGGCGACCCCGTTCCTGCTCGTTGCGCTCGGCGTGGCGTTCGCCGCGATCTTCGGCAAGGTCCAGCCGATGGTATTCGGCGAGACCACCGCGCAGCGCCAGACGCACCCGCCGGCGCTCGTCCCGGTGTTCGTGCACCTCGCTATCGTGCTGATGCTGGGCCTTTACATCCCGCCTTACCTGGTCGACTGGTACCGCCAGGCCGCAGCGTTCATCGGATGAAGGACTTTCTTCCCGACGCCGAGCGGCTGCCAGGGGCCCTGCCCGCCTGGCACGCGTCGATCCAGGCCGAGAGCCTGAGGGCAGTGGCGCAAAAGGCCCGCGAGGGCAAGGCGCGGCTGGTCGCGCTCTGGGCAAGCGATGAAACGACGCGCGGCGCAGGCTATGCCGTGCACCTCGCGCTGGCGCTGCCCGCGGGCCTGCTGTGGCTGAGCGCCCCGCTCGAGCGCGAGCATCCACGCTACCCGGGCATCGCAGACTTGTTCCCCTGCGCGGCCCGCATGCAGCGCGCTGCGTACGACCTGGTGGGCGTGCACGCCCAGGACAACCCGGACCACCGCAAGTGGCTGCGCCACGCCGCCTGGCCGGGCGGACAGTTCCCGCTGCGCAAGGACTTCGACGCCGACGCGCGCCCCGAGCCGGGCGAAGACCACTATCCGTTCGTGCGCGTGGAGGGCGAAGGGGTGCACGAGATCGCGGTCGGGCCTGTCCACGCCGGCACCATCGAGCCGGGGCATTTCCGCTTCTCGATCGTCGGCGAGAAGGTCCTGAGGCTCGAGGAGCGCCTGGGCTACAAGCACAAGGGCATCGAGAAACGCTTCGAAGCCCTGTCCGCCGACGAGGGCGCGCGCCTGGCGGGCCGCGTGAGCGGCGACTCGACGGTCGCCTACGCCTGGGCCTATGCCATGGCGCTCGAGGCGGCGAGCGGCGTGCAGCCCCCGGCGCGCGCCCTTTCCCTGCGCGGCATCGCGCTGGAGCTCGAGCGCCTCGCCAACCACCTCGGCGATCTCGGTTACCTCGGCAATGATGTCGCGCTCTCGTTCGGGTTCTTCCAGTTCTGGCGGCTGAAGGAGGACCTGCTGCGGCTCAACCACGAGCTGCTCGGGCACCGCTACCTCATGGACTTCGTCGTGCCCGGCGGCGTGGCGCGCAACCTCGAGCCCTCTGCCCTGGCGCGCCTTCTTGACGCGCTCGGCAGCATCGAGCGCGAGGTCGCGACGCTGCGCACGATCTATGACGAGCATGCCGGCGCCCAGGACCGCTTCATCATGACCGGGCAGGTGACGCTGGAGCTCGCCGCGCAGTTCGGGCTCGCCGGCCTCGCCGGACGCGCGAGCGGCCAGGCGTACGACCTGCGCGCCGACCATCCCGTGCCGCCTTACGCAGAGCTCGAGGTGCGCGTCGCGGGACACATCCGCGGCGACGTCGCGGCGCGCGTCTCGGTGCGCTTCGAGGAGATCACCGAGTCGCTGCGCCTCATGCGTGCCCTCGGCGCCGCGCTCCCGGGCGGCGAGCTGCGTGTTGCCGTCGCGGCGCCGCGCGCAGGTCAGCTCGGCTGCGGCTGGGTCGAAGGCTGGCGCGGCGAGGTGTTCGTGGCCCTCGACGCCGCGCAGGGAGGAAGGCTGCACCGCGTTCATCCGCACGACCCGTCGTGGCAGAGCTGGCCGCTGCTCGAGCGGGCGGTGCTCGGCAACATCGTCCCGGACTTCCCCCTGGTCAACAAGTCGTTCAATCTCTCGTACAGCGGACACGACCTCTAGGCCATGTACCACCTCCTGAAGCAGATCGCCAAGACCGGGATCGTCAGCGAGCGAGCGCCGCAAGCCGACGAATCGCTGCGCCAGATCGGGCAACGGCTGCACGACGCGGCGCTCAAGCATCTCGGCAGGGCGCTGTGCGTGCGGCACGTGGACGCCGGGTCGTGCAACGGCTGCGAGCTCGAGATCCACGCCTGCAACAGCCCTTACTACAATCTGGAGCGCCTCGGCATCCGGTTCGTCGCCAGCCCGCGGCATGCCGACCTGCTGCTCGTGACCGGGCCGGTATCGGCCCACATGGAGACCGCGCTGCGCCGCACCTACGACGCGACGCCCGAGCCCAAGCTGGTGGTGGCGATCGGCGACTGCGGATGCACGGGAGGGATTTTCGGCGAGAGCTACGCGAGCCGGGGCGCGGTCTCGAAGGTGATCCCGGTGGACGTGGCCGTTCCAGGCTGCCCGCCGGCGCCTGCGGCCATCATCCAGGGAATCCTGACCGCGGTGAGCAGCGCTAGCGGCCGGAGCAGCTCTGCGGCATCGCGTTGACGGGATAGCCCTTGCAGCTCCAGGAGACCTTGCCGCCCTGGAGCGAAGGCGTGAGGGCCACCTCGAGCGCGTTCTTCTCGTTCCAGCCCCGGATCGCGCCGTCCGCGCCGACGATCCATTTCATCTGGCCTTGCTTGGGATCGCTCTTCGGGGCGATCTTCACGCCGTTTCCGGCGCCGGCGAGCCCGCCCGACTTCTCCGCCGCCGCCGCGACCTGCTGCTTGGCCGGCTCGGCTCCCGCCACCAGCGCCTCGGCGGCCTCCTTCAGCTCCGCGCCCTGCATCTGCGGCAACACCACCGCGACCACCAGGAATCCGATCAAGGCGAGTACTGCAACCACGAGCAAGCCGATGCGCATCGTCCCCTCTCCCCTTTTTCCTTTGCTCCTGCTTCCTTTGCTCCTGCTCCCCGCGAGCCAGCTTAACATGGGGCTCGCATGTCTTGCATGGTGACTCGGCAAATTCGTGTCAGCGGCCGCGTGCAAGGCGTCGGCTATCGCGCCGCCCTGCAGGCGCAGGCGCGCCGGGCCGGCGTGGCGGGCTGGGTGCGAAACCGCGCCGACGGCAGCGTCGAGGCGCTCGTGCACGGCCCCGCCGACGCCGTGGAGGCGATCATCGCCTGGGCGCGGCGCGGCCCGCCCGGGTCGCTGGTGGCGGACGTCCAGATAACGCCCGCCGACGCCCGCGAGCTGCCGCAGGCGCGCTTCGAGCTCAGGCCGACCGCCTAGGCCCTGGCGCGGCGCTTCAAGGCGTTGACGACCGAGAATTCCCACGGCCGGCAGGCGGCGAGCAGCGCCACGCCGACGCGCTTGCCGCTCGGCACCGAAGAGTCGACCTCGGCGAATTCGTTGAACTCCCGCACCAGGCGCTCGAGGCGGCGTTTCAGGACCACGGCCGACTCCGGCGAAAGCACGCGCGACTCGAAGCGCAGCAGCTCGAGCGGCGCGTCGAACCGGCCCTGGAGGAACTCCTGCATGACGCGGCGTCCATAGGCCTTCTTCACCGGCCCGCCGGGGCGCCAGAGGAAATCCTTGGGCACCCGCAGGCGCACGCGGTCGCGCGGGCCCCAGTCGATCAGCGCCAGTCTTTCGAGACGCGCGCAGGCGGCGGTCAACTCGGCACGCGAAATGGCGAACGCCTCGACGATCTCGCCGAAGCGCCAGTCGTTCTGCAGCAGCCAGAACACCGACAGCAGCCGCTCGTCCCTGGCGAGCGCCGCCTCCTGCTCCTGGCTGAGCTCGGCCGGCCCGGCCGCCGCCCCGCGGCTCATGCGCGCCACCTCGTCGAGCTCCAGCTCGAGCACGCCGAGGATCTGCTCGATGCGGCTCAGGGTGAAGCTGCCGCGCGAAAACATGCGCTTGACGCTCGCCTCGGACAAGCGCAGCTCGCGCGCCAGTGCGCCGTAGGTCAGGCCGCGCGCGCGCAGGCTCTTCTTCAGCGCGTCGACGAAGCGGCTGCGCGGCGGCATGGGACGCACGGTATCACAATCCGATACTTTCCAGATTGGTATTGCATCGCGCCCATCCCCCTGCCGACAATCGGCGCCTCAAGGAGGAGCGACGCCATGTCCGAGCCGCTGTCCCGCCCGCTGTCGGCAGCCGAGCTGTGCGATGCGATGCGCCGCGCGCGCGCCTTCGACGCGTCGCAGCTCGACCGGATCCTGCGCGTGGACGAGACGCGCGGCCTGGTGGAGGTGCAGGGCAGCGCGACCTGGCGCGGCCTCGCCGCCCGGTTGCGCCCGGAGGACCCCCGGGCCGGCGCGGTGCGGACCACCATGCCGACGGTGGGCGAAAGCATCGCCCGCAACGCCGCGGGCCCGGACGGACGGCCCGCGGTCATCCACGTCGAATCGCTCGCGCTGGTGACGCCCGACGGCGAGCTGCGCCGCCTGAGCAGGCAGAGCAACAGCGAGCTGTTCGCGCTCGCGGTCGGCGGGCAGGGAATATTCGGCGTGCCCTACAGCGTCACGTTGCGCATCGAGTCTCTCGCGCGCGCGGTGAGCGAGGCGCTCCCCGCCTCGCAGCCCGGCACGCCGGCGCCCGGCCGTTCCCTGCAGCTGCTCGTGCCGCCGGAGGCGCTGGAGCGATTCATCGCCGCGGCGCAGGAGCGCTGCGCCGAGTGGCGCGTCGCGCTCGAGGACCTGGCGGTACGCCGCACGCTGCAGGAGCAGGAGACGTTCCTGCGCTGGGCGCGGCGAGACTATGCCGAAGTCGGGCTGCGGCTGGGCGGCACGGCGACGCTCGGGGGATCGCTCAAGGCGACGCAGCTGCGCCAGGGGCTGATCGACGCCGCCATCGCCGCCGGCGGCGCGTTCCACATCGCCTGCACGCCCGAGGCGACGCGCGCGCAGACCGAGGTCTGTTATCCGCAGCTCAGGCGCTTCATCGCGGAGAAGCGGCGCTTCGATCGCGACGAGCGGCTGGTCAATCCCTGGTATTGCCGGCAGCGCAGCCTGCTCGGGCGCGAGCCCTGCGAGTCGCGCTGGGCAGGCTAGAGCGCGGCGTACACGACCTGGACGTTCTCCGGCTCGAGCCACTCGCCCAGCTCGGCGAGCAGGCGGCTGTCGGGACGCACGCGCCAGGAATCGCCGAGCGCCACCTGGCACACGGCCTTGCCGTTCTCGTAGAGCACCAGCACCTGGCAGGCGCCCTGGGCCGTGGAGCGATAAGGGGCAAGGACTTGCTGCAGGCGCTGGGCGTCGGCCCGGCCGTTCAGCGCGATGCGCAGCCGCGCCGCGTACCGCTCGCGCAGGGACTCGAGGTCGAGAAGCTCCTCGGCGGTGACGCGCATGCCGCCCGAGAACTCGTCGCGCTGCACCTTGCCCGCGACGACCAGCAGCGCGTCCTCCTTGAGCTTGTCGCGGTGCTTCTCGAACAGCTCGTTGAACACCGAGATTTCGAGCTGCGCGGTGCCGTCGTCCAGCATCACCACCATCATCCGTCCCCGGCGCGTCATCTGGCTGCGCGCGGAGGCGACGATGCCGGCCATCCAGCTGCGCTGCTCCGAAGGCGCAAGCCGGGCGAGCGGCGTGCGCGGGAAGCCCGCCAGCTCGCGCTCGTAGACCGAGAACAGGTGGCCGGAGAGGTAGAAGCCGAGCGCGGCCTTCTCTTCCAGCAGCACCTGTTTCCTGTCCCAGGGCGCCGCCTCGACGTACGCATGGGCACCGCCGCGCGGCGCCTCGGCTTCGCCGAACAGGCTGCTTTGCGATGCCTGCCGCTCGGCCTGCTCGGCCGCCTCGAGGGCGCGCGCCACCGACGCCAGCAGGCGCGCGCGGTTCGGGTCGACGCTGTCGAAGGCGCCGGCGCGAACCATCGCCTCGATCGCCCTGCGGTTGACGACGCGCCGGTCGACGCGCCGGCAGAAATCGAACAGGTCGCGGAACGGCCCCGCGCGGCGCGCCTCGACCACGGTCTGGATCGCCGACTCGCCGCTGCCGCGGATCGCGCCCAGGCCGTACAGGATCGTCTCCCGGTCGACCGGGACGAAGCGGTGCTCCGACGTATTGACGTCCGGCGGCCGGATCTTCAGCCCGTTGGCGCTGGCATCCTCGTAGAACTGGCGCACCTTGTCGGTGTCGTCCATGACCGCCGAGAGGTTCGCCGCCAGGAACGCGGCAGCGTGGTGGGCCTTCATGTAGGCGGTCTGGTAGGCGAGCAGCGCATAGGCCGCCGCATGCGACTTGTTGAAGCCGTAGCCCGCGAATTTCTCCATCAGGTCGAAGAGCTGCGTTGCCTTGGCGCGGGCGAGGCCGTTCTGCTGCGCGCCGGCGACGAAGACGTCGCGCTGCTGCGCCATTTCCTCCGCTTTCTTCTTGCCCATCGCACGGCGCAGCAGATCGGCGCGGCCCAGCGTATAGCCGCCGATCACCTGCGCGATCTTCATCACCTGCTCCTGGTAGACCATGATGCCGTAGGTCGGCCCGAGGATCGGCTCGAGCCGCGGGTCGAGATATTCGACGCGCTTGCCGTGCTTGCGCTCGATGTACTCGGGGATCAGGTCCATCGGGCCGGGCCGGTACAGCGCAACCAGGGCGATGACGTCCTCGAAGCGGTCGGGACGCGCGCGCTTGATGAGGTCGCGCATGCCGCGCGATTCCAGCTGGAACACGGCGGTCGTGCTGCCCGAGGAAAGCAGCTTGTAGGTCTGCGCGTCATCCAGGGGAATTTTTTCCAGAGAAAACCCCGGCTCGCCCAGGCCGCGCACGTAGCGCTCCGCCCAGTCCAGGATGGTGAGCGTGGTGAGCCCGAGGAAGTCGAACTTCACCAGGCCCACCGCCTCGACGTCGTCCTTGTCGAGCTGCGAGATGACGTTCGCCGTGCCCTCGGCGGCGTACAGCGGGCAGTAGTCGGTCAGGCGGCCCGGCGCGATGAGCACGCCTCCGGCGTGCATGCCGACGTTGCGCACCAGGCCCTCGAGCTTCTCGCCCAGCTCGAGCAGCTCCGCGACCTCGTCCTCGCTTTTCTCCCGCTCGGCGAGCAGCGGCTCCATCTCGCGCGCCATCTGCAGCGTGATCATCTTGCCCGGCTGGACGGGGATCAGCTTCGCGAGCTGGTCGCAGAAGCTGTAGCCGAGGTCGAGCACCCGGCCCACATCGCGCACCACCGCGCGCGCCGCCATGGTGCCGAAAGTGGCGATCTGCGAAACGCACTGCTCTCCGTACTTGTGGCGCACGTAGTCGATCACGCGGTCGCGGCCGTCCTGGCAGAAATCGATGTCGAAATCCGGCATCGAGACGCGCTCCGGGTTGAGGAAGCGCTCGAACAGCAGGTCGTAGCGCAGCGGATCGAGATTGGTGATGCCGAGCGAGTAGGCGACCAGCGACCCGGCGCCGGAGCCGCGACCCGGCCCGACCGGCACGCCGTTGGGGAATGCAGGCTCGCGTACCGCTCGGGCCCAGTTGATGAAATCGGCGACGATGAGGAAGTAGCCGGCGAAGCCCATCTGGATGATGGTCGCGAGCTCGAAGTCCAGCCGCTCCCGATAGCGCGCTTCCTGATCCAGCTTCCTTCTTGTCAGTCCTGCGTTCGCCTGGGCCCGCAGGTAGTCGTCGATCGACGTTCCCGGCGGCGTGGGGAAGTCCGGCAACCGGCTCCTGCCCAGCTCGATGTCGAGGTTGCAGCGCCGCGCGATCTCGACCGAGTTCTCGAGCGCCTGGGGGATGTCGGCGAACAGGCGCGCCATTTCCTCCTGGCTCTTGAAGTACTGCTCGGGGGTGAACAGCTTCGGCCGGCGCTGGTCTCCGAGCACGTAGCCCTGGGCGATGCAGACGCGCGCTTCGTGCGCCTTGAAGTCCTCGGGCGCGAGAAACTGCACCGGGTGCGTGGCGACTACCGGAGCGCCGGTGCGCGCGGCCAGCGCGACGCAACGCGACAGCACCGCCTCCCCGTTGGGCAACCCCGCCCGCTGCAGCTCGAGGTAGTACCGGCCCGGGAAAAGCCTCGTCCAGCCCGCGGCGAGCCGCTCGGCCGCCTCGGCATGGCCCGCGAGCAGGGCCTGCCCCACATCGCCGGCCGCCGCGCCCGAAAGCGCGATCAGCCCGTCGGTGCCGCCCTCCTCGAGCCAGCCGCGCGCGATCTCGGCCCGGGCGCGGTGCTGGTTCGCGAGCCAGGCCCTGGAGAGCAGCTCGCACAGTCTCAAGTACCCGGCGCGCGAGGCGCACAGCAGCAGCAGGCGATGGGGCTTGTCGCGGTCGGATTCGTTCTGCAGCCAGCAGTCGGCGCCGAGCAGCGGCTTCAGGCCCGCCGCGCGCGCCGCGCTGTAGAACTTCACCATGCCGAACAGATTGGCGCTGTCGGTGAGGGCGAGGGCCGGCATGCCGTCGGCCGCCGCGCGCTGCACCGCGTCCTCGATGCGCACGATGCCCTCGCTCACCGAGTATTCGCTATGCATCCTCAGGTGAACGAAACGCGGCCCTCCCATGTCAAAAAATTCTACCGGAAAGGCCATCATGAAACGCCTGCTGCTGCTCATTTCCTTCCTTGCCGCCGGCGCCGTCGCGGCGCAGGAGCGCGGCTCCCCGCTCGACCAGGCTTACGAGGAGGCGCGCGCCGCCTACAACGACCTGAAAGCCGCCGAGGCGCGCCGCGACCAGGGCGTCGATTCCCAGCCCGGCGAGCGCATCGGCAGCGCGGCGGGCGGCAGCCGCCCGACCGAGAGCTACTTCGCGCGCCAGGCGCTACTGGAGCAGGAGGCCGAGCTTGCGCGGCGCCGCTACGAGGCCGCGATGAAGCGCTGGAACGACTTGAAGTAGCTAGACGACGAGCGCCTCGGGCTCGCCCGACGAGGCCTCGATGCTGCCGATCTCATGCACGGTCTCGCCCGCCGCACGCAGCTCGCGCGCAGCGCGCTGCGCGTCGCCCGCCGCCACCACCGCGACCATGCCGATGCCGCAGTTGAAGACGCGGAACATCTCGTTTTCCGCGACCTTGCCTTCGCGCTGCAGCCACTCGAAGAGCGCGGGGCGCGGCCAGGCGCTCTTGCGGATGCGCGCCGAGACGCCCCTGGGCAGGATGCGCGGGACGTTGCCCGTGATGCCGCCGCCGGTGATGTGCGCAAGGCCCTTCACCGGCACCGCCTCGAGGAGCTTCAGGACCGGCTTGACGTAGATGCGCGTAGGCTCGAGCAGGTCGAACGGCGGCGCCGAGCGCGCCACGATCTTGCGGATCAGCGAATAGCCGTTGGAGTGCGCGCCGCTCGAGGCGAGCCCCAGGACCACGTCGCCGGGACGGATCGAGCGCCCGTCCAGCGCCCGCTCCTTCTCGACCACCCCGACGCAGAAACCCGCGAGGTCGTACTCGCCTTGCGGGTACATGCCGGGCATTTCGGCGGTCTCGCCGCCGATGAGCGCGCAGCCGGCGAGCTCGCAGCCGCGAGCGATGCCCTTGACGACCTCGGCGGCGACGCGCGCATCGAGCTTGCCGCACGCGAAGTAGTCGAGGAAGAACAGCGGCTCGGCGCCCTGCACCAGCACGTCGTTCGCGCTCATCGCCACCAGGTCGATGCCGATGGTGTCGTGACGTGCCGCGGCGAAGGCGAGCTTCAGCTTGGTGCCGACGCCGTCGGTGCCGGCCACGAGCACCGGCTGCCGGTACTTCTTCGGCAGCTCGCACAGCGCACCGAAGCCGCCGATGCCCGCGAGCACTTCCGGGCGCAGCGTGCGCTTGGCAAAGGGCTTGATCGCCTCGACCAGCGCGTCGCCGGCATCGATGTCGACGCCGGCGTCGCGGTAGGAGGTCGCTTTCGACATGCTAGAGTCGCGCATTCTAATGCAACAGCTTCCGCTCGAGATCTCCGTTGCCGCCGAGCCGAGCTTCGACAACTTCGTCGCCGGCGCGAACGGCGAGGCGCTTGCGCGCGTGCGCGAGCTCGCGGCGGGGACGCTGCGCGAAGCGATCGTCTATCTCTGGGGGGAGGCGGGCAGCGGGCGCTCGCACCTTCTGCGCGCTGCCGCCCGCGCCAACCCGGGCCTGGTGATCGCCGATGACGTGGAGGCGCTCGATGCGTCGAGCCAGCAGACGCTTTTCGTCGCGATCAACTCGGCGCGCGAGGGCCAGTGCGCGGTGCTCGCGGCCGGCGCCGCTGCCCCGGCCGCGCTCGCCTTGAGGGAGGACCTGCGCACCCGGCTCGCCTGGGGACTGGTCTACCAGCTCAAGCCGCTCGGCGACGAGGAAAAGGCGCGCCATCTGCGCGCCGAAGCGCAGCGCCGCGGCCTCGAGCTGAGCGAGGAGATCCTCGGGTTTCTCCTGACGCGCCTGCCGCGCGACCTGCCCAGCCTGCAGGGGGTGCTGGAAGTGCTTGATCGGTATTCCCTAATCAAGCAGCGACCGCTGACCCTGCCGCTGGTGCGGGAAGCATTGGCGGCCGCGCAACAGTCAGCAGAACTCCCTCGACAAAGCGGCGCGCGGTGAGTAGATTCATCAACTCGTCACCAGGCCCGGCCACGCGATGTTGCAGAGGACATTCGCCGTTTCGCTCGCTCTCTGCGCCGCCCTTGCTGCGGCGCTGCCCGCGTACGGGCAATCGGGGTTGCGCCTGCCGCAGCGCGGCGAGCCCGGCCTCGATCCGGCGTTTGCGCGAGGCTGGCTCGCGCCGGAATACGACCACTTCGGCTTTGCCACCTTTCGCTGGCGCGACAACGCCCGCCTCGGCCCCGTTCAGCGCATGCACTGGGCCTATTCCTTCAGCGAGCGCAGCAGCTTAGGCATGTCGCTCGGAGCCAACCGGGAGCTCGAAGAGCAGCGCCAGTATTCGGTGTTCGGCAGCTACTGGCTGTCGCCTGACTGGGCCGTGAGCGCGGAGACCCTGGGCCGCGATGCGACCGGCCTGTTCCGCCTGCAGGACATCCGCATCGGCGTGCAGCGCCGGTTCTGAAGTCGACCGGCGGGGGCCTCGGTAGAATCGGCGCGCCATGCGCCTGGCCCTGTTCGACCTCGACAACACGCTGCTCGCCGGCGACAGCGACTACGAGTGGGGCCAGTTCCTGGTCGACTGCGGCGTGCTCGAGCGCGAGACCTACGAGGCGCAGAACCGCGCCTATTACGAGCAGTACGCCGCCGGCACGCTCGACATCCACGAGTATCTGGGCTTTGCGCTGCGCCCGCTCGCCCGGCACGCGCCGCAGGACCTGGCGCGCTGGCACGCGGACTTCATGCGGCTGCGCGTGCTGCCCATGATCACGCCCGGCGCGCGCGCTCTGGTGCGCCGCCACCTGGAGAACGCCGATCTGTGCGCCATCGTGACCGCCACCAACAGCTTCGTCACTGCGCCGATCGCGCGCGAGTTCGGCGTGGGCCACCTGATCGCCACCGAGCCGGAATCGCGCGACGGGCGCTTCACCGGCAGGGTGGCGGGCACGCCCTGCTTCCGCGAAGGCAAGGTGGCGCGCGTCGACGAGTGGCTGCTCGGCATGGGGCGGCGCCTTGCGGACTTTTCCGAAAGCAGCTTCTACAGCGACTCGCACAACGACCTTGCGCTGCTGCAACGAGTCACCCGACCGGTGGCGGTGGACCCCGACCAGGAGCTCGCAGCGCACGCGGCCAGGCGCGGCTGGGCGACGATTTCCCTGCGCCGGTAAAATCCCGGCCCTTAATGATCAAGCGGTTCATCCGGCGGGTCTTCGGGCTGCCCACGAACACCACGGTGCGCGTGCGGCGCGAGAAGCACGGGCTGGCGCGCGACGCCCTCCATCCCGCCGCGGCGAAAGTCTGCGCGGTGCTGCGCGACGGCGGGTTCTCCGCCTATGTCGTCGGCGGGGCGGTGCGCGACCTGCTGCTCGGCATCGAGCCCAAGGACTTCGACGTGGCGACCGACGCCCGCCCCGAGCAGGTGAAGCCCCTCTTCCGGCGCGCGCTCATCATCGGCCGCCGCTTCCGGCTGGTGCACGTCATGATGGGAGCCGAGACCGTCGAGGTGTCGACCTTCCGCGCCGCCGACCCGGAGACCGCGGAGAAGGACGAGCATGGACGGGTGCTGCGCGACAACGTGTTCGGCACCCAGGAGGAGGACGCGCGGCGGCGCGACTTCACGATCAACGCCCTGTATTTCGATCCCGCCACCGAGGAGGTGGTGGATTTCCACGGCGGCCTCGCGGACCTCAAGAAGCGCACCTTGCGCATGATCGGCGACCCGCAGACCCGCTACCGCGAGGATCCGGTGCGCATGCTGCGCGCCGTGCGCCTGGCGGGAAAGCTCGGCCTGACCATCGACGCCGCCACGCGCGAGCCGATCCGCGCCCTCGCGCCGCTCATCGAGCGCGTTCCGCCGGCGCGGGTGTTCGACGAGATGCTGAAGCTGCTGCTCTCCGGGCACGCGAGCGCCTGCCTACGCCAGCTGCGCGACGTCGGGCTGCAGAAGGGGCTTCTGCCGCTGCTCGACGTGATCCTCGAGCAGCCCCTGGGCGAGCGCTTCGTGACGCTGGCGCTGGCGCAGACCGACGAGCGGGTGCTCGCCGAGCGGCCGGTCTCTCCGGCCTTCCTGTTCGCCGCGCTGCTCTGGCACGAGGTGCTGGCCGCCTGGAAATCGCGCCAGGCGCGCGGCGAGCGGGCCGTCCCGGCGCTCGAGAACGCCATGGACGAGGTGCTCGACACGCAGTGCGCCAAGCTCGCCATTACCCGCAAGCTCACCGCGACCATGCGCGAGGTGTGGGCGATGCAGCCGCGCTTCGAGATGCGTTCAGGCCAGCGGGCCTATCGCCTGGTGGAGGCGTCGCGCTTTCGCATGGCTTACGACTTCCTCGCCCTGCGCGCCGCGAGCGGCGAGGTGCCCGCCGAGCTGGAGGCCTGGTGGCGCGCGTTCCAGAGCGCAGACGCGGAGGCGCGCAAAGCGATGCTGCTGCCCGATACCGGCCCGCGCAAGCGCCGCCGGCGCCGGCGCAGGAAGCGCCCGACCGGGACCGCGGAACCTGCGTGAGCCTCGCCTACGTCGGAATGGGCTCGAACCTGGACGGGCCGCAGCGGCAAGTGACGCAGGCCTTCTCGGAGCTCGACGCCATCCCGCGCACCCGCCTGGTGAAGCGCTCCTCGCTGTACCGTTCCGAGCCGATCGGGCATGCCGACCAGCCGGAGTTCGTGAACGCGGTCGCGGCCATCGACACGTCGCTCGCCCCCGAAGGGCTGCTCGGCGAGCTGCAGGCGATCGAGGCGCGGCATGGACGCCGCCGCGGCCTGCCGAATGCGCCGCGCACCCTCGACCTCGACCTGCTTCTCTACGAGGACCGGGTCGTCGCGTCGCCGCGACTGACGCTGCCGCATCCCCGCATGCACGAGCGCGCCTTCGTCCTGAGGCCGCTGCTCGAGCTGGCGCCCGGGATCTCGATCCCGGGCCGCGGGCCGGCCGCGGAGCTGCTTGCCGCATGCGCCGCGCAGCGCGTGGCGAAGTGCGATGGATAGGTTCCGCTACCTGGTCGTGGAGGGCCCGATCGGCGCGGGCAAGACCAGCCTCGCGCGGCGGCTCGCGGCGCGCCTCTCCGCCGACCTGGTGCTCGAGCAGCCGGAGGAGAACCCGTTCCTCGCGCGCTTCTACCACGACATGCCGCGCTTCGCGCTGCCGACGCAGCTGTTCTTCCTGTTCCAGCGCGCGCGGCTGCTCGAGCCGCTCGCCCAGCCCGACATGTTCGGCCGCCCGGCGATCGGCGACTTCCTGCTCGACAAGGACCCGCTGTTCGCGCGCATCACGCTCTCGGCGGACGAGCTGGCCCTGTACCAGAAGATCTACGAAGCGCTGCGGCCGCGCTCGAGCGCGCCGGACCTGGTGATCTACCTGCAGGCGCAGCCGGCGACCCTGGTGGAGCGGGTGCGCCGCCGCGCCGCCGGCTACGAGCGCGGCATCAGCGACGAGTACCTCGCGCTGCTGGCCGAAAGCTACGCGCGCTTCTTCTACCATTACGATGGCGCGCCGGTGCTGATCGTCAACTCGGAGAACCTCAATTTCGTCGAGCGCGACGAAGATTTCGAGCTGCTGGTGTCGAGGGTGCGCCGCATGAAGAGCCGGCGCGAGTTCTTCAACCTCGGCTGATGCGCGTACTGTCCGATATTGCCTCCCTGCGCCGCGCCGTCGCCGCTGCGGGACCGCTGTGCCTGGTGCCCACCATGGGAAACCTGCACGAGGGGCACCTGTCGCTGGTGCGCCTGGCGCGGCGCCACGCGCGCGCAGTGGCGGTGAGCATCTTCGTCAACCGCCTGCAGTTCCTGCCGGGCGAGGATTTCGACCGCTACCCGCGCACCTTCGAGCACGATTGCAGGCTGCTCGAGGCCGAAGGGGTCGAGCTGCTGTTCGCGCCCGACGAGAGCGTGCTTTACCCGGTGCCGCAGACCTACTTCGTCAAGCCGCCCCCGCTCGCCGAGGAGCTCGAGGGACGCTTCCGGCCCGGATTCTTCCATGGCGTCGCCACCGTGGTGCTGAAGCTCCTCAACTGCGTGCAGCCGGCGGCGGCGGTGTTCGGCAAGAAGGATTACCAGCAACTCATGATCGTGCGCGGCATGGCGCGCCAGTTCGACCTGCCGGTCGAGATCGTTGCCGGCGAAACGGTGCGCGAGGCCGACGGTCTCGCCATGAGCTCGCGCAATGCCTACCTGTCGGCCGCGCAGCGCGCCGAGGCGCCGCGGCTGCAGCGCACGCTGCGCGAGGTCGCCTCGGGGAGGCTTTCCAGCCAGGCCGCCGCGGCCGCGCTCGCCGGCGCGGGCTGGCAGCCCGATTACGTCGAGGTACGCCGCAGGGACGGCCTTGCGCCGCCCCAGCCGCACGACCGGGAGCTGGTCGTGCTTGCCGCCGCGAGGCTCGGCGCCACGCGGCTGATCGACAACCTGGAGTTCTAGCCCGGGTAGGGGTCGAAGGTCATCGACTCGACCGGGCAGCCGATCACCTGAGCGAGCTTGTCCATGGCCTCGTCGGTGAGCTGCACGGGCTGGAACTCGGCTTCGCCCCCCTTGGAGGAGATGAAGGCCTTGGCCGCGGCCTCGTTGTTCCAGGTCACCACCGGGTCGGGGCTGACGCCGGCCACCTCCCGGCAGATGGGAAAACCGTCGGTCTTGTAGACAATCGCGTACATGCGCCCCCCGCCGGCCTAATTTACCCGATGTGGCGGTCGGGCAACAAGGCAGTTCCCATCGGGGAAGCCCTGATTGCGCCCCTCCGGGCGGGGGGCGTTAAATGGCCCCGGGAGGCATCGGGCACGGCAGCAGCCGCACCCGGGCCTAGGCGATGTGCCCCGCCCAAGGGGCCATTTTTCGGGGAGAAAGCGATGAGCAACCTGCGCGACGCAGTCGGCCTGTGCGTGCCGTACGGCAAGGCCAATTCGCAATACGAAACGGAGTTCGAGCCCGCCACGGGCACGGTGTGGGGGTACTTCAACCCTCGCGGCACGGCCTGCTACAGCCTCGGCCTGCTCAAGGACATCCTTGCCCACGACCAGGCGCTTGCGGCCAACGGCGCTCGCGTGGACGTCGAGGGCGCGATGCACGAGGTGAACTACTACGTCACGGGGTCGCGCGTACCGCGCGTGTTCAACCTCGGCGGCGACCTCGCGCTGTTCGTGCTCCTGATCAAGGCGCGCGACCGCGACGCCCTGGCGCACTACGCCAGGCTGTGCATCGACAATATGTACCCGCGCACGCAGAATTTCTTCAGCCCGACGCTCACCAAGATCGCCCTGGTGCAAGGCGACGCGCTCGGCGGCGGATTCGAGTGCGCGCTCGCCTCCGACCTGATCGTCGCGGAAGAGAGCGCCCAGCTCGGATTCCCGGAGATCCTGTTCAACCTGTTCCCCGGCATGGGGGCCTACAGCCTGCTCGCGCGCCGCATCGGCATGCGCGCCGCCGAAGAGCTGATTCTCTCGGGCCGGATCCTGCCGGCGGCGAAGCTGCACGAGCTGGGCGTGGTGGACATCCTGGCGAAGGACAGCGAAGGGCAGACGGCGGTGCGCACTTGGATCGCGACCAACGCCAAGCGCCGTAACGGGATGCAAGCGGCGTTCCGCGCGCGCAAGCACGTTCACCCGGTGACGCGCGAGGAGCTCGACGCGATCACCAACGTCTGGGTGGACGCGGCCTTCAGGCTCCAGGACCGCGACCTCAAGATGATGGGGCGCATCGTGCGCGCGCAGATGCGGCGTACCGAGTTCGGCACCGTGACCGACGTCACCGCCGAGGCGCTGGCGGAGGAACGGCTCGCGGCGGCGGTATGACGCCGGGCTTCACCCCCCGATGAGGGACGTGAAGCCGCCTTCCCGGAACATCAGGCCGAACTGGTAGAAGTTGACCCTGGTCGAGTTGATGATGGATTCCTGGGCCGCGCGCTCGTCGACCTTCTTGATCAGGAGGTTGAGCTTGGCCAGGTGGTCCACGTCCATGGTGGCGTGGGAGGAAAGGAATTTGAAGCCTCCGCCCTCGACGTCGCGCCCGATCGCCCGGGCGATGGAGTCGGAGACCCGGCCGGCATAGACGGAGGAAACGACCTCGAGCATATAGAGCATCCCCAGCACGGAGCATGGGTGCACCCGTTCGGCGCCGTGATAGTTGAACGCGATCATGGCCTGCACCGGGGCGCTAGGCGGATTGGACCTCGCGCCGGCGACATCGCCCCCCACAGCCTCGATGTCCTCGAGCACCCATGTTTCGTGCCCTTTCTCTTCCTCGATGCGCTCGTACAGCTCGTAGCGCACTTCCCGGTAGCGGTCGTCGCAGCGCGCGGCGGCGGCGGCCATGATGGGGCAGAAATGCCACACGATGTGATACAGGTCGTGCAGGAACGCCTGGTACTCGGACAGGCTGAGCCCGTTGTGAATCATGGTGTGCATCTTCGGAATCTCTTCCA
Source organism: Betaproteobacteria bacterium RIFCSPLOWO2_12_FULL_68_19 (assembly GCA_001772055.1). Classification (GTDB taxonomy): domain Bacteria; phylum Pseudomonadota; class Gammaproteobacteria; order Burkholderiales; family SG8-39; genus SCGC-AG-212-J23. The sequence goes on from MERP01000102.1 coordinate 23,410, forward strand.
GGCCCCGTCGTGCCGCGTCGGTCATCTCGACCAGAGTGATGAAGAACGAAACCGGCTTGGACTCCTGGATAAAAACGCTGGACACGACGCCCCCCTTGTTGGGGAATTGTAGCTCAGCTGCTGCGGCGCTCGACCGAGCGCCGCTCGTGCACGTAGCGCTCGAGTTCGCCGCGCGCCGCGGCGAGCGCATCGCCGAGCGAGCGCAGCAGCGCGGGCGCCTGCAGCCGCAATTCGGCGTCGGACAATCGGCCAAGATTGCCGCACATCGCGGTCAGCTGGTCGGTTCCTATGCTCGCCGAGGAGCCCTTCATCGCGTGCAGCAGCGAGCGGAACTCGTGGTAGTTGCGCCCGGCGAGCGCCTGCTCAACGCGGGTAAGCAGCGCGCTGCTGTCGGCGAGGAATACGCCGACCAGCTTCTCGACGAAGGCCGCCGAGGAGCCGAGCTCCTCGAGGTGCCCGAGCGTCTCGGTATTGACCAGCGGCGTGGCGGCGGCCTGGCGCGGCGCGCGCGCGGCAGGCTGCGGCTCCTGGCGCCGCTCCTCCTCCGGCCTGACTGCGCTCAGCGCCTGCACCTCTTCGAGCAGCCGCAGCGCTTCGATCGGCTTGGGCAGGAAGGCATCGAAGCCCGCCTCGAGCGCCTCGCGCCTCGTCTCGGGCGTCACGTCGGCCGAGAGCATCGCCACCGGCAGGCGCTCGCGTCCCCGGCCGATCAGCCGGATCGCCTGCAGCGTCTCCACGCCGCCCATGCCGGGCATGTTGCGGTCGAGCAGCACCACGTCCGGGCGCTCCTGCTCTAGCGCGTCGAGCGCCTGCTCGCCGTCGCTCGCCAGGATCACGCTGTGCCCGCCGCGCTCCAGGATCTTGCCGATCACCTCGCGGTTGGTCGGATTGTCGTCGGCGACCAGCACGCGCAACTTGCGCGCTGCGGCGCCGCGGCGCGCATAGTCCTGCAGCCGCACCACGCCTTCGCGCACCTCGTCGCCGGCGGAGACCGAGTGCAGCACGTTGAACAGCAGCCGCTTGTCGAAAGGAAGCTCGAGCACCGCGCCGAAGCCTGCCGAGAGCGCCTCGAAGCGCGGCACGGCGGCCTCGCGCGGCACCGCCAGCACGCTCGGGGGCGCGGGATCGGGCGCGGCGCGCCGGAAGCGCTGGGCGAGCTTCAGGTCGTCGCCGGTCGCGTAGATGAGCGCGCTGTGGTAGGGCTTGGCGAGGCTGATCTCCGTGACCAGCCGCGCCACGCCTTCCTCGATGGTAGCGACCGCGATCGGCATCGCTCCCCAGCCGGCGAGCGCCTGCTCGAGCGGCTCGAGCTGCGCCGGCGGGAAGCCGACCAGCAGCACGCGCGCCTCGGCGAGCTCGCCGCTGCCCGCGCCAGCGCGCTCCGGCTGCTTCTCAAGGTCGACCTCGACCCAGAACGTGCTGCCCAGCCCGACCGCGCTTTCCAGGCCGATCCTGCCGCCCATCAGGCCGACCAGCTGCTTGGCGATGGTGGTGCCCAGCCCGGTGCCGCCGAAGCGGCGGGTAGTGGACTGGTCGGCCTGGATGAAGCTCTCGAAGATGCGCGCCTGGGCCTCGGGCGCGATGCCGATGCCGGTGTCGCGGATGGAGAACTTCAGGCGCACGCCGCTATCGGTTTCCACCTGGGCGGAGACGTGCACCGTAACGGTGCCGCGCTCGGTGAACTTGACCGCGTTGCCGGCCAGGTTGATCAGGATCTGGCGCAGGTAGTGCGGGTCCCCGCGCACCGCCGGCGGCACCTCCGGCATGATGGAGACGACGAATTCGACTCCCTTTGCCGCCGCCTGCGCGCCGAGGATGCGGCAGGTGCTGTTCACCAGGGCGTGCAGGTCGAAGTCGGCCTTCTCCAGCACCACCTTGCCGGCCTCGATCTTGGAGAAGTCGAGTACATCCTCGACCAGGCCGAGCATCACGCGCGAGGAGCTGCGCAGGGTCTGCAGCATGTCCGCCTGCTCGCGCGTGAGAGGCGTATCGCGCAGCAGGTCGGCCATGCCGATGATCGCGTTGAGCGGCGTGCGCATCTCGTGGCTCACCACCGAGATGAAGCGCCGCTTCGCCTGGTTGGCCGCCTCGGCGCGCGCCAGCGCGTCGAAGAGCTTGGTCACCAGCGAACGCACGTACAGGCTCAGCGCGATGAAGCCGAACAGCAGGCCTGCGCCGAGGCCGACGTTGGCGCGCCAGAAATCGTTCTGCCACAGGACCAGCGAGAAGCCGGCGACGCTGAACGCGAGCGAGACCAGCAGGTAGCGCTGCCCGAAACGGAAGCCGTTCGCCAGCGTCACCCAGACGTAGATCAGGAACAGCGGCGCCGCGCGCTCGCCGAGCAGGCCCATCAGCCCGGTAAGCGTGCCGATGTCCAGCGCGGTGGCGAGGACGCGCCGCGCCGGCGACTCGCCCGGAGCGGCAAGGATGTGCGTGAAGATCAGCGCCGCGACCGCGAGATAGGCGGCCATCACCACCACCGTCGGCTCAATCTCGCCGGCGGTGGCGCCCATCACCAGGTAAACCAGGATCACCGCGCCGACCACCAGCCGCACGATCGCCTGCTCGTGCTCGGTGTCCGGCCGGGTGTGCAGCCGCTCCCGGACGCGGCCGAGAAGCGAAGTCACTGCGGGGTCGCCGGGTCGCGCCATTCGTTCTGGATCTGGATCACTTCGCTCTTCAGGCTGCCGAAGGCCTCGGCCAGGCGCGGGTCGAAGTGCTTGCCGGCCTGGGAAGCGACGTACTCGAGCGCCTTCTCGCTCGGCCACGCGGCCTTGTAGGGCCGCACCGAGGTAAGCGCGTCGTAGACGTCGGCGACGGCGACGATGCGGGCGCACAGCGGGATATGGTCGCCGACCAGCCCGTTGGGGTAGCCCGAGCCGTCGTACTTCTCGTGGTGGCCGAGCGCGATCAGCGCGCCCATGCGCACGTACTTGGAGGCGCTGCCCTTCAGGATCTCGTGGCCGATCACCGGGTGGCGCTGCATTACCTGCCATTCCCCGGCATCGAGCTTGTCGGCCTTGAGCAGGATCTGGTCCGGGATGCCGATCTTGCCGATGTCGTGCAGCGGCGCGGCGAGCTCGACGGTCTCGGCCTCGTCGCGCTCGAGCCCGAGCGCGTTGGCGATGAGGCGCGAGTAGCGCGCCATGCGGATCAGGTGGTAGCCGGTCTCCTCGTCGCGGAACTCGCCCGCGCGCGCGAGCCTGAGCAGGGTTTCCTTCTCGCGCTCCCTCACTTCGCGCGTCGCGTCCTCGACCATGTGCTCGAGCAGGCGCCGGCGGTCCTCGAGGGCAAGCTGCTGGCGGCGCAGCGTGAGCAGGTTGCGGCAACGCGCCAGGCACTCGCGCGCGTCGACCGGCTTGGTGAGGAAGTCGGTGATGCCGGCATCGAGCGCGGCGTAGCGCACCTTGCGGTCGTCGTGCACGGTCACCATGACGATCGGCACGTGCTCGTAGCCCGGCAGCGCGCGCAGGCGCTTCACGAACTCGATGCCGTCCATGTCCGGCATCATGTAGTCGACCAGCACCAGGTCGCTCACGTGGCGCGTCGCCCACACCACCGCGTCGACCGGGCGCGCGAAGCCCTCGACCGCGACGCGCTCGTCGAGGCTGCGTACCACCTGTTCAAGGATTGCCCGGCCGGTCGACTGGTCGTCGACCACCATGACCGTGTTGCGCGCCGAAGGCAATACCCTCACCTGCGCCTTGGCCATGACCCCCCAGGGTTGCGAATTTAGCCGTCAGAGCCTACGCCCCGGCCCGGACGCTGTCCAGCAAAGGGCGCGCGGCTCACGCATTTTTTCACGCCTTTGTCGCTTTACGTCCGTGGTGCCGGAAGAGAGACTCGAACTCTCATGGTGTTGCCACCGGCGGATTTTGAGTCCGCTGCGTCTACCGGTTCCGCCATTCCGGCCGGGGTCTCGCCTGGGGAAGGCGAAATTATAATTCGCGCGGTGCGCGTCTCCGAGTTCGACTACGAGCTGCCTGCCGAGCTCATCGCCCAGCATCCCGCAGCGCAGCGAAGCGCGAGCCGCCTGCTGCACCTCGATGCGGCGAGCGGCAGCCTGCAGGACCTGAAATTCGACGATTTATCGAATTTCCTCGATCAACGCGACGTGCTGGTGCTGAACGACACCCGCGTCGTCAAGGCGCGGCTCGCCGGCCGGAAGGCGAGCGGCGGGAAGATCGAGCTGTTCGTCGAGCGCGCGCTCGGCAGCCGCGAGGCCCTGGCGCTGATCCGCGCCAGCCATCCGCCCAGCGCCGGCACCAAGCTCGAGATCGACGCGGTTCGGGTGCGCGTGCTGGCGCGCGAAGGCGAGCTCTATCGCGTGCGCTTCTCGCAGGACATCGAGGCCGTGCTCGAGCGCCACGGCGCGGTGCCGCTGCCGCCCTACATCCGCCATGCGCCGCGGCGCGAGGACGCCGAGCGCTACCAGACCGTCTACGCCGCGGTGCCGGGCGCCGTCGCCGCGCCCACGGCCGGGCTGCACTTCGATCGGGGCATGCTGAAAGCCATCGAGGCGAGAGGCACCAGGCTCGCGAAGATCACCCTGCACGTCGGCTTCGGCACCTTTCAGCCGGTGCGAGTCGACGAGGTGGAAGCGCACCGCATGCAGCGGGAGCATTACGCGATCCCCGACGAAACAGTGAAACTCATTCAAGCACGCCGTGTGCTCGCCGTCGGCACCACGTCGCTGCGCGCGCTCGAGACCTTCGCCCTCACCGGTGAGCGCGAAGGCGAGACGGAGCTGTTCGTCTATCCCGGCTTCCAGTTCCAGGTCGTGGAGCGGCTGCTCACCAACTTCCACCTGCCGAAATCGACGCTGCTCATGCTCGCCTGCGCCTTCGCCGGCCGCGACAACATCTTCAAGGCCTACCGGCACGCGATCGAGAGGCGCTACCGCTTCTTCTCCTACGGCGACGCGATGCTCATCGAACGATGAATTTCAAGATCACAAGAAAGGACGGAGAAGCGAGGCGCGGCGTGCTCGAGCTCGCGCACGGGCGCGTCGACACGCCGGCGTTCATGCCGGTGGGCACCTACGGCTCGGTGAAGGCGCTGTCACCCGAGGAGCTCGTCGCGCTCGGCACGCAGATCGTGCTCGGCAACACATTCCACCTGTGGCTGCGCCCCGGGCTGGACGTGATCGCCAAGCACGGCGGGCTGCACCGCTTCATGGCCTGGAACGGGCCGATCCTCACCGACTCGGGGGGATTTCAGGTCTTCAGTCTGGGTTCTCTGAGACGAATCAGTGAAGAGGGGGTGCGCTTCGCATCCCCCATCAACGGCGATCGCCTGTTCCTTACGCCCGAGGAGTCGATGCGCATCCAGCAGGTGCTCGATTCCGACATCGCCATGGTGTTCGACGAATGCACGCCCTATCCCGCGACCGAAGATCAGGCCGCGCAGTCCATGCGCCTGTCGATGCGATGGGCGGAGCGCTCGAAGCACGCCTGGAGCTCAGGCAACGCCTTGTTCGGCATCGTCCAGGGCGGCGTCTATGAGGGATTGCGCGAAGAGTCTTTGGAAAAGCTCGTTGAACTTCAATTCGACGGGTATGCCATCGGCGGGCTGGCGGTGGGCGAGCCCGGGGAGGAGCGCTCGCGCATCCTCGCCCACGTCGCGCCGAGGATGCCGGCCGACAAGCCGCGCTACCTGATGGGCATGGGCACGCCCGAGGACATCATCGAGGCGGTGGGCGCCGGGGTCGACATGTTCGACTGCGTGCTGCCGACGCGCAATGCGAGGAACGGGTGGCTGTTCACGCGCTCGGGCGACGTGCGCATCCGCAACGCGCGCTACCGCGACGAGCTCGAACCGCTCGACCCGAGCTGCGCCTGCTATACCTGCCGGCACTTCACGCGCGCCTATCTCTACCACCTGCAGAAAGCGAACGAGATCCTCGGCGCGCGGCTCAACACGCTGCACAACCTGCACTACTACCAGGAGCTGATGCGCGAGCTGCGAGCGGCCATCGAGCAAGGAACTTACCCATCGAGGTCGCGACAACTGCTGGAGGAGCGCAAGCGGCTATAATTCGTCGTTTCTCCAGTCCGGAGCTTGGCAGTGATCATCTCCCCCGCCTACGCGCAGGCCGCCCCCGCCGGCGACCCGGGATTCATCGGCTTCCTGCCGATCGTCCTGATGTTCGTGCTGCTGTACTTCCTGATGATCCGCCCGCAGATGAAGCGCGCCAAGGAGCACAAGCAGATGGTCGAGGCGCTGCAGAAGGGCGACGAGGTGATCACCACCGGCGGCGTGCTGGGGCGCATCACCAAGATGGGCGACGCCTACGTCAGCCTCGAGATCGCGCCCAACACCGAGATCAGCGTGCAGCGCGCCTCGGTGCAGACGCTGCTGCCCAAGGGCACCCTGAAAAGCCTCCAATAGTGGGCCGCACCTAGCGCCCCGGTGAACCGGTTTCCGACCTGGAAGTACGCGCTGATCGGCCTCGCCGTCCTGGCGGCATTGGTCTACACGCTGCCGAACTTCTTCGGCGACTCGCCCGCGGTGCAGGTATCGAGCAGCAAGACCACGGTGAACGTGGATACCCGGCTGATGACGCGGGTCGAGGAGATCCTCAAGAAGGCGGCAATCGACTACACCGGGGCGCTGCTCGACGCCACCAGCGTGCGCGTGCGCTTCGCCGACCCCGACACGCAGCTCAGGGCGCGCGACACCATCGAGCGGGCGCTCAATCCCGACCCCGCCAGCCCCACGTATGTGGTCGCGCTCAACCTGCTGCCGGCCTCGCCCGGCTGGCTGACGGCGATCGGCGCCCTTCCCATGTACCTGGGCCTCGACCTGCGCGGCGGCGTGCATTTCCTGCTCCAGGTCGACTTGAAGGCCGCCATCAGCAAGCGGACCGAGAACATGACCGCCGAGGTGCGCGTGCTGCTGCGCCAGAAGGAGATCCGCGGCGGCATCGTCACGCGCGAGGACCAGGCCGTGCAGGTGCGGTTCCGCGACGCGGCAACGCGCGAGAAGGCGCGCGCGGCGATCCTCGCCAACCTTCCGGATCTGGCGCTCACGGAGCGCGATGCCGGGCAGGAGTTCCTGCTGGTCGGGACGCTCAGGCCGGAAGTGCACAAGCGCGTGCAGGAGACGGCCCTGCAGCAGAACATCGGCACGCTGCACAAGCGGGTCAACGAGCTCGGCGTCGCGGAACCCGTCATCCAGCAGCAGGGCGCCGACCGCATCGTGGTGCAGCTGCCCGGGGTGCAGGACGTGACGCGCGCCAAGGAGATTCTCGGCCGCACGGCGACCCTCGAGGTGCGGCTGGTCGACGAGGAGGCGATGCGCACCGGCCGCACCGCGGGCCTGGAAGTGTTCCCCGAGCGCAAGCGCGACGGCAGCGTGACCAACGTCCCGGTGAAGCGGGGCGTGATCGTCACCGGCGACCAGTTCATCGGCGCGCAGGCGACCTTCGACCAGGACAACCAGGCGGCGGTAGCCGTCGAGCTCGACCAGGCGGGCGGCCGCGCGATGCGCACCACCACGCGCGAGAACATCAAGCGCCTCATGGCGATCATCCTGTTCGAGAAGGGCAAGGGCGAGGCGATCTCGGTTGCGACCATCCAGAGCGAGTTCGGCAACCGCTTCCAGATCACGGGCAGCTTCAGCACCGCCGAGACGAACAACCTCGCGCTGCTGATCCGCGCAGGGGCGCTCGCCGCGCCGATGGAGATCGTCGAGGAGCGCACCGTCGGCCCGAGCCTCGGGCGCGACAACATCGAGAAGGGCTTCAACGCCACGATGTGGGGCTTCATCGTCATCGTGGCGTTCATGTCGGCGTACTACGTGCTGTTCGGCGTCATCTCCTCGGTCGCGCTCGCGGTCAACCTGCTGCTGCTGGTGGCGCTGCTCTCGCTGCTGCAGGCCACGCTCACCCTGCCCGGCATCGCCGCCATCGCGCTCACGCTCGGCATGGCGATCGACGCCAACGTGCTCATCAACGAGCGCATCCGGGAGGAGATCCGCGGTGGCTCCACTCCGCAGGCCGCGATCTCGGCGGGGTACGAGCGCGCCTGGGGCACGATCCTCGACTCGAACATCACCACCCTCATCGCCGGGCTGGCGCTGCTCATCTTCGGCTCGGGGCCGGTGCGGGGCTTCGCCGTGGTGCACTGCCTGGGCATCCTGACCTCGATGTTCTCGGCGGTGACGGTGTCGCGCGGCATCGTCAACCTGGTCTACGGCCACCGCCGCCGCGTGGCGAAGCTCGCCATCGGCGACACGGCCTGGAAGTGAGCTAGCCGATGGAGTTCTTCAAGATCCGGCGAACCATACCGTTCATGCGGTATGCCGTGATCTTCAACGTGATCTCGGTGCTCACCTTCGTCGCCGCGGTCGCCTCGCTCGCGATCCAGGGCCTCAATTTCTCGATCGAGTTCACCGGCGGCACCCTGATCGAGGTCTCCTATCCGCAGGCGACCGAAGTGCAGCAGATCCGCGGCACCCTCGAGAAGGCGGGCTACAAGGCCGAGGTGCAGAACTTCGGCTCCTCGCGCGACGTGCTGATCCGCATGCCGATCGAGAAGAACCAGTCCACCTCGCAGCTCTCGCAGGAGGTGCAGAAGCTGCTGCGCACCGCCGACGCTGGCGCCGAGGTGCGCCGCATCGAGTTCGTCGGGCCGCAGGTCGGCAGGGAGCTCGCCGAGTACGGCGCGCTCGCGCTGCTCGTCACCGCCGTGGGCATCGTGCTCTACCTGGCGCTGCGCTTCGAGTGGAAATTCGGCCTCGCCGGCATCGTCGCCAACCTGCACGACGTGGTCATCATCCTGGGCTTCTTCTCCTTCTTCCAGTGGGAGTTCTCGCTGCCGGTGCTCGCCGCGGTGCTCGCCATCCTGGGCTACTCGGTCAACGAGTCGGTGGTGATCTTCGACCGGGTGCGGGAGAACTTCCGCAAGATGCGCAAGGCCGGCACCACCGAGGTGCTGGACGCCTCCATCACCGCCAACATCTCGCGCACCATCATCACGCACGGCAGCACGCAGATCATGGCGCTCACCATGCTCCTTTTCGGCGGCCCGGCCCTGCACTACTTCGCCGTCGCGCTCACCATCGGCATCCTGTTCGGCATTTACTCGTCGGTGTTCGTCGCCGCCGCGCTGCTCATGTGGTTCAAGGTCTCGCGCGCGCACTTCATCAAGCCCCCGCGCAAGGGCCGGGACGAGCACGAGGGGGCCGTAGTCTAGTTTTTCCGGGTTATTTCAGGATCTGCACCAGGTTCGAATAGTCGTCGGTCCAGGTGCGCCACTCGGGCCGGTCTTGTGCCGGCACTGCCCCGGCAGCGACGATTTCCTTGCGCTTGAGCGCCGCCGGGTCGCGCGATACCAGCACCCAGTCGGTGCGCGAGCGAGCGCCGCTGTCCTCGTCCTCCGGTTCGTCGGCGACCAGCACCGCGTGCGCGCCGTTCTCCTTCGCCAGGCGCGCCACCACCGGCGTGAGCTCGAGGAAGCGGTTGGACACGTGGAACGCGACGATCCCGCCCGCGCGCACGTGCCGCAGGTACGCGCCGAGCGCCTCGCGCGTGATGAGGTGCACCGGAATCGCGTCGCTCGAGAAGGCGTCGACCGCCAGCACGTCGAATTCCTGCGGCGCCTCGCGCTCGAGCGTCAGGCGCGCGTCGCCGAGCGCGAGCTCGATGCGCGCCTCGCTGTCGGCGAGGTAGGTGAACTCGCTCTGCGCCAGCCGCACGACGCGCGCGTCGATCTCGTAGAAGCGGTACAGGTCGCCGCGCCGCCCGTAGGCGGCGATGGTGCCGGTGCCCAGTCCGATCACCCCCACGCGCGCCGGGCGATGCTGCTTGGAGCGGATCGCCGCGCCGATGCCCGAGGCTTCGTGGTAGTAGGTGGTGAGCATGCGGCGCGTGCCCTCGTGCAGGTACTGCTCGCCGTGCATGATCGTGCCGTGCACCAGGCGCCGCAGGTGCGTCACCTCGCCCGGCGAGCCGTACTCCTTCACCCGCAGCACGCCGTAGAAGCTGCGTGCCGCGATGCGCACGTCCTCGTGGTCGCGCAGGCCGTCGTATACCGCGCAGGCCACGACCGCGAGCAGCGCCGCGAGGCTCGCGCCGCGCGCCACGAGGCCCAGCGCCGCGAAGCGCAGCGCGGCGAGCAGCGCGAGCACCGCCAGGCCGATGCCGAGCTCGTAGTAGCCGCTGAACGCGAGCGGCGCCGCCACCGCGACCAGCAGCCCGCCGAGCGCGCCGCCCGCCGAGACGACGAGGTAGAAGGCGGTGAGATGGCGCGGCTCGGGCCGCAGCCGGTAGAGCTCGCCGTGGCAGAACACGCAGCCGAGCAGCAGCCCCGGCAGGAACACGCCGAGCTGCAGCGGCAGGTCGAACTGGAAGTCGTCGTCGGCGATCAGCCAGGCCATCGCGGCGATCCATGCCAGCAGGAACGGCCACAGCGTCTCGGCGCGGTAGATGCGCCCGCCCTCGAAGGTCACGATGAAGCTCGCGAGGTAAAGGGTGAGCGGCGCGAGCCAGAGCAGCGGCACCGAGGCCACGTTCTGCGTCAGGTGGTTGGTCACGGCGAGCAGCAGCACCGAGCCGGTCGCCGACAGCGCGAGCCACAGCAGCACCTCGGCCGCCTCGAATCTCGGCGCAACGCCCCCCTGGCGTCGCGCGGGCGCGCCCGCGGGCGCGGGCGCGCTCCAGGCGGCGAAGGCGCAAAGCGCGGCAAAGGCCGCGAACAGCCAGGACCAGATCCAGACCTGCTCGCCGGCGCTGAAGTACGGCTCGAGCAGGAAGGGATAGCCGAGCAGCGCGACGAGCGAGGCGAGGTTCGATACCGCGAACAGCCGATAGGGGTTCTCGCCGGGCCGCGCGCGCGCGAACCAGGCCTGCACGAGCGGGCCGGTCGAGGCGAGCAGGAAGTACGGCACGCCGACCGACGCGCCGAGCAGCAGCAGGATGTGGCTCACCGGCTCGTCCTCGCCGGCGGGCTTCCAGTCCTGCGCCGGGGCGATCGGCAGCGTCGCCACCGCGGCGGCGATCAGCAGGGCATGGAGGGCGAACTGGAGATTCTTCCCGGGGATCCTCGCATTCAGGAGGTGCGCATACGCGTAGCCCGCGAGCAGCAGCGCCTGGAAGAACAGCATGCAGGTGGTCCACACCGCGGCGCTGCCGCCGAACCAGGGCAGGATCAGGCGCGCGATGAGCGGCTGCACCAGGAACAGCAGGAACGACGACAGGAAGATCGTGCCCGCGTGCAGCATCGACCGCTAAGGTTCCTGTCCTCTGTCCTATATCCGCTTGGCGAGCTCGGCGGCGAGGCCGGTGTACCTGGCGGGAGTGAGGGCGAGCAGGCGCTTCTTCGCTTCCGGCGGGATCGGCAGCGCACGCACGAACTGCGCGAGCCGCCTGCGCTCGAGCCGCTTGCCGCGGCTGATGGCCTTGAGCTTGTCGTAGGCATCGGGCACGCCGTGGCGGCGCATCACCTGCTGCACCGCCTCGGCGAGCACCTCCCAGTTGCCCTCGAGGTCGGCGGCGAGGCGCGCCGGGTCGGCCTGCAGCCTGCCGAGCCCGCGCAGGCAGGCCTGGTAGGCGAGCAGCGTGTGGCCGAGCGCGGTGCCGAGGTTGCGCTGCGCGGTCGAGTCGGAGAGGTCGCGCTGCCAGCGCGACACCGGCAGCTTGTCCGAGAGGTGGCGCAGCAGCGCGTTCGCCACGCCGAGGTTGCCTTCCGAGTTCTCGAAGTCGATCGGGTTGACCTTGTGCGGCATGGTCGAGGAGCCCACCTCGCCTTTCGTCGCTTTCTGCGCGAAGTAGCCGAGCGAGACGTAGCCCCACAGGTCGCGGTCCAGGCCGAGCAGCACGCAGTTGGCATGCGCGTAGGCATCGAGCAGCTCCGCCAGCCAGTCGTGCGGCTCGATCTGCGTCGTATAAGGGTTGAACTCGAGCCCCAGGCGCTCGACGAAGCGCCGGCAGAAGCGCTCCCAGCCGAAGCCCGGGTACGCCGCGACATGCGCGTTGTAGTTGCCGACCGCGCCGTTCAGCTTGCCCAGCACCGCGACGCGCGCGATGCGCGCGCGCGCGCGCGCCAGGCGGTGCGCGAAGTTCGCCATCTCCTTGCCGAGCGTGGTCGGCGTCGCCGCCTGCCCGTGCGTGCGCGAGAGCATCGGCAGCGCGGCGTGGCGGCGCGCGAGCTGCCTGAGCGCGCCGATGAGCCGCTCGAGCGCGGGCAGCATCACCGCCTCGCGCGACTCGCGCACCATCAGCGCGTAGGCGAGGTTGTTGATGTCCTCGGAAGTGCAGGCGAAGTGCACGAACTCGAGCGCGCGCTGCGCCTCGCGGTTCTTCGCCAGCCTGGCGCGCAGCCAGTACTCGATCGCCTTGACGTCGTGGCTGGTCTCGGCCTCGATGTTCTTGATGTGCTCGGCGTCGCGCTCGGAGAAGGCCTTTTGAATTCTCAAGAACTCGTTCAAAGTCCTCTTTGCAAAGGGCTTGAGCTCGCGGATCGCGCGCTCGGCGGCGAGCGCCTGCAGCCAGGCGAGCTCGACCCGCACGCGGTAGCCGATGAGCGCCTGCTCGCTGAAGTACCCGCGCAGGGGATCGACGGTCCTGGCGTACCGGCCGTCGAGAGGCGACAGCGCGGCGAGCGGCGAGGGCATGGGGCTTTATTATAGAGGGATGGGTTCGGCCGCATTCAGGGCCGTGGTCGCCGAGGCGCGCGCGTGCGTGGCCTGCCGGCGCGAGCTGCCGCACGCGCCCCGGCCGGTGTTCCATGTCGGCGCAGCCGCGCGGCTGCTGATCGTCGGCCAGGCGCCGGGACGGCGCGTGCACGAGACCGGCATCCCGTGGAACGACCCGTCCGGCGAAGCGCTGCGCGAGTGGCTGGCAATGGACCGCGCTACCTTCTACGACAGCTCGCGCATCGCCATCGTGCCCGCGGGCCTGTGCTATCCGGGCACGGTCGGCGGCTCCGACCTGCCGCCGCGCCCCGAGTGCGCGCCGCGCTGGCAGCCGCGCTTCCGCGCCGCGCTGCCCGGGACAAGTCTCACCCTCTTGATAGGCATCTATGCGCAGGCCTACTGGCTGGGCGCGAGGAGGAAGAAGACCTTGTCGGAAACTGTGGGGGCGTACCGCGACTACCTGCCGGAGTTCTTTCCGCTGCCGCATCCGAGCTGGCGCAACCGCGCCTGGCTGAAGAAAAACCCCTGGTTCGCAGACCAGGTCATCCCGGAGCTCAGGCAGCGCGTCAAGCGCTGCATCGGACAGGTATAATCCGCGCCCGCCATGAAACTGCTCGCCTCCCCGGCCAGTCCCTATACGCGCAAGGTGCGCGTCGTGCTCACCGAGAAGCGCATCGACTGCGACCTGGAAAACGTCGACGTGCAGCCGGCCGACAACCCGGTCAACGCCTACAACCCGCTCGGCAAGATCCCCACCCTGGTGCTCGACGACGGCACGGCGCTCTACGACTCGCGCGTGATCGTGGAATTCCTCGACAGCGTCTCGCCCATCAGCCGGCTCATCCCCGACGAGATGCGCGAGCGCGTCGCGGTGCGCCGCTGGGAGGCGCTCGCCGACGGCGTGCTCGACGCGGGGCTGCTGGTGCGCTACGAGTCGCTGCGCGACAGGAAAGAGCAGAGCGCGGCCTGGGTGGGCAAGCAGCTCGCGCGCATGCGCCGCGGCATGGAGCAGATGCAGGGCGAGCTCGACGGGCGCAGCTGGTGCCACAACGGCCGCTACTCGCTCGCCGACATCGCGGTCGGCTGCTGCCTGGGCTGGCTCGGCTTGCGCAAGCCCGGCGACATCGACTGGCACACGCAGTACCCCGGCCTCGGGCAGCACTACAAGAAGCTCATGGAGCGAGCGGCCTTCGCCGATACCGCGCCCCAGCTACCCAAGTAGTCAGTCGGTAATGATCCCGCCGCCCAGGCAAACCTCGCGGTCGTAGAGCACCACCGACTGCCCGGGCGTCACCGCCCACTGCGGCGCCTCGAAGTCGACCCTGATCTCGCTGTCGAGCACCTTCGAGAGCGTGCACGGCGCATCGGCTTGCCGGTAGCGCGTCTTGGCGGCATGCGCCGAAGGGCTCGCGGGCGCCCGTCCCGCGATCCAGCTCGCGTCCGCGGCGTGCAGCGAGCGCTTCATGAGCAGCGGATGGTCGTGGCCCTGCACCACCACCAGTTCGTTCGTCTCCAGCCTTTTCCCGGCCACGTACCACGCCTCGCCGCTCGTTTCCTTCTGCCCGCCGATGCCGATGCCCTTCCTCTGGCCGATGGTGTAGAAGGCGAGACCGATGTGCTCCCCGACGGCACGGTTCCTCTCGTCGACGATCTTTCCGGGCACCCTGGGCAGGTACCGGTTGAGGAACTCGCGGAAGGGCCGCTCGCCGATGAAGCAGATGCCGGTCGAGTCCTTCTTGGCGTGGTTCGGCAGCCCGGCCTCCAGGGCGATGCGGCGCACCTCGCTCTTCCCCAGCTCGCCCACGGGGAACAGCACGCGCGAGAGCTGCTCCTGCGTGAGGCGATGCAGGAAATAGCTCTGGTCCTTGGCCTGGTCCTTTCCCTTCAGGAGCCGCACCTCGCCCTCGAAAACATCGGTCCGGGCGTAGTGCCCGGTCGCGATGCGCTCGGCGCCCAGCCGCATGGCATGGTCGAGGAAGGCGCGGAACTTGATCTCGGCGTTGCACAGCACGTCGGGGTTGGGCGTGCGCCCGGCGGCGTACTCGCGCAGGAAATCGGCGAACACGCGGTCCTTGTACTCGGCGGAGAAGTTGACCGCCTCGAGCTCGACGCCGATCGCGTCGGCCGCGGCCGCCGCGTCGACCAGGTCCTCGCGCGTCGAGCAGTACTCCTCGCTGTCGTCATCCTCCCAGTTCTTCATGAACAGGCCGACGACCTCGTGCCCCGCGCGCTTCAGGAGCAGCGCGGCAACCGAGGAATCGACCCCGCCCGACATGCCGACCACGACTTTCATGGGAACTCTTTGGAGAGCGCCTCGAGCGAAAAATTCCTGCCGGCGAGGAAATCCGCGACGCACTTCTCCACCAGCGGCGAGCGGTGCTCCGCCCTGCGCGCCGCGAGCTCCCCCGGCGTGAGCCAGTGCAGCGCCACGATCTCGTTGTCGAGCTTGAGGGAAGGATCGGAGCCGAGCACCCGGCCGGAAAAACAGAACCTCAGGAAGGTCACGTCCTTCGCCGCGTAATGCCAGCGGTAGATGCCCACCAGCCCCGTCGGCTCGAAGTGGTGCGCCGTCTCTTCGAGCACCTCGCGCCGGCAGGCCGCCGCCAGCGACTCGCCGGGATCGAGGTGCCCGGCGGGCTGGTTGAGCACCAGGCGCTCGTCGATTCTCTCCTCCACGAGCAGGAAGCGGCCGCCGCGCTCGATCACGGCGGCGACCGTGACGCTCGGCCGCCACGCCATGTCAGGCGGCTTTCTTGGTGTTCTTGCGGATGAACTCCGCCATGCGCTGCACGCCGGCCTCGATCTGCTGCTTCGAGGCGGCATAGGAGAAGCGCAGGTGCTGCCCCTCGCCGGGCACGCGGCTGCCGAAATGGATGTCGGCGAGCACCGCCACGCCGGCCTCGTTGAGCAGCCGCTTCCTGAACTCCTCGGAGTCGGCCGCGCCGATGCGCCGGCAGGCCTCCGAGACGTTCGGCCAGACGTAGAAGGCGCCGCCCGGCAGCTGGCACTTCACGCCCGGGACCTCGTTCAGAAGCCGCACAATCAGATTTCGTCGCTCCAGAAAACTGTCCTTCATGGCCTGGGCCGCGCCCTGCGGCCCGGTGATCGCTTCCAGCGCCGCCCACTGGCTGATCTGCGAGGCGCAGGACTCGGTGTTGGTGATCCAGCGCGTGAACACCGGCGCGAGCGCCGGGTTGGAGGTGAAGCCGATGCGCCAGCCGGTCATCGCCCAGGTCTTGGAGGCGCCGTCCGAGATGATGGTGCGCTCGTACATGCCGGGAAGCTGCGCGATGGAGAAGAACTCGCCGTTGAACACCAGGCGCGAGTAGATCTCGTCGGCATACACCCAGACCTGGGGATGGCGCTTCAGCACTTCCGCAACCTGAATGAGGTCTTCTTTGGAAAGGCAGCCCCCGGTCGGGTTGTGCGGATAGTTGAGGATCAGCAGCCTGGTTTTCTTGTTTAGGAGTTTTTCAAGATCTTCGACATTGAAGGCGAAGGCCTTGTCCTCGTGCAGGTGGATCGGCACGGGCTTCGCGCCGTTCGCCAGGATCTGCGACTCGTAGATCGGGAAGCCCGGGTTGGGGTAGATCACCTCGTCGCCCGCGCCGTAGTCGGTGCTCGAGAGGACGGCGTAGGCGATGAAGGGCTTCGCGCCCGCGCCCACCACCACGTCCTGCGCGCGGATCGGCAGGCCGCCGCGCATACCCGACAGGTACTTCGCCGCCGCCTCCCGCAATTCGTCGATGCCCGCCGAGGGGGTGTAGCCGTGCTTGCCGGACTTGATCGCGCGGATCGCCGCTTCCTGCACGTTGTCCGGGGCCGGGAAGTCGGGCTGGCCGATGCAGAAGCTGATGATGTCCTTGCCCTGGCGGGCGAGCGCGTTGACCTCGGCCAGCACCACGAAGGCGTTCTCCGTTCCCAGGCTCGCGGCGCGGCGGCTGATGTCCGGCATGAGGATGTCCGTCGAAAAGTCCTTATTATGCCGCCTCATGCTGGTCAACTGCGTCGCGTACCAGGAGGGCCGCAAGCTCGCCGACATCGACCGGCACGAGATCAGCGCGTACCTCGCGCGCCCGGACTGCTTCGTCTGGGTGGCGTTGCGCGACGCCTCCGACGCCGAGCTCGAGGAGATGCGCGAGGAGTTCGGCCTGCACGCGCTCGCGGTGGAGGACGCGCGCCACGGCCACCAGCGGCCCAAGATCGAGGAGTACGGGGACTCGCTGTTCGTCGTGCTCAAGACCATCGAGGTCGCGGGCGAGGAGCTTAAGGTGGGCGAGATGGACGTCTTCGCCGGCCGCAACTACGTGCTCTCGGTGCGCCAGGGTTCCGAGCGCGGCTTCACCGACGTGCGCGCGCGCGCCGAGCGCGAGCCCGAGCTGCTCAAGCACGGCTCGGGCTACGTCCTGTACGCGCTGATGGACGCGGTGGTCGACCGCTACGCGCCGGTGCTCGACGCGGTCGAGAGCAAGCTCGAGTCGCTCGAGGAGCAGCTCTTCTCCGGCGGCTCGCCGCGCGCGAGCATCGAGTCGCTCTATTACGTGAAGCAGCAGCTCACGGCGCTCAAGCACGTCACCGGCCCGCTGCTCGAATCGACCGGGCGGCTGTTCGGCGGGCGCGTGCCGGGCGTGTGCGCGGGCCTGGGCGAGTACTTCCGCGACGTCTACGACCACCTGGTGCGCCTCAACCAGTCGATCGACTCGGCGCGCGACACCGTCACGACCGCCATCCAGGTGAACCTCGCCATGATCACCATCGGCGAGAGCGAGGTCACCAAGCGCCTCGCCGCCTACGCCGCACTGGTGGCGGTCCCGACCATGATCGCCGGAGTCTACGGCATGAACTTCGAGCACATGCCCGAGCTCGAGTGGTCCTTCGGCTACCCCGGCGTGGTGGGCGTCATGGTCGCGATCGACGCCTACCTCTTCTGGCGCTTCAGAAAAGCGGGCTGGCTCTAGCCACCCAAAATCAGGGACAGACCACGTTTTTCCGATATGTTGAAAAACGTGGTCTGTCCCTGATTTAGGTGAGGGTTCGTAGGACGTCCGCAACCGTTCCGAACAGCTGGTCGAGGTGCTTCTTCTCGGCGATGAGGGGCGGGCAGAAGGCGAGCGCGTCGCCCACCGGGCGCGCGTAGACGCCCTTGTCCCAGCATTTCTCGAACGCCTCGTAGCCGCGCTCGCCCGGGCTGCCGCGGCGCGGCGCGAGCTCGACCGCGCCGATCAGGCCCAGGTTCCTGCAGTCGATCACGTTGGGCAGACCCTTGAGGGAGTGCACGCCCTGCTCGAAATACCCCGCCAGGTTCCTGGAGTTTTCAAACAGCTTCTCCTCCTCGTAGACATCAAGGGTCGCGATCCCGGCCGCGCAGGCGAGCGGATGCCCCGAGTACGTATAGCCGTGGAAGAACTCGATGCCCCCGCCCTGCGCGGCCATGAAAGGCTCGTAGACCGCGTCGCTCACGATCACGCCTCCCAGGGGCACCGCGCCCGAGGTGATGCCCTTGGCGAAGGTGATCAGGTCGGGCGCGATGCCGAAGCGCTGCGCCGCGAAGGGCGCGCCCAGGCGCCCCCAGCCGGTGATCACCTCGTCGAAGATGAGCAGGATGCCGTGCCGGGTGCAGATCTCGCGCAGCCGCTCGAGGTAGCCGCGCGGCGGCACGAGCACGCCGCCCGAGGCGGCCACCGGGTCGACGATCACCGCGGCGATGTTCGAGGCGTCGTGCAGCGGCACGATGCGGCTCTCGAGCTCCTCGGCGAGATCCGCGCCTTGCGCAGGCTGTCCTTTCGAGAAGGCATTCCCTTCAGAATGCGTGTGGCGCATGTGGTCCACGTTGGTCAGCAGCGTGCCGGCGTACGCCTTGCGGTTGCTCGACACGCCGCCCACCGACATGCCGCCGATGTTGACGCCGTGATAGGAGCGCTCGCGCCCGATGAAGCGCGTGCGCGTGCCCTCGCCGCGCAGGCGGTGGTGCGCGACCGCGATCTTGAGCGCGGTGTCCACCGCCTCCGAGCCCGAGGTGGTGAAGAAAACGCGCCCCATCCCCCTGGGCGCAAGCGCGGCGATGCGCTCGGCGAGCCGGAACGGCAGCGGATGGCCGAGCGAGAACGAGGAGGCGAAGTCGAGGCTGCCCGCCTGGGCGCGGATCGCTTCCACGATGCGCGGCCGGCAGTGGCCGGCGTTGACGCACCACAGCGTCGCCAGCCCGTCGAGCACCTGCTTTCCCTCGGGCGTGACGTAGTACATGTCCTTCGCCGAGGCCACGAGGCGCGGCCTGGCCTTGAAGCGCCGGTTGTCGGTGAAGGGCATCCAGTAGTTATCGAGTTTCATAGCTGTAGCTCCGCTCTCACGACCTCCCAGGGTACCGCGACCGCGCCGTCGCTGCGCCGCTCGATGAGGCCGAGCTCGGCGAGCCGCGCCACGTCGGTGTGCACGTTCTTGTAGTCGCGCTCGAGGCGCCTGGCGAGCTCGTAGATCGACATCGGCCCCTGCGCCTTGAGCCTCTCCAGGAGAGACCAGCGGGCGGGCGACAAGGTTCGCAGCAGCAGCGGCAGGTCGCTCACGCTGAGCACGCTCAGTGGCGTGCTCCTGCGTCCCTCGGCGGCGCGGTTCCACGCCGCCTCGAAGCGGTCGAGCGCGTCGCCGGCGCCGCCGACGCGCAGCTCAAGCAGCCTGGGCCGCGACGTCCTGCTCGAAGTCATAGCGCAGCTGCTCGACCGAGCGGAACTCGTAGGGACGGACGCGGCCGCGGATCCTGCGCCGGCCGTTCTCGTACTCGACGAGATCGCCGTAGCGCAGCCGGTAGCGCAGGTCGTCGTGCAGCTCGATCTCCAGCAGCACCGCGCCGGCGAGCACCTTCTCCTGGAAGAGCAGCATATGGCATAGGATACCATAGCCCGGTTGCGCTAGAATGACGCAGCCATGGCCCGAAACGACTTCTTCAACCCCTACCGCCACGGCTTCGCGCGCATGGCGGTGGCGACGCCGCGCGTGCGCGTGGCCGATCCGGACTACAACGGCGCGGCGACCCTGGAGCTGATGCAGCGCGCCGCGCGCGAGAAGGTGGCGCTGGCGGTGTTCCCCGAGCTGGGCCTCTCGGCCTACAGCTGCGAGGACCTGTTCCACCAGCAGGCGCTGATCGACGCCTGCGAGGCGGCGCTTGCCGCCCTGATGCGCGATTCAAGGCATCTTCGGCTCGCCGCGCTGATCGGCCTGCCGGTGGCGCTCGGCGGGCTGCTCTACAACTGCGCCGCGCTGATCGCGCGCGGCCAGCTCGTCGGCGTGGTGCCCAAGACCTACCTGCCCAACTACCGGGAGTTCTACGAGGCGCGCCAGTTCACCCCGGGCGACGCCGCGCGCGCGAGCGAGATCGCGCTCGCCGGGCAGCGCGCCCCTTTCGGCACCGACCTGCTGTTCCGCTTTTCCGCGCTCAGGAACCTGGTGCTGCACGTGGAGATCTGCGAGGACCTGTGGGTGCCCGCGCCGCCCTCGTCCTTCGCCGCGCTCGCCGGCGCCACCGTGATCGCCAACCTCTCGGCCTCGAACATCGTGATCGGCAAGGAAGGCTACCGGCGCCAGCTTGCCGGCAACCAGTCGGCGCGCTGCCTCGCCGCCTACCTCTACAGCGCCGCCGGCCCCGGCGAGTCGACCACCGACCTCGCCTGGGACGGGCACGCCATGATCTACGAGAACGGCACCCTGGTCGCCGAGTCGCAGCGCTTCTCGAGCGCGCCGCAGCTCGCGGCTGCCGACGTCGACCTCGAGCGTCTCGCCGCCGACCGCATGCGCCAGAACACCTTCGGCGACGCGGCGCAGCGCCACGCCGCCGAGGTTGCGCGCTTTCGCAACATCGATGTTCAAACGGAAATTCCCAGGGGAAGAATCCGTCTCGAGCGCAAGATCGAGCGACTGCCCTACGTGCCGGGCGACCCGGCGACGCGCGACACGCGCTGCGAGGAGGTGTACCGCATCCAGGTGCAGGGCCTCGCCACCCGCATGCGCGCCACCGGCACGAAGAAGCTGGTGATCGGCGTCTCGGGCGGCCTCGACTCCACCCAGGCGCTGATCGTCTGCGCGCGCGCCATGGACGAGCTCGGGCTGCCCCGGCGCAACATCCTCGCCTACACCATGCCGGGCTTCGCCACCAGCACCCGCACGCGCAACCAGGCCTGGCAGCTGATGCGCGCGGTCGGCGCCACGGCCGAGGAGATCGACATCCGTCCTTCCTGCATGCAGATGCTGAAGGACCTGCGCCACCCCTTCGCCAAGGGCCGCAAGCTCTACGACCTCACCTTCGAGAACGTGCAGGCGGGCGAACGCACCAGCCACCTCTTCCGCCTCGCCAACCAGCACCAGGGCATCGTGGTCGGCACCGGCGACCTCTCCGAGCTGGCGCTCGGCTGGTGCACCTACGGCGTGGGCGACCAGATGTCGCACTACAACGTGAACGCCAGCGTGCCGAAGACGCTGATCCAGTACCTGATCGGCTGGATCGCCGCATCCGGCGAGTTCAGCGCCGACGTGAAGCGCGCGCTGCGCCGCGTGCTCGACACCGACATCAGCCCCGAGCTCGTCCCGGGCAGGCAGCGCACCGAGGACGTCATCGGCCCCTACGAGCTGCAGGACTTCAACCTGTACTACACGCTGCGCTTCGGCTACTCGCCCGCCAAGGTCGCTTTCCTCGCCTGGAGCGCCTGGCACGACAAGTACCGCCTCGCCGTGATCCGCAAGTGGCTCGGCGTGTTCCTCAAGCGCTTCTTCGAGACCAGCCAGTTCAAGCGCAGCGCCATGCCCAACGGCCCGAAGGTCGGCTCGGGCGGCTCGCTCTCGCCGCGCGGGGACTGGCGCGCGCCCTCGGACAGCTCCGCCGCGGCCTGGCTCGCCGCCCTGGACAGCGTCCCGGCCCGCGAATGACCCGCGCCCTGCTGTTTCTCGCCTGCCTGTTCCTCGCGCCATCGCTTCTGGCCCGGGACTGGGAAGACGAATGCCAGGGCGAAAAAGAGGCGCGCCAGCGGGCCGAGCTCGCCTATCGAAGCCGCATGACCCCTGGCCGCGCGGAAGCCTCCTGCTATCACGAGAAGCGCGGCCTCGAGCGCGAGGCAGGCTGGGAGCGCTCCTGCCTCGAGAACGCCCGCAGGCGGGACGTGCCGCAGGAGGTTATCGACGACGGCCCGCCGGACCCGCGCAACCGCCGCGAGGCCATCGAGCGGCGGCGCATGCGCCAGCTCGAGGAGCGCCTCAGGCGCCAGGAACGGATCGAGGCCCAGCGCGAGCGCCAATCGCGGCAGAAAAAGAGCTTCTAATCCTACAAGCCGCTACGAGACCGAGGCGATCGTCTGCAAGAGCGCTTCCTTTTGCGGCGCCGCGCCCTCCTCGAGCACGCGCCCCGTGACCTCGCCGAGCAGCGAGGTGCGCGTCATGTGCCTGGTCTTGGTCTGGTCGAAGTCGGGCAGCGCTACGTGCAGCGTGCAACGGTTGTCCCACATCACCAGGTCCTTCACGCTCCAGCGGTGGCGATAGACGAATTCCGGCGAGGTGGCGTGCTGGTTGAGGAAGGCGAGGATCGGCGCGCTCTCCTCCTCGGTCATGCCGACGAAGCCGCGGATGCGCTGGCCGAGGAACAGCGACTTTCGCCCCGTCTCGGGATGCGCCTTGACCACCGCGTGCGCCACCGGCGGGTTGCGCCGCTTGAGCTCGGCGACCTTCTCCGGGTCGCGCTGCTCGACGCCCTTGACGAGCGAGAAGTCGTGGATCGCCTCGAGCCGGTCGAGAAAATCGCGCAGCGGCGCGCTCAGCGTCTCGTAGGCGAGGTAGAGGTTGGCCCACATCGTGTCCCCGCCCACCGCCGGCTTCTCCTTGCACAGCAGCAGCGATCCCTTGGCCGGGCGCGTGGTGTAGGTGAGGTCCGCGTGCCAGTTGCGCCCGGTGTTGCGCGTCTCCGAGGGCTTGCCGCCGATCTGCTTGTTGGTGACGAGCAGGATCTCCTTGTGCGCCGGGTCGCGGTAATAGGGCAGCGACTCGTTGTCCTCGAGCGCGCCGAAGTTGCGGCTGAAGGCGATCTGCTCCTCGGCCGAGAGGTCCTGGCCGGGGAACACCAGCACGAGATGCTTGTGCCATGCGTCCAGGATCTCCCTGCGCTTGAGATCGTTGAGCGGCTTGCTCAGGTCGATCCCCGTCACCTCCGCGCCAAGCGCGAAGCCCAACTGCCGTGCCGTTAGCTGGCTCATGCCGCCTGTTTAGCGCGTCTTCGCCCCTCCTTGCAAGGGCCCTGGTGGTATGCACAATGTCCTCCAGATCAGGAGGATCGATGAACCGCTTTGTTTACGCTGCTTGTCTATCCCTTGCCACGGCAACAGCCGCTTTCGCGCAGGCGCCTGGTTTGAGCGGAAGCTGGGAAGGCGAGGTGACGCAGATAGGCCCCGGGACTTACCGGGGCGGGTACGCGGCGAAGATGACGCTCAACGGGGCGACCGGCAACATCGACTATCCCGGCCTCTCCTGCGGCGGTGAGCTGCGCTTCTACGAGCGCCGCGGCCAGGCGTTCGCGTACCGGGAGCGCCTGACCTACGGCGTCGAGCGCTGCATCAACGCGGGACTGGTCAGCGTGACGCCGCTCGACGGCGGTGCGGTCCGCTGGGAATGGTCCATGGATTCGTCCGCAAGCGGCACGCTGCAGCGCTCGAAGTAGCCGGCCAGGGGACTCAAGCCGCCAGCAGGTTCTTCCGTGCGCTCCAGTCGCGCACCGTGCTCACGCATTGCGCGAGCTTTTCCGGCTGCCCGACGTAGTAGTGCGTAGCCCCCGCGATCAGGACGTATTCCTTATCCGGAGTGGCCAACGCGACGCGGATGACGGCGTTGTGCGATGCCGGCACGGCGTCGTCTGCGCCGTTCTCGATCTGCAGGACCGGCGTGCCGTGGATGCGCGCGGCGTTCGCCGAGCCCTTGGCGTTCGATCTGTCGTAAGACCATTGCGAGAGCCAGGAGCGCAGCGAGCTGTAGCGCGCGAGGCCGGCAGGCGCCACGTTGGCGACTCTCGGATCGCCGAGGTAGCACCATCCGGGGCGCCGGCCGTTGGGCTCGATCGAGGGATCGACCCAGCGTACGTCGCACATCGTGCGATGCACGACGAAGCTGCGCTCCGTTTCGCCGTCGTCCTTGCGCTTGAGCACGTCGAGCATGTTCAGCGCCCAATCAGTGATGCGCCGGTTGCGCGCCACCTGCGCCTGGCGGAATTTCTCGATGAACGGATAGGAGAACGGAGGCTTGTGCGGGCAGCTCGCGCTATAGATGTCGAGCGCGGGATCGCGCTCGTCGGGAGCCGCTTCATCGCGCACCGACGGGTCGAGCCACTGCGTCAGCGTTTCGGCGCGGCTGAGATGCGCCGCGATGAAGATGACGCCGTCGGCCTTTTGCAGCCCCGCCCGCGTGAGATCGTAAGGATCGCCCGCGGGCGTGTGCGTGATGGACGGGCGCTCGGCCTGCGCCTGGTAGAAGAGCGAGAGCGAGCCGCCGCCCGACCAGCCGACCAGCACCACCTTGCGGTAGCTGAGCGCCTCGCGCGCGTGGCGGGTCCACACGCCCAGGTCATAAACCACCTTCTCCATGATCAGCGCGCTGTCGTTCTTCGGATACCGGCTCGCCGCGCAAAGGACATGCAGCCCGGCGTCGGCGAGCGCAATCGGCATCGGCAGCAGCTGAAGCGTGGAGGACGGATGCATGAAGATGAACACGGTATCGGAGGGCTCGCGCGGAACGAAGCGCTGGCCCTCGAGGTACACATCGCCCCGCGACCCGGCAAAACCGTAGGTTTCGACCATGCGGGTCTGCTCCGGAAAGCGAAGGACGACCGGGACGCGGTCCCAGTCCCCTTCAGCCATGCGCGCCTCTTGCCGGCCCCCGGAAATCCCGCCAATCGCGCGTCTCGGGAAGGACCGCGCCTGCCCGCTCGCAAAGCGTCCGCACCAGCCGCTTAAGGGCCACCCGCTCCGCGGCGCTCAATCCCTTCAGGAGCTCAGCCTCGATGCCGATCGCCACGGGGATGACCTCGCGGTAGGCCGCAAGCCCTTTTTCGCTCAAGCGCAGGATCACGCGGCGCCGGTCTTTCCGGTCGACCGTACGGCGCACCATCCGCAGCCTGACGAGCGCGCTGACGGCGCGCGTGATGCTGACCTGGTTCATGGCGGTGCGCTCGGCGAGCTCCTTCGCGGAGAGCGGCTGGAAGTTGGCGAGCACGCCGACGATGCGCCAGCCGGTAACCGAGAGGCGGAAGCGCTCGGTGTAGGCCTTGGCGAGCATGGCGCTCACGCGATTGGAGATGACGGAGAACTCGTAGGGCAGCCAGTCCTCCAGCCGGAAGAGGGCCCCTGCGAGCGCGGCCGCTGGCTCGGCGAGGACGGGCTTCAGGCGTGCTGCTCCTTGCGGATGAACTCGATCAGCGCGCCTCGCACGTCCTTTCCTTCGCGCTTTGCCTGCTCCTTCACGCCGAGCCACTTCTCGAGGTCTCGATAGGCCTTGTCGGTGTGCCGGTTCCAGTCCTTGTCGAGCGGCGTGGTGAGCTCGAGGCGATAGCCGTTGTTGTCGCGGAAGTAGATGCTCAGGACCAGGCCTTCGTGGTCGATAGGTCCGATCACGTCGACGCCACTGCGGACGAGCCACTCGCGCCAGCGCTCGAGCTCCTGCACCGAGTCCACCTGGAAGGCGATGTGGTTGAAGATGTCGTAGGCGGGATGCGTCGATTTTGCCGCCTGCGGCAGGCCGGGCGACTCGAAGAACGCCATGGTCGAGCCGTCGCCCATGCGAAAGAACAGGTGGAAGTAGGGGAAGGCATCGCCGGTGGACGGGATGTGGTCGCCGATGATGGTGCTGGCGAGCTCCATGCCCATGATCTTGGTGTAGAACTTCACGGTCCCCGCGGCGTCGTGGGTGACGTAGGCCGCGTGATTCAGCATCGTCGGCATTAGACCGAGTTCGTTAACAGAAGTCGCCGCCATGGAAGGCTCCTCTCCGGGCAGGCAAATTTAGTTTCAGGATGAAACTAAGTCAATTAGAATCGGCCCCTATTTCGTTTCACGGTGAAAGCAAAACCTCGCAGGCCGTGACCCGCGCGCATCGCATCGACGTCCATGCCCACATGGCTCCCGACTTCTACCGGGAGGCATTCCGCCAGGCCGGCATGGCGACCACGTCCGGCGCGGCCGTGGAGTGGACGCCGCAGCTCGCGCTCGAGACCATGGATGCGCACGGCATCGCGATGTCGATCCTTTCCATCTCCTTTCCCGGGGTCCACTTCGGTGACGACCGCGCGGCGCGCGCGCTCGCGCGGCGCTGCAACGAGCTTGCGGCCGAGCTCGGGCAGCGCTGGCCGGGACGCTTCGGCGCCTTTGCGGTCCTGCCGCTGCCGGAAATGGAGGGCGCGCTGGCAGAGCTCGAGTTTGCGCTCGACAAGCTGAAGCTGGACGGCGTGATTCTGCTCGCGAGCCACGCGGGCAGGTTCCTCGGCGACCCCGCCCTCGAGCCGCTGCTCGCCGAGCTCGACCGGCGAAGCGCGGTGGTTCTGGTCCATCCCGGCATGCATCCGAGCAGCCGCACGCTTGGCCTGCCCTGGCCGGGATTCATGCTGGAGTTCGTCATCGATACCTCGCGCGCCGCCATCAACCTGCTCTTCTCGGGCGCGCTCGAGCGCTTCGGCAACATCAAGTTCATCCTCGCCCACGGCGGGGGCGTGATCCCCTACATCTCCTGGCGCCTTTCCGTCGCGCCGATCATCAGCCCACTCGTGCCGCAATGGCCGCAGGAGCGGATCTTCGCCGGCCTGCGCCGCTTCTGGTACGACACGGCGCTCTGCGCCACCGGCCATGCGCTTCCCGCCCTCATGCAGACCGCGGCGCCGGAGCGCATCCTCTTCGGCAGCGACTGGCCTTACGCGCCCGCGAAGGTCACCGGCCTCAGCATCGAGGGCATCAAGGAGGCGCCGGGAGTCACGGACCGGCTCCGCGCCGGCATCGAGCGGGACAACGCCTTGCAGTTGTTCCCGCGCCTGCATGGGTGAGACGCCACTGCGCAGCGAGCTGCCCGTCTACCGTAACGCGATCGACTGGACCGCCTTCCGGCGCGAGCACGCGCTGCCGGACGTCTTCGCGAAGACCGTCTACCTGTGGCCGCCGGAGCGGATCCGCGAGCTGCAGAACGCGCGTTTCCTCAAGACCATGGAGGTCGGCTGGCGCAACCCGTTCTACCGGCGCCGCTGGCGCGCCGCCGGGCTCGAGCCCGGCAATGTCCGCGGCCTCGACGACATCGCAAGGCTGCCCCTCTACACCTCGGACGACGTCAAGGAGAGCATCGAGAGCACCCCGCCTTACGGGGACTTCCACGGACTGGACCCCGTGTTCGCGCGCAGTACGCCGCTCAAGCTGCACACAAGTGGTGGGACGACCGGGTTGCCCCGCCCGACGCTGTTCGACCCGCTCGCCTGGGAGCTGCAGGGACTGGGCGGAGCCCGCGGACTGTATGTCCAAGGGGCGCGCCCCGGCGACGTGATGCAGATACCGATGACCTGTTCACTCGCGAATGCGCCGTGGCTCGCCTACAAGGCGTGCCACGACTACCTCGGCGTCATGCCGCTTACCACTGGCAGCGGCGTGGTGACCTCGACGCGCCGCCAGATCGAGATCGCGTTCGGCTTCGGGACCAACCTGTGGCAAAGCTTTCCGGAATACCTCGTGCGCCTCGCGCAGGCGTGCAGGGAAGAGCTGGGTCGCGACGTGCGGGAGCTCAAGACCAAGTTCATCCGCACCTATCTCGGGCCGGATCTCGACGGGAGCCTCCGGCGCGAGATCGAGTCCTTGTGGGGCTGCCCGGTATATGACGGCTACGGCACCAACGAGGTCGGGCTCGCCGGCTTCGAGTGCCGGGAGCAAAGCGGCCTGCACTTCATGGAGGACCTCGTCTACATGGAAGTGGTGGACGTCGAGAGCGGCAAGCCGCTCGGCGCGGGCGAGCGCGGCAACCTAGTCGTCACGGCGCTGTCGCGCACCCTGCCCCCGGTGATCCGCTACAACCTGCGTGACCTCGGACGCATCCTCAGCGCCGAGCGCTGCGGCTGCGGCAGCCACTTCCGCCGCATGGACCACTTCCTCGGCCGCAGCGATGCGATGGTCAAGCTGCGCGGAGTTAACGTCTACCCGATGGCCTGCCTGCCTGCGGTGAAGAGCGACCCCAGGACGACCGGCGAATGGGTCTGCGTGGTCGAGCGCATCGACGCAGGCGGGGTGCCGCGCGACGAGATGGAAGTGTATGTCGAAGTGCGCCACGACGCCGCCACGCGCGATGGTCTCAAAGAGGGCCTGGAAAAGCGGCTCAAGGAGGATCTCGGCGTCGCAGTGCGCGTCCGGCTGAGCGACGAAGGCTCGCTCGAAGAGCTGGCCAACACCGGCGGACGCGAGGGCAAGGCGCGGCGCCTGGTCGACCGGCGTCCGGGCTATGGAAACGAGAGAGGGAGCGACGCGTGAAGCGGCTGTTCGACTGCCATTCCCACTGGGGCACGAAGAAGGGCCATATCTTCCGCACCGAGGCGGAGCTCGCGCGCCAGGAAGGTATCTGGAAGACCAAAGGACGCTATTACAGCGAGCAGGAGATGATGGACTTCATGCGCGCGAACAAAGTGCGCGTGATCCTCGACCTCGCCTGGGTGCGCAAGCTCCCGATGGAGCAGATGCGCGAGTATCACGACTACGCGTTCGACATGGCGCGCAAGAACCGCGACGTCATCTTCGGCCACTGGCTGATGTTCGAGCCGCAGCGGTGCGACGAATCGCTGGACGAGTTCCGCCGCGCGAGGGACGCGGACGCAGGCTTCGTGGGCTTCGCGGTCTCCGGGCAGAGCACCGGCGTGCCGGCAAGCGATCCGCTCTGGTTCCCGTTCTACGAGCTCGCCATCGAGACGAAGACGCCGGTCATGACGATGGTCGGGCTCACCGGCATCGGGCAAGGCGTTCCCGGGGGCTACGGCATCGTGCTCGACAACGGCCACCCGCGCCATGTCGACATCGCCGCGGCCCGGTATCCGGAGCTGCGGGTGCTCGCGGCGCGACCGGCCTACCCTTGGCAGGACGAGATGATCGCCGTGCTGCTGCACAAGGGAAACGTCAGCTACGAGCTGCATGGCTGGGGCCCGCGCCAGATCTCCGACTCGCTGAAGCGCGAGATCGGCCTTCGGCTGCAGGACCGTGTCATGTTCGGCTGCGATTTTCCAGTGCTCGAGTACCCCAAGGTCGTCGCCGACTGGCGCTCGCTCGGCTACAGCGAGGAAGTACTCGAGAAAGTGCTGTTCCGCAACGCCGAAGCCTATTTCGGGGCCAAGGCGCCTTGACCACGAAGCTTTCTTTCAACGAGGAGAAGAGGATGACCCGTTCGCGTTTCCTGCGCCTGTCCCTGGGCGCCGCGCTCATGGCGGCAGTTGGCTCGACCGCCGTAGCGCAGTCGTATCCGACCAAGCCCGTTCACGGCATCGTCGCCTTCGGCACGGGCGGGCAGACCGACGCGGCGGCGCGCGTCATCGCCGCGAAGCTCTCGGAGAAATGGAACCAGCCGCTCGTGATCGAGAACCGCACCGGCGCGAGCGGCAACATCGGCACCGAGGCGGTCGCGAAGGCCGCCCCCGACGGCTACACGATCAATTTTGCGACCCAGACGGTCACCATCAATCAGGTATTGATGTCGAGCGCCGGCTTCCATGCCATGAAGGATCTGGCGCCGGTATCGCTGATCGGGGTGTCCGATTTCGTTCTGGTCGTGCACCCAAGCCTGCCCGTAAAGACGGTCGAGGAGCTCATCGCCTACGCCAAGGCCAACCCCGGCAAGCTCAACTACGGCACCACCTCGCTGCAAGGCGCGTTCGCCATGGAGCAATTCAACAGCCTTGCGGGAATCAAGGTCGAGCGCATCCCCTACACGGCGATGTCGAACCTCCAGGCCGACCTGCTCGCCGGTCGCATCAACGTGTATTTCACCCCTCCCCGGCCAGTGCTCGCACATATCCAGTCGGGAAAGCTCGTCCCGATCGCAGTATCCGGCGCGAAGCCGATCCCGCAGCTTCCGAACGTGAAGTCCGTCAAGGCGGTGCTGCCCAGGCTCGAGGCGTCGACCTGGTACGCGGTGCTCGCGCCGGCCAGGACGCCGGCCGACCTCATCGGCAAGCTCAACGCAGACCTGAAATGGGCGCTCGCCCAGCCCGATGTGAAGGACCGCATCGAGAAGCTCGGCATCGAAGTGCGGACGTCCACGCCGGAGGAGCTGCGCGCGGTCATGCGGAGGGACATCGAGCTCATCGAAGACCTGGTGCGCCGGGGCGTGATGAAGCCGACCACCTAGCCGCAACGACGGCCAGAAAAGGCGGGCCGCGGCGACGGTGCTACGCGACGATCTTTTCCCCGACCTCGAATACCACCTGGGCGCGGCCGACGAGCAGCGGGTCGACCGGCCCGATGCGCTGCGCGTCCTTCTCGCTGTAGGGCAGGCGGTGCAGCAGGTAGCGCATGGCGTTCAGCCGAGCGCGCTTCTTGCAATCGGACTTGATCACGGTCCAGGGCGCGTCGGCGGTGTCGGTATGGAAGAAGATCGACTCCTTCGCGCGCGTGTACTCGGTCCACTTGTCGAGCGAGGCCTTGTCCACCGGCGAGAGCTTCCAGTGCTTGAGCGGGTGGGCCTCGCGCTCCTTGAAGCGGTGGCGCTGCTCCTTGCGGCTGACGGAGAACCAGAACTTGAGCAGGTGCAGGCCCTCGCGCACCAGCATGCGCTCGAACTCCGGCGCCTGGCGCATGAACTCGTGGTACTCGTCGTCGCTGCAGAAGCCCATGACCCGCTCTACGCCGGCGCGGTTGTACCAGGAGCGGTCGAAGAACACGATCTCGCCGGCGGTGGGCAGGTGCTCGACGTAGCGCTGGAAGTACCACTGGCTGCGCTCGACGTCGCTCGGCTTGCCCAGGGCCACCACGCGCGCGCCGCGCGGGTTCAGGTGCTCCATGAAGCGCTTGATCGTGCCGCCCTTGCCCGCGGCGTCGCGGCCCTCGAAGAGCACCACGATGCGCTGGCCGCTTTCCTTCACCCAGGCCTGCAGCTTGAGCAGCTCGACCTGCAGGCCGAACTTCTGCCGCTCGTAGTTCTTGCGCGACAGCAGGTGCTTGTAGGGGTAGCCGCCCTGCTGCCAGCTGTCGACCAGCTCCCGGTCGGCGGCCTGGCGCGAGAGCCTGGCGAGGCCGCGCTGCTGCCTGAGCACCGAGCGCAGCACCCGCACCGCGTCGGCGGGGGGCATGCTCGCGAGCAGGTCGCGGATCGCGCCGGCCGTGCGCTCGTCGGCGGCGAGCTGCGCGTCCTCGACGAGGAACTCCTCGAGCGCCGCGCCTTCCAGGACGGGGCGCTCGGCGGCGGCTCCTTCTTCGGGCTGCGGGGGCGGCGCCGTGGCGAGCAGATGCGGCTTCATGGTGGGGGGCGCAAGGAAAGAGACCTTGCAATGGAAGCACGCCGCCCGGCGCCGGTACTGATCTAGGTCAAGCATAGTCCTACCGGACTACGAAAAACGACTACCGGACTATGGATCGAAACGAGGGTTCGGTCGCAGAATCCTGACCTGTGTAGGGCACGCTCTACACCTGAAGCACCCGGCCAGCACGCTGTTATCAGCGCCGACCGAGAGACGGACTCCCCAGAGCCCGTCCACGGTAGCGCCAAACAAAGTGTAGTCGCTGCTTGAAGCCGCTTGAGAAGGTGGTACCGGAGGGCACGGCTAGCGGTCGTGCCCTCTTTTTTCGTCCCGCTCGGATGCCATTGTGCGTTTCCTCACGGGGCGCCGCTATCGCCGCCCGCCGTGTCATGTTGTCGCTTTTTCCGGAATCGGCGATGGTCGGCTAGCGACGTCGGCGAATGACGTCGCTACGAATGGAGCATTGCCTGCCGTCGTGTCGCGGCTAGCGGGAGCGGCGCGTGAAGTGAAGGCCGGCGCCCTTCAGGATCGCGATCGCAGCGCGCATGTCGCTGCGGCGCATGCTGAGCTGGCCGTACTCGAGGCCGAAGCTGGTCTTCACCACGGTGGCGCCGCGCTCGAACCTGCAATGGATGAGCTCGATCGGCGCGAGCTGGCGCGGTCCGCCCGAGGCCCGGTCCGCGGTGTAGATCGGCGCCACGTTGGCGATGGCGTGCGCGACCAGGTTGAGAATCTCGTCGACGTCGGCGGCGCTGGCAGCCGTGGTGCCGGTGATCTGGTGATAGACCACCGCGGCCGCCGTGGAGAGGGCCAGGTGCTGGTCACCGATGTTCGCTGCCGAAACCACCCTGGCCCTTCCCCAAAAGGGCTGGAAGAGCAAACGTACGCTGCCGCGCGTCATACATCAATCTCGCCGCGGGAATTTTGCCGCGCTCTTCGGCAAGCGGCCTGTCGCAGATGGGCGACAGTGCTAGCGCAGCGCGGCGAGCAACTCGGACGCAGCGATAAGCGTCGGGCCGCTTACCGCGGCGCGCGGCAGGTGGCGGGGCGGTAGCGCGGCTCGAGCGTGCCGCCGGTGCAGTCCCAGATCAGGCCGCCCGGCTCGGCCTGCGGCCGGAACAGGATCGTCTTGCCCGCCATGGCGCCAGTCGCTGGGGTCATGGTCAGGGTCAGCATGCCGTTCGCGCCGAGGCTCGCGGCGCCGTTCCTGCTCGCCGGCTCCTGCGGCACGAGGTCCTTCGCGAGATCGGCCACGCCGTTGGGCAGCTGCTTGTTCTGCGCGTAGTGCTCGGCCACCGCGGCGCGCCACGGGTGCACGGAGACGATCGCCTCGGCGACCCGTGCGCGCTGCGTGTAG
>MERP01000103.1 GCA_001772055.1 Betaproteobacteria bacterium RIFCSPLOWO2_12_FULL_68_19
TCAATTTCCTGGTCGCGCTGCACGAGCGCCTCAAGGTCGAGATCCCCGAGTCGGACTACGCGCAGCTCGGCACGCTCGAAGCGATCGTCGCCTACCTGAGGCGCCGCCATGGGGCGGCATGAAACGGTCGGCGCGCACGTCGTCGCTTCGGCGCCGCGCGCGCGCGCCGAAGAGACCGCGGCGCAGGTACTGGCGCGGCTGGCGGCGGAGCGGTCCGCAGCCGTCGAGCTGGTGCTGGTGCTCGACGCCGAAGGCAGGCTCGAGGGCGCGGTGCCGATCGGCAAGCTGTTCGCCGCCGGCGAGCGCTCGACGCTCGGCCAGATCGCCGAGCGCGGCTTTCCGCGCGTCACGCCGCAGACCGACCAGGAGCACGCCGCCTCGCTCGCCCTGCATCACCGCGTCGACGCGCTGCCGGTGGTGGACCTCGAAGGGCGGCCCCTGGGCGTGATGCCTTCGCAGGCGCTGCTGCAGGTGCTGCGCCGCGAGCACGTCGAG
Source organism: Betaproteobacteria bacterium RIFCSPLOWO2_12_FULL_68_19 (assembly GCA_001772055.1). Classification (GTDB taxonomy): domain Bacteria; phylum Pseudomonadota; class Gammaproteobacteria; order Burkholderiales; family SG8-39; genus SCGC-AG-212-J23. The sequence continues at coordinate 496 of MERP01000103.1, forward strand.
GACCTGCACCTGCTCGCCGGCATCCGGCGCGAGGCGTCGCAGGCGCGCCACGCCATCGAGGATCCGCCGCTGCGCCGCGCGCGGCACCGCCTGCCGTGGCTGGCGGCGGGCCTGGGCGGCGGAGCGCTCGCCACCGCCGCGATGGCGGCCTTCGAGTCCACGCTCCGCGCGCAGATCGCCGTGGCATTCTTCATCCCCGCGATCGTGTACCTCGCCGACGCCATCGGCACGCAGAGCGAGGCCATCGCGGTGCGCGGCCTGTCGCTCACGCGCGCGGGCATCGGCCACCTGCTCGCGGGCGAGCTGCGCACCGGCATGCTGCTCGGCGCGATCCTCGGCCTGATGAGCTTTCTCCCGGTCTGGTTCTTCTTCGGCGCGCGCCTCGCCGGCGCCGTGTCGAGCGCGATCTTCGCCGCCGGCGCGGTCGCGGCGGCCCTCGGCCTGCTGCTGCCCTGGTGGCTCGCGCGCGCCGGGCGCGACCCGGCGCTGGGCAGCGGGCCGATCGCGACGGTGATCCAGGACGTGGTCAGCCTGCTGGTCTACTTCGGCGTCGTGCGCGTGTTCGGCTTGTAGGAGATGGCGGCACCTGGCCTTAAGGGCGTGCGCGAGGCGCACGCGATGGGCGCCGACGCGGTGCTCGCCGCGCTGGCAAGCGCGCCTTCCGGCCTGGACGGCGCCGAAGCCGCCGCGCGCCTGGCGCAGTTCGGGCGCAATGCCCTGCCGCGCGCCGCGCCGCCCGGCGTCGCGGTGATCTTCCTGCGCCAGTTCGCGAGCCCGCTCATGTACGTGCTGCTCGCGGCGGCGCTCGTCTCCGCGGCGCTGGGGGAGTGGTCCGACGCGGCGTTCATCCTCGCCGCGGTCCTGATCAACGCCGTGGTCGGCGCCTACCAGGAGCACTCGGCGGAGCGCACCGCCGAGGCCTTGCGCAGCCTGGTCACGCAGCGCGCGCTGGTCGAGCGCGACGGCGCCGTGCGCGAGCTCGACGCCGCCGAACTCGTCCCGGGCGACCTGGTGCTGCTCGAATCGGGGTCGAAAGTGCCCGCGGACCTGCGGCTCGTGAGCACCTTCAACGCGAGCGCGGACGAATCGCTGCTCACCGGCGAGTCGCTCCCCGTGCCGAAGGACGCCGCCAGGCTGCTGCCGCGCGATGCGGCGCTCGCCGATCACGCCAACATGGCCTATGCAGGCACGCTCTTCACGACCGGGCGCGCCCGCGGCGTGGTCGTCGCCACCGGTCTCGATACGGCGCTCGGGCGCATCGCCGCCTCGGTGCTCGGCAAGCGCCCGCCCAAGGCGCCGCTGGTGCAGCGCATGGAGCGCTTCACGCACCTGATCACCGCGGCGGTGGGCGTGGCGGCGCTGCTCGTCGCCGCGGTGTCGCTCGCGCGCGGCGCGACGCTCGCCGAGGTGTTCGTGCTCGCGGTCGCGCTCGCCGTGTCGTCGGTGCCGGAAGGGCTTCCGGTCGCCCTCACCGTGGCGCTCGCGGTCGGCATGCAGCGCATGGCGCGCCGCAACGTGATCGTGCGCCGGCTGGTCGCGGTGGAAACCCTCGGCTCGTGCACGCACATCGCCTCCGACAAGACCGGCACGCTGACGGTCAACCAGCTCACCGTGCGCCGCGTGCAGTTCGCGGACCAGCCGCCCTGGGAGGTGACGGGAGAGGGCCTCGACCCGCAGGGCGCGCTCGTGCTGCCGCAGGGAGCGGACCGGGTGCGCCACGAGGCGCTGCTCGCTCGCCTGGCGCGCGCTGCGGTGCTCGCCAACGAAGGCACCCTCGCCGTCCGGGACGGCGCCTGGATCGCGCACGGCGACACGGTCGACGCGGCCTTGCTCGTTTTTGCGCGCAAGGCGGGCGTCGGCGAGCTTGCCGCGACGCAGCTCGCCAGCCTGCCGTACGAGTCGGCACAGCGCTTCTCCGCGAGCCTCAACCGGCTCTCCGGCGGCAGCCTCGCCTGCGTCAAGGGCGCCGCGGAGACGGTGCTCGGGATGTGCTCGCGCATGGCGAGCGCGGAGGGCGACCTGCCGCTCCAGGCCGACGGGATCCGCAGCCAGGAGCGCGCGCTCGCGGCCGAGGGCTTCCGCGTCCTGGCGCTCGCCGAAGGGCGGCTCGCGCCCGGGGCGCACGAGTCGTTCTCGCGCGAGCACCTCGTGGGGCTGACGCTTCTCGGCCTGGTGGCGATGAGCGACCCGCCGCGGCCCGAGGCGCGCGAAGCGATCGATGCCTGCCGGCGCGCCGGGATCGGCGTATCGATGGTCACCGGCGATCATCCGCTCACCGCGCTCGCGGTGGCGCGCGACCTCGGGCTGGCGCGCGACCCCGGCGAGGTCGTCACCGGGGCGCAGATCGGCGCCGCCCGCTCGCCGGCCGAGCTCGACGCCCTGGTCGCCGCGGCGCGCGTCTTCGCGCGCGTCGAGCCGCAGCAGAAGACCGCGATCGTCGAGTCGCTGCAGCGCGGCGGCCATTTCGTCGCGGTCACCGGCGACGGCGTGAACGACGCGCCGGCGCTGCGCGCCGCGCAGGTCGGCGTCGCCATGGGCGCGAGCGGCACCGACGTCGCGCGCGAGACCGCCGACCTGGTGGTCACCGACGACAACTTCGCCAGCATCGTCGCCGGCGTGGAGGAGGGCCGGATCGCCTACGCCAACGTGCGCAAGGTGATCTTCCTGCTCATCTCCACCGGCGCGGCCGAGATCGTGCTGTTCCTGCTGGCGCTCGCCGCGAACGTGCCGCTGCCGCTGCTCGCAGTGCAGCTGCTGTGGCTCAACCTGGTCACCAACGGCATCCAGGACGTCGCGCTCGCCTTCGAGCCCGCCGAAGGCCAGGAGCTTTTGCGGCCGCCGCGCTCTCCGCGCGAGCGCGTCTTCAACCGGCTGATGCTCGAGCGCGTGGCGCTCTCGGCGCTGGTGATCGGCGGCATCGCCTTCGCCGTCTACCAGTGGCTGCTCGGCCGCGGCTACACGGTAGAGGAGGCGCGCAACAGCACGCTGCTGCTGATGGTGCTGTTCGAGAACGTGCAGGCCTTCAACAGCCGCTCCGAGACCCGCTCGGCATTGCGCCACGACCCGCTGCGCAACAAGCTGCTGCTGTTCGGCACGCTCGCGGCTCAGCTGGTGCACATCGGCGCGATGTACGCGCCGGGATTGCGTGACGTGCTCGGCGTGCATCCCGTATCGTCCGCGCACTGGATCGAGCTGCTCGGGCTCGCGATCCCGATCCTGGCGGCGCTGGAGGCCCACAAGTGGCTATGGCGGCGGCGCGCCTCGCCGCCGAGGGGCCCAACCTCCTGCCGAGCGCGGCGCGGCGCGGCACGCCCGCCATCGCGCTCGAGGTGGTGCGCGAGCCGATGCTGCTGCTGCTCCTCGCCGCGACCGGGATCTACCTCGTGGTCGGCGACGTGCACGAGGCGCTGGTGCTCGCCGCCTCGATCGTAGTGGTGATCGCGATCACGGTGATACAGCAGCGCAAGGCCGAGCGCGCGCTCGAGGCGCTGCGCGACCTCTCCAGCCCGCGCGCGCTGGTGCTGCGCGACGGCGAGCGCCGGCGCATCGCCGGCGCCGAGGTGGTGCGCGGCGACCTGCTGATGCTCTCCGAGGGCGACCGCGTCAGCGCCGACGCGCGGCTCGTCGCCGCCACCGACCTCGAGCTCGACGAGTCGCTGCTCACCGGCGAGTCGCTGCCGCTCGCCAAGGGCGCCGGCGAGGCGGTCTTCTCGGGGACCCTGGTGGTGAAGGGGCAGGGCCGGGCCGCGGTGCTCGCCACCGGCGCGCGCACCGAGCTCGGCCGCATCGGCGTGTCGCTCGCCACGCTCGACAGCGGCAAGACGGGCCTCGAGACGGAGACCGCCCGCATCGTCAAGCTGGTCGCCGCCTTCGCGCTCGCCATGTCCGGGGCGATGATGGCCGCGCACTTCGCGCTGCGCGGCGGGGCGCTGGAAAGCGTGCTCGCCGGGCTGACGCTCGCGATGGCGATCATCCCGGAGGAGTTCCCGGTCGTGCTGACGGTGTTTCTCGCGCTCGGCGCCTGGCGCATCTCGCGCCGCGGCGTGCTCACGCGCAGGATGCCGGCGATCGAGATGCTCGGCGCGGCGACCGTGCTGTGCGTCGACAAGACCGGCACCCTCACCGAGAACCGCATGACGGTGGTCGAGACGCCGCAGGGCGTCATCGACGCCGCGGCGCTCGCGAGCGAGCTCGAGCCCTTCGACCCGATGGACAAGGCGATCGTCTCGGCCAGCAGCGAGGAAGCGCTGCGGAACAGAGGCGCATGGCGGCTCGAGCGCGACTATCCCCTGAGCGAGCGCTTCCTCGCGATGTGCCACGCGTGGCGCTCGCCGCAGGGCAGGCTGCGCGTGGCGGTCAAGGGCGCGCCGGAGACGGTGCTGCGCCTGTGCGGCCGGGCCGCTCTGATCGGCGAAGTCGAGCGCGCCGCCGCCCGCGGCCTGCGGCTGCTCGGGGTCGCCGAGGCCGAGGCCGGGGAGCTGCTCGAGGACCCGGCCGGCTACCCCTGGCGCTGGCTGGGCTTCCTCGCGCTCGCCGATCCGCTGCGCGCCTCGGTGCCCGAGGCGGTCGCGCTGTGCCGGCGCGCCGGCATCCGGGTGGTGATGATCACCGGGGACTTTCCCGGCACCGCGGTGCACATCGCGCGCCAGGCCGGCATCGAGGCAGCCGAGGCGCTGGCGGGGGACCAGATCGCGGCGATGGACGACGCGGCGCTCGCCGCGGCGGTGCGCCGCGTGAACGTGTTCGCGCGCGTGCGCCCCGACCAGAAGCTGCGCCTGGTGCAGGCCTACCGCGCCGCGGGCGAAGTGGTGGCGATGACCGGCGACGGCGTGAACGACGCTCCCGCGCTCAAGGCGGCGCATATCGGCATCGCGATGGGCCGGCGCGGCACCGACGTGGCGCGCGAGTCGGCGGCGCTGGTGCTGCTCGAGGACGATTTCGGCTCGATCGTCGAGACCGCGCGCCTGGGCCGGCGCATCTACGAGAACATCAGCAACGCGATGCGCTACATCATCTCGGTGCACGTGCCGACCGCCGGGATGTCGTTCCTGCCGCTCGCCTTCGGCTGGCCGCTGTTCCTGTACCCGGTGCACGTGGTGTTCCTCGAGTTCGTCATCGACCCGGCCTGCTCGATCGTGTTCGAGGCCGAGGCGAGCGAGCGCGGCGCGATGCAGCGCCCGCCGCGCGACCCGCGGGCGCGCCTGTTCAGCGCGCGCATGCTGGCGACGAGCCTGCTGCTCGGCGCGACGCTGCTCGCCGCGGTGTTCGCCGCCTATGCCTGGGCAGTCGCTTCGGGGCGCAGCGACGGCGAGACGCGCGCGCTCGGCTTCGCCGCCATCGTGTTCGGCAACCTGGCGCTCATTTTCGTCAACCGCTCGCACGAGCGGCTGGTGGTGCAGACGGTGCGCGAGCCCAATCCCGCGCTGTGGGGCATCACGCTCGGCGCCCTGGCGGCGCTCGCCGCCGCGATCTACGCGCCGCCGCTCGCGCAGATCTTCCGCTTCGCGCCGCTCGGCGCGCTCGAGCTCGCGGTGGCCGCCGCCGCCGGGGTGGCCGGCGTGGCCTGGTACGAGCTGCGCAAGCTGCGGCGCCGGCCGCGCTAGCGCAGCTGGTGCACCTGCTGCCCGAGCATCTCGGGGGTGATCAGCACCAGGCCCTTTTCGGTGAGGCGAAAGCGCTTCGCGTCGCGCTCGGGACTCGCGCCGGCCTCGAGGCCCGGCTCGAGCTGGCAATGGCGGTCGACGATCGCGCGCGCGAGCCGCACGCCCGGCCCGACCACCACGTCGGGCAGCACCACGCAGTCCTCGAGGGTCGCGCCCTCCTGCACGCGCACGTTCGAGAACAGCACCGAGCGGCGCACGACCGCGCCGCTCACGATGCAGCCGCCCGACACCATCGAGTCGACCGCCATGCCGCGCCGGCCGTCGGAATCGAACACGAACTTGGCCGGCGGCAGCTGCTCCTGGTAGGTCCATACCGGCCAGTCGCGGTCGTAGAGGTTGAGCTGCGGCGTCACCTTGGCGAGCTCCATGTTCGCTTCCCAGTAGGCGTCGAGCGTGCCGACGTCGCGCCAGTAGGGCTCGCCGTCGAGCATGCCGACGCAGCTCTCGGCGAAGCGGTGCGCGTGCACCCGGTAGCGGCCGATGACGTGCGGGATCAGGTCGGCGCCGAAATCGTGGCTCGAGCGCCGGTCGTCGGCGTCGCGGATCAGCTGCTCGTAGAGGAAAGGCGCGTTGAACACGTACACGCCCATGCTGGCGAGCGCGCGACCGGGCGAGCCGGGCATCGGCTGCGGCTCAGCCGGCTTCTCGTGGAACGCGCCGATGCGCCCGGAGGGCTCGACGCTCACCACGCCGAAGCTTCTCGCGTCGGCGAGCGGCACCTCGACGCATCCCACGGTCGCGTCCGCCTCGTGCGCGGCGTGCTCCGCGAGCAGCCGGCCGTAGTCCATCTTGTAGACGTGATCGCCGGAGAGCACCAGCACGTACTTGCAGCCGTCGCGGCGCAGCACGTTCAGGTTCTGGAACACGGCGTCGGCGGTGCCGCGGTACCAGTTCTCGGCGATCTGCTGCTGGGCGGGCAGGATGTCGATGTGCTCGCCGATGCGCCCGTCGAGGAACGCCCAGCCGCGCTGCAGGTGGCGGATCAGGCTGTAGGACTTGTACTGCGTGGCGACGCCGATGCGGCGCACGCCCGAGTTGACGCAGTTGGAGAGCGTGAAGTCGATGATGCGGTACTTGCCGCCGAAGGGCACCGCGGGCTTGCAGCGCCAGTCGGTGAGCTCCTTGAGCCGGCTGCCGCGGCCCCCGGCCAGCACCACCGCATAGGTGTCGCGCGCGAGGCGGCCGTAGAAGCGCCGGCCGATTTCTCGCTGGCCCTCGCGGGAAGCCTGGTTTGGCGCGTTCATGGCTCTTCCTTGCGCTCGATGTTATCAGCGGGAGCGGCCGGGACTTGATCGAGGTCAAGCCGCGCGCGCGCCGCTGCCGTACCTTAGCGCCGATGCTTTGCCTCGAAGACTGTCTCGCGCTTTGCGACCTGACGGAGGACGAAGTCCTCGCCATCGCGCAGCACGAGCACATCCCGGAGATCGCCGCGGCGGAGCTCGGCAATTACCTCGTGCAAGCGCCCGACGGCGAGATGCGCATCAAGGCGATCATCCGCGACGACATCGCCCAGGCCCGGCTGGGCGGGAACCGGGAGCGCCTGCTGGCGCTCAAGCTGCTGCTGCGCGACTTCGTGCTCAGGCACCCGCGCTGCGAGGAGCGCCACCGCGCGCAGCTGCGTCCCCGGGAGCGAAGGAGCGCATAAGCCTCGGGCCATGGAACCGGACTCCATTCGGGCGCTCATCGAGCACCAGAGCGCCGAGCTGCGCGCGCTCTTTCCCCAGATCACCGACTGCCACAGCGCGCTCGAGCAATGGAGCGAGGACGGCGAGCGCCGCCATTCGCTGTGGCTCGACATCCGCTGGCCGCAGCGCCAGGCGCTGGTGAGCGGGCCGGCGCTGCACGACGCGCAGGCCGCGGTGGACGCGGCCTTTCGCCTCGCGCGCGAGCGGGTTGCGCCGACGGCGCGCGCGTAGCGGCGCTGGAAGATGCACGGCTAGCGATGGTGCCCAACCTGGGATTCGACGCGTACTCGCCGCGAGAAATCGCGGAGCGCGTGCAAGGCCTGTGCGTCGCCAAGTCCGAAACGCCGCTGCTCTCGCTCGCGATGCTGGGCATGCTGGCGGGCGCCTTCATCGGCCTCGGGTCGATGTTCTACGTCGTGGTGGTGAGCGATCCGACGCTCGGCTTCGCCGCCTCGCGCGTCGCCGGCGGCGTGGCGTTCTCCCTCGGGCTGATCCTGGTGGTGGTGGCCGGGGCGGAGCTGTTCACCGGCAACAACCTGCTCGCGATGGCGTGGGCGCACGGCTGCCTGAGCACCCGCGACGTGCTTCACAACTGGACGGCGGTGTGCGCCGCGAACTTCGCCGGCGCGGTCGGACTTGCCTCGCTGGTGTTCCTCTCGGGCCACGCGGAGATGAACGGCGGCGCGGTCGGCAGGACCTACCTGGCGATCGCCGCGGCGAAGTCGGAGCTGCCGTTCTGGACCGCCTTCTTCCGCGGCGTGATGTGCAACGTGCTGGTCTGCATGGCGATCTGGATGACGCTTGCCGGGCGCAGCGTGGTCGACAAGATCGTCGCGATCGTGATGCCGATCTCGGCCTTCGTCGCCGCCGGCTTCGAGCACTCGATCGCCAACATGTACTTCCTGCCGCTCGGGATGA
>MERP01000104.1:0-13309 GCA_001772055.1 Betaproteobacteria bacterium RIFCSPLOWO2_12_FULL_68_19
GGAGGCGGGAGTCGGAATCGAACCGGCGTCCACGGCTTTGCAGGCCGCTGCATGACCACTCTGCCATCCCGCCCGGGACAATAAAAAGGGAAGGTCCCTTCGGGTCTGATCCGCGGGACCTTCCCTTATCTTAACTTGGAGCGGGAAACGAGTCTCGAACTCGCGACCTCAACCTTGGCAAGGTTGCGCTCTACCAACTGAGCTATTCCCGCGCGGCGCAGGTGATTATAAGTCAACTGTGCACCGAGGCGTAAGGCAGGGCCTTGCGCAGGTAATAGAGCATCGAGACTACGGTCAGCACCGCGGCCACGTTGATGAGCACCGTGCCGAGCCACTGGCAGTCGACGATGCCGAACAGCTCGTCGTTGTAGAGCAGCAGCGGGATCGCGATCATCTGCCCCACGGTCTTCAGCTTGCCGATGAAGGCCACCGCGACGCTCTTCGCCTGCCCCACCTTCGCCATCCACTCGCGCAGCGCGGAGATCGCGATCTCGCGGCCGACGATGATCAGCGCGACCAGCATGTCGACGCGGCCCAGATGCAGCAGCGCCACCAGCGCGCCCACCACGATCAGCTTGTCCGCCACCGGGTCGAGGAAGGCGCCGAAGGCCGAGATCTGGTCCAGGCGCCGCGCCAGGTAGCCGTCGAGCCAGTCGGTCGCCGCGGCGAGGATGAACACCACGGTCGCGGCGAGGTTCTTGCCCTGGTAGGAGAGCCACTCCTCGGGCAGGTAGTACAGGCCGATGATCAGCGGGATCAGGATGATCCGCGACAGCGTCACCAGGTTCGGCGCGTTGAGCGGGATCATGCCGCCGCCTGCTCGTGCAGGTGCCGGTAGATGCGCTCCGCGAGCGCCCGGCTGATCCCCTCGACCTTCGCGATGTCGTCGACCGCGGCGGCCTGGACGCCCCGCAAGCCGCCGAAATGCTCGAGCAGGGCCTGGCGCCGCCTGGCGCCGATGCCCGGGATCTCGCTCAGCATCGAGGTGGTGCGCGCCCTGCCGCGCCGCGCGCGATGCCCCAGCACGGCGAAGCGGTGCGCCTCGTCGCGAATCTGCTGCACGAGGTGCAGCCCGGGGTGCGAGGGCGCAAGCTGCAGGCTGCGTGCCTCCGACTCGATGATCAGCTCCTCCATGCCGGGCTTGCGCTCCGGCCCCTTTGCGACGCCCACCACGCCCACCTGGTGCAGCCCGAGGTCGCGCAGCACCGCGGCGGCTACGCCTGCCTGCCCCTTGCCGCCGTCGACCAGCACCAGGTCCGGGATCCTGCCCGCGTCGGCGCTCACGCGCTCGTAGCGGCGCGCAAGCACCTGCCGCATGGCCGCGTAGTCGTCGCCCGGGGCGATGTCGCGGATGTTGAAGCGCCGGTACTCGCCTTTCTGCATCTGCTGGCGATCGTAGACCACGCAGGAGGCGACGGTCGCCTCGCCCATCGTATGGCTGATGTCGAAGCATTCGATGCGCTGCAGGCCCTCGGGCAGCCCGAGCGCCTCGCGCAGCGCGGCGAGCCGCCCTTCCTGCGTGGCGCGGTCGCGCACCCGCTGCGCGATCGCGAGCTCGGCATTCTTGCACGCCATGTCCAGCCAGATGCGTCTTTCTCCATGGGAGGGGGTGATCGCGTTTTCAAGCTCGACCGGCTCGCTCGTCACGATCAGGCCGGGCATGGGTTGCTCGAGGTAATGCTGCTCGAGGAACGCGCCGATCACCTCGGCCGCGGCCGCGCCTTCCGCGTTCGACGGGAAGAAGCTGCGGTCGCCGACGTGGCGCCCGCCGCGGATCATGACCAGGTTGACGCAGGCGATGCCGCCCTCGATCACGCAGGCCACGACGTCGGCATCCACGCCGCGGTTGGATTCGACGTACTGGCGCGCCTGCACGCGCGACAGGGCGCGCACCTGGTCGCGGTAGGCCGCCGCCTCCTCGTAGCGCCGCGCGTCGGACGCGGAGTTCATTTTTTCGTTCAGATTCCTGATCACGTCGTCTTCGCGGCCCTCGAGGAACAGCAGCGCGTTCGCCACGTCCTCCGCATAGGCTTGCGGGGCGATCCGGCCGGTGCAGGGCGCGGTGCAGCGCTGGATCTGGTGCAGCAGGCAGGGGCGCGAGCGGTTCTCGAACACCGTGTCCTCGCAGGTGCGCAGGCGGAACACGCGCTGCAGCAACTGGATGCTCTCGCGCACCGCGTAGGCGTGGGGGAACGGCCCGAAGTAGCGGTTGCGGCGGTCCTTGGCGCCGCGATGGAATCCCAGGCGCGGATAGCGATGGCCGGTGATCTCGAGGTAGGGATAGGACTTGTCGTCGCGAAACAGGATGTTGTAGCGCGGCGCGAGGCTCTTGATGAGGTTGTTCTCGAGCAGCAGCGCCTCGCCCTCGGAGCGCGTCGCCGTGACTTCGATGGCCGCCACCTGGCCGAGCATCATCTCGATGCGCGGGCTGCCCGCCTGCTTGTGGAAGTAGGAAGAGACGCGTTTCTTGAGGTCGCGCGCCTTGCCGACGTACAGGGCCTCGCCGCCCTCGCCGAGCATGCGGTATACCCCGGGAAGGCTCGGCAACCCGGCCACGAAAGACTTCGCGTCGAACACGATGATTTCATTATAGATCGTGTAAAATGCGCGCCTTTTTCAGCGGCGGTCTCATGGCGAAAGTCGAAGCAGTCGAAATCCGGCCCGGCAACCTCCTCGAGTGGGACAAGCGCGTGTGGCGCGTGCTCAAGTCCTACCACGTGCACGTCGGCGGGCGCGGCGGCGCCTTCATGCAGGTCGAGATGAAGGACATCGAGGCCGGCACCAAGACCAACCAGCGCTTCCGCACCGAGGACAAGGTCGAGCGTGCCTACGTCGACGCGCGCGACATGCAGTTCCTCTACCAGGACGGCGACAGCTACGTGTTCATGGACAAGGAGAACTACGAGCAGCTCTCGCTCCCGGCGGAGTTCCTCGAGGGCCAGTCGGGCTACCTGCTGCCGAACACCGACGTGCAGATCAACTTCTACAACGGCCGCGCCATCGGCGTGGAAATCCCTCCCTCGGTGGTGCTGACCGTGACCGACACCGAGCCGGGCATCAAGCACTCCACCGCCACCACCTCGTTCAAGCCGGCGAAGATGGAGACCGGCATCACCGTGCAGGTGCCGCCCTTCATCAACACGGGCGAGAAGATCAAGATCGACACCGCCGAAGGCACCTACATGGAGCGCGCGTAGCGCGCTGATGGAGCTCGCCTAAGAGGGGTTTTCTTGAATGGGCGCGGCCGCGCCCATTTCGGGCTTCTGCAGCGCTGTAGCCATCGCCACCCGGCGCTGCTGCGCCTCGCGGTAGGCGACGCTCTTCCTCAAGTCCCGCCCGCCTTTCTTTCGCATTGCCTCCCAGGCTTCCAGGCGCGAAAGACTGACGCCTTTCAAAGACTCAAGAAGCGCGTCGCAGCCCTTCGGGTCGTTGCACAGGAGCACCATGTCGCAGCCGGCGGCGAGCGCGGCGCGGGCGCGCTCGCGCGGCCCGCCGGCGACGCAGGCGCCTTCCATCGACAGGTCGTCGCTGAACACCAGTCCCTGGAAGCCGAGCTTGCCGCGCAGCACCTCCTGCAGCCAGAACTTCGAGTAGCCGGCGGGCTCGGCGTCGGCCTGGGTGAAGATCACGTGCGCGGGCATGACCGCCGCCAGTCCCGCCTCGATCGCCTTGCGGTACGGCAACAGGTCTTTGCCAAAGATTTCTTTCACGGTTCTATCGTCCTTTGGCACGGCCACGTGCGAGTCCGCGGCAGCAAAGCCGTGGCCGGGGAAATGCTTGCCCACCGCCGCCATCCCGGCTTCCCTCAATCCGATAATCAACTGGGAGCCAAGAGCACCCACAGCGGTCGGGTCGAAGTGCAGCGCGCGGTCGCCGATCACGCTGCTCGCGCCGTAGTCGAGATCGAGCACCGGGGCAAAGCTGAAATCCACGCCGTGCGCGCCGAGCTCGGCGCCGATCACGTAGCCGATGGCGCGCGCGGCCTGCCTCGCCGCGTCGCGGTCGCGGTCCCACAGCCTGCCCAGCTCCCGCATCGGCGGGATAGCGCTGAAGCCCTCGCGGAAGCGCTGCACCCGGCCGCCTTCATGGTCGACGCAGACGGGCAGCGCCGGCTCGCGAAGGCGCTCTATGTCTTCACAAAGAAGTCTCAGCTGGTCTGGATTCTCGTAATTGCGGGTAAACAGGATCACCGCGCCCGCAGCCGGGTGCCGGATGCGCTCGCGGTCCTCGTCCGCGAGCGCCGTGCCCAGGACGTCGACCACCGCCGGGCCCGGCGGCAGCCTTACTTTTCGCATTCGAGGATGACCGTGGCGAACGCCACGCCCCGCTCGTCCGAGAGGGAAACGTGGGCATGAGTGACCCCTCGTTTCGCGAGAAGGTCTTTCAAGGCGCTCGAAAACTCGAGCACCGGCTTCCCGGACTTGAGGTTCGTCACCCACACGCCGTGCCAGTTGGCGGGCGCGTGGATGCCGGTGCCGAGCGCCTTGGTGAACGCCTCCTTGGCGGCGAAGCGCTTGGCGAGGTAGGCCGCGGGCAGGCGGTGGGTCGCGAAGCGCTTCAGCTCGGGCTCGCACAGGATGCGCCGGGCGAAGCGCTCGCCGAAGCGCGCGAGCGCCTTCTCGACCCGGCCGATCTCGACCACGTCGGTGCCCACGCCGTAGATCATCCCGCCTTGCCGCGAGAAGCCGCGGACGAGGCTGCCGCGCGCATCAGGCTCTTCATCTCCCGCACCGCTTCGCGCATGCCGACGAACAGCGCGCGGCTGACGATCGCGTGGCCGATGTGCAGCTCGCGCACGCCCGGCAGGCGCGCCACCGGCTCGACGTTGAAATAGTTGAGCGCATGGCCGGCGTTGAAGCGCATGCCGAGCGAGCGAATCGCTTCTCCGGCCGTTTGAATTTTCTTCAATTCTGAAAGTACGGCCGGGCTCTCGGCGTCGCGCCCCCTGGAATGGAAGGCGTGCGCATAAGGCCCGGTGTGGATCTCGCACACCGCCGCGCCGATGCGCTTCGCCGCCTCGACCTGGCGCAGCTCCGCGTCGATGAAGACGGACACCATGATTCCAGCGGCCGAAAGGCGCTCGACGGCTTTCGCGAGAGATTTTTCCTGGGATGCGACATCGAGGCCGCCCTCGGTCGTGACCTCGTGCCGCCCTTCGGGCACGAGCATGGCCATCTCGGGCTTCAGGCCGCAGGCGATGCCCACCATCTCCTCGGTCGCCGCCATTTCCAGATTGAGCTTGATGTGCGTGAGCTCGCGCAGCCGGCGCACGTCCTCGTCCTGGATGTGGCGCCGGTCCTCGCGCAGGTGCACGGTGATGCCGTCGGCGCCGCCCAGGTGCGCCTCGACCGCCGCCCACACCGGGTCGGGCTCGTAGGTGCGCCGCGCCTGGCGCACGGTGGCGACATGGTCGACGTTGACGCCAAGCTCGATCATAGGTCGCTGAGCTCCATGAGCACCGCGCGCGTGTGCAGCACCTGCCCGTGCAGGCGCTGGCCGATGAGCAGGCGCATCAGCGCGCGTGCCTCGTCGCGCGTCTCGGGCCGCGCATAGTCGTCGGCGGCGACGTCGAGCAGGGTCCGGCCGCTCACGCTGAGCTCGGAAGACGGCTTCTCCAGAGGCATCGGACCGCGGTCCGCCTCGTAGGCGTAGCGCCGCGCCGGGTCGATCGGCGCCCCGCTCGCCGCATCGCGCTCGAGCAGCGGCGCATAGCCCAGCTCGGCCAGCAAGCGCTTTTCAAAGGATCGGAGCACGACGGCGTGAGATTCGCCATGGGAGAGTGACTTGAGAGATTCCCCGTAGATGTCGAACAGCGCCTCGTGCGGGTCCTCGCGCGGCAGCAGGCGCAGCAGCAGCTCGTTGAGGTAGAAGCCGCACATCAGCCCCTGCCCGGCGAGGGGCTGCAGCGCCCCCGACCACTCGGCGGCGCGCAGGTTGGAGAGCTCGGCCGACCCGCTCCAGGAGAGCCGCAGCGGATGGAACGACAGCAGCACGCCGCGCATCGCCGAGCGCGGCCGGCGCGCGCCGCGCGCGAGCAGCGCGACGCGCCCGAAGCGGCGCGCGAAGGCCTCGACGATCAGGCTGGTCTCCATGTACGGGTAGGTGTGCAGCACGTACCCCGGCTCCTGGTCGACGCGGCGCTTCATTCGTAGCCCAGCTCGCGCAGCGCGCGCCGGTCGTCGGTCCAGGCGCGGCGCACCTTGACCCAGGTGCCGAGATAGACCTTGCCGCCGAACAGGCGCTCCATGTCCCTGCGCGCCGCGCTCGCCATGCGCTTGAGCCGCTCGCCGCCGCTGCCGAGCACGATCGCGCGCTGGCTGTCGCGCTCCACCAGGATGGTCGCCTCGATGCGCCGCAGCCGGCCCTCCTGCTTGAAGCTGTCGATCAGCACTTCGCAGCGGTAGGGCAGCTCCTGCCCCATGGTCTCGAACAGCTTCTCGCGCAGCAGCTCCGCGGCGAAGAAGCGCTCGTCGCGGTCGGTGAGCTGCTCCGGCGGGTAGGCCGCCGGCCCCTCGGGAAGCGCAGCGCGCAGCACGCGCAGCAGCTCGTCGACGTTCTTCCCGGTCTTCGCGCTCACGGGGACGATGGCGTGGAAGTCGCGCAGCCTGGCGAGACGGTCGAGGAAGGGGATCAAAGCAGATTTTTTGATTAAATCCACCTTGTTTACTACCGCGATTACGCACTGCGAGCCCGGAATGCGCGCGAGCGCGGCGCGGTCCTCGGGGCCCAAGCGCGGCGCCTCGACCACGAACAGCGCCACGTCCACGTCGCGCGCCGCCTCGGTGACGCGCCGGCTGAGCGCCCGGTGCAGCACGCTCTTGGTGCGAGGCGGCGCTCCCGGGGCGTCGACGAAGATGTACTGGCAGCCCGGCCGGGTCAGGATGCCGGTGACGAGATGCCGGGTGGTCTGCGGCCGGGCCGAGACGATCGAGAGCTTCTCGCCGACCAGCCGGTTGAGCAGGCTCGACTTGCCGGTGTTGGGGCGGCCGACAAAGCCGATCGTGCCGCACCGGCTCATTTGGTCAATTTTCCCAAGAGGCCCTTCGCGGCCTGCTGCTCGGCGCGCTGGAGCGAGCTGCCGCTTCCGGTCGCGGCCAGGCCCAGGTCAGGGACCAGGCACTCGACCTCGAACGAGCGCTGGTGCGGCGCGCCGTGCGTGGCGACGACGCGATACTCGGGCAGCTTGCTGCCGCGGGCGTGCATGATCTCCTGCAGCTGGGTCTTGGCGTCCTTCTCGAGGTCGCTCGGGTCGAGGCTCTCGAGCAGCGGGCCGAAGGCCCGCACCATCGCGCGGCGCGCCGCGTCGTAGCCGCCGTCGAGGAAGATCGCGCCGAACACCGCCTCGAGCGCGTCGGCAAGCACCGACGGCGTGATCGGGTGCTTGGCGCCCACCCGGAGAAACGTCTTCATTTCGAGATGCCCGGCGATTTCCGCGAGCGCCTCCTCGCGCACCAGCCGTGCGCGCATGCGGGTCAGCCTGCCCTCCGCGAGGCGCGGAAAGCGCGCATAGAGCTCCTCGGCCACCGCGCAGCCGAGCACGCCGTCGCCGAGGAATTCGAGCCGCTCGTTGTCGGGCGCCCCGGCGCTGCGGTGGGTGAGCGCCTGAGCGAGCAGCGCCGCGTTCGTGAACCGGTGTCCGAGCCGCTGCTCGAGAACCTCGGGCCGGGCCAACGATCTACTGCCCCTTCGTGCTGGCCGCGTAGTCGATGCAGAGGGCCACGTTGGAGAACACCGGCACTTCCTTGCGGTAGCTGAAGGCGATGATGAACTCGCTGCCTTCCTTGGTGATCTCGAGGTCCTTCGGGCTGACCGCGCGGATGTCGTCGATGGTCGCGCGCGCCTCGAAGGCATTGCGCCCCTCCGCCGGCGTGCTCGCCTGCCGCTCGCGCGCGATGCCCTCGATCGCGTTCTTTGCCGTCGCGAACTCCAGGTACGACGGGATGATCTTCATGGCGAACAGCGCCAACAGCACCAGGATGAACAGCCCGAGCATGAGCCCCATCAGGCTGACGCCGCTTTGCGTTGACTTCATTTGCTTCCTCCCGGGGCGAGTCTCAGCGGAACGAGCCGAAACGGCCGAGCTCGTTGAGGTTGAGCCAGATGAAGAACGCCTTGCCGACGATGTTGCCGTCGGGGACGAAGCCCCACACCCGGCTGTCGCTCGAGTTGTCGCGGTTGTCGCCCATCACGAAATAGTGGCCCGGCGGAACGGTACACGCGAGCCCGTTGCTATTGTAGTTGCAATTGCCGGAGAACGGGAACGCGCGCGAGGGCATGACCCCCGCGGGCGCGTCCTCCTCGAGCAGGATCTGGTGCTCGACGCCGTCGAGCGTCTCGACGTAACGCCGCGAGAACTGCATGCGCTCGCGCGACAGGTAGTCCTCGACCTGGCGCAGCGGCACCGGCCGCCCGTTGATCGACAGCCGCTTGTTGCGCACCTCGACGCGGTCCCCCGGCAGCCCGACCACGCGCTTGATGTAGTCGAGCGAGGGGTCCTCGGGATAGCGGAACACCATGACGTCGCCGCGGCCGGGGCTGCCGAGCTCGAGCACCTTGCGGTTGGCGACCGGCAGGCGGATGCCGTAGCTGAACTTGTTCACCAGGATGAAGTCCCCGACCAGCAGCGTCGGCACCATCGAGCTCGACGGGATCTTGAACGGCTCGACCAGGAACGAGCGCAGCAGGAACACGATCAGGATCACCGGAAAGAAGCTGATCGAGTACTCCACCCACCAGGGCTGCTTCGCCTCTCTCGGTCTCCTCTTTCTCAGATAATGCTTGTCCAGCAGCCAGACGAGCCCCGTGACGACCAGCAGGGTGAGCAGGAAGGCGGCGAAGCTCAACTGCCGCTCCGCTGCAGCACCGCCAGGAACGCTTCCTGCGGGATCTCCACCGCCCCGACCTGCTTCATGCGCTTCTTGCCTTCCTTCTGCTTCTCGAGCAGCTTCCTCTTGCGCGTCACGTCGCCGCCGTAGCACTTGGCCAGCACGTTCTTGCGCAGCGCCTTGACGTTCTCGCGCGCCACGATGTGCGAGCCGATCGCCGCCTGGATCGCCACGTCGAACATCTGCCGCGGAATCAACGCCCTGAGCTTGCTCACGAGCTCCCGTCCGCGCTGCTGCGTGCTCGAGCGGTGCACCATGGTGGAGAGCGCATCGACGCGCTCGCCGTTCACCAGGATGTCCAGGCGCACCACGTCGGCGGCGCGGTACTGCTTGAACTCGTAGTCGAGCGAGCCGTAGCCGCGCGTGCCCGACTTGAGGCGGTCGAAGAAGTCGAGCACCACCTCGGAGAGCGGCAGGTCGTAGGACAGCACCACGTGCCGGGGCGAGTAGTGCATGTTGGTCTGCGTGCCGCGCTTCTCCTCGCACAGGGTGATCACCGGCCCGACGTACTCCTGCGGCACGAAGATCTTGGTGGCGATCACCGGCTCGCGGATCTCCTCGATGGTCTCCATGGGCGGCAGGCGCGAGGGATTGGAGACCTGCTGCACCGTGCCGTCGCGCAGCTTGACCTCGTAGACCACCGAGGGCGCGGTGGTGATGAGGTGCATGCCGTACTCGCGCTCCAGGCGCTCCTGCACGATGTCCATGTGCAGCAGGCCGAGGAAGCCGCAGCGGAAGCCGAAGCCGAGCGCCTGCGAGGTCTCGGGCTCGTAGTGGAAGGAGGCGTCGTTCAGGTGCAGCTTCTCCAGCGCCTCGCGCAGCGCTTCGTACTCGTTCGACTCGACCGGGTAGAGGCCGGCGAACACCTGCGGCTTGACCTCCTTGAAGCCCGGCAGCGCATGCGACGCCGGCTTGTCCGCGGCCGTGATCGTGTCGCCGACCTTGGCCGCGCGCAGCTCCTTGATGCCGGCGGTGACATAGCCGACCTCCCCGGCGGCGAGAAAACCCTTCTCCTTCGCCTTGGGAGTGAAGATTCCGGTCTGCTCGCACAGGTAGGACGCCCCGGTGCTCATCAGCACCACGCGCTCCTTCGGCCGCAGCGTCCCCTCGAAGACGCGCACCAGCATCACCACGCCGACGTAGTTGTCGAACCAGGAGTCGATGATCAGCGCCTGCAGCCTGCCTGCCGGGTCGCCCTGCGGCGGCGGGATGCGCCGGATCACCGTCTCCAGGATCTCGGGCACGTTCTCGCCGGTCTTGGCGCTGACGCGCAGCGCGTCGGCCGCGGCGATGCCGATCACGTCCTCGATCTCCTGGATCGCCTTCTCGGGATCGGCCGAGGGCAGGTCGATCTTGTTCAGCACCGGGATCACCTCGACGCCCTGCTCGATCGCGGTGTAGCAGTTGGCGACCGTCTGCGCCTCCACGCCCTGCGAGGCGTCGACCACCAGCAGCGCGCCCTCGCAGGCGGCGAGCGAGCGGCTCACCTCGTAGGAGAAGTCCACGTGCCCCGGGGTATCGATCAGGTTGAGAAGGTAGGTATTCCCGTCCTTCGCTTGATAAGAAAGAGCAGCCGTCTGGGCCTTGATGGTGATGCCGCGCTCGCGCTCGAGCTCCATCGAGTCGAGCACCTGCTCGGCCATCTCGCGCTCGGCGAGGCCGCCGCAGATCTGGATGAAGCGATCCGCCAGGGTCGACTTGCCGTGGTCGATGTGCGCGATGATGGAGAAGTTGCGGATGCGGCTCTGGGCCATATAAAGAAAGAGGGCGCCCGCGCTTACCGCCTGCTCTGGGGGGCACCCTCCTCGACCCGCTATCTTAGCGCAGCTTGCCGAGGTCTTCCGGGCTCAAGCGGTGGCGGCAGATCTCGACGCCGTCGTGGCCGAGCAGCACGGGGACGTCGTCCCCGTACAGCGCCTCCAGGCGCGGGTCGGAGTCGACGTCGATCTCGTCGAACTCGACGCCGAGGGCGCGCAGCGCCTGCGCCATCTCCTCGCACAGGTGGCACCAGGCGCGAGCGTACAGCCGGGCCCTACCCTTTATCGGTGAGCCCCGAGATGGTGATGAACGCGGTGCTCTCGCCGCGGCGCACCTGCAGCGTGATCACGGCGTTCTTGTCCAGGCCGGCGAGCAGCTTGTTGAACTGCTCGACCGAGCGCAGCTCGATGTGCTGGCCCTTGTGGACCATGGTGAGCAGGATGTCGCCCCTGCGCACGTCGGCCTTGGAATCGGGCCGCACGTCGGTGACCGCCACGCCGCTCGAGAGGCTCAGGCCCCGCTTCTGCTCCGGCGAGAGCTCCGAGACCACGATGCCGAGCCGGTTGGCCGGCGCCTCCGCCTGCTTGGGCGCCCGCGGCGCGTCGCGCGAGGCGACGCGGTCCTCCTGCAGCTCGCCGACGGTGATGCCGAGCCTGCGGGTCGTGCCCTTGCGCCACACCTCCATCGTGGCGTGCGAGCCGGGGCGCGTCGCGCCCACCAGGCGCGGCAGGTCGCTCGAGTTCTCGACCGGCTTGCCGTCGAAGCCGAGGATGATGTCGGTCGCCTCGACCCCCGCCTTGTCGGCCGGGCTGCCCTTCTCCACCGAGTTCACCAGCGCGCCGCGCGGCCGCTCCAGGCCGAAGGAGGTGGCGAGGTCGCGCGTGACCTCCTGGATCACCACGCCGATCCTGCCGCGCGCCACGCGGCCCTTCTCGCGCAGCTGCTTCTGGATGTCGAGCGCCACGTCGATCGGGATGGCGAAAGACAGGCCCATGAAGCCGCCGGTGCGGCTGTAGATCTGCGAGTTGATGCCCACCACCTCGCCGCGCATGTTGAACAGCGGCCCGCCCGAGTTGCCGGGGTTGATGGCGACGTCGGTCTGCAGGAACGGCACGAAGTTCTCCTGCGGCAGCGAGCGCCCCTTGGCGCTCACGATGCCGGCGGTGACCGTGTTCTCGAAGCCGAACGGCGCCCCGATCGCCACCACCCATTCGCCGACCTTGAGCCTGGAGGGGTCGCCGAAGCGCACCGGGCGCAGCCCGCCGGTCTCGATCTTGATCACCGCGATGTCGGTGCGGCGGTCGGTGCCGATCACCTTGGCCTTGAACTCGCGCTTGTCGGTGAAGCGCACGTTGATCTCGTCGGCGCCTTCCACCACGTGCGCGTTGGTGAGGATGTAGCCGTCGGGGCTGATGATGAACCCGGAGCCGAGCGAGCGGCTCTCGGGACGCGCGCCCGGGCCGGGCTGCTGGCGCGGGATGAAGCGGCGGAAGAACTCGAGCACCTCCTCGTCCTCGATGCCGGGCACCTGCGGCACGGCGCCGGCGCGGCGCGGCGCCTGCGTGGTGCTGATGTTGACGACGCTCGCGCCCTGCTCGTCGACCAGGCGGGTGAAATCAGGCAGCTCGCGCGCCTGCGCCGCCGCGACGGCGCAGAACGCCGCCAGCCACAGGGCGGCCAGGGGCCTCGTGATACGCATGCTGGTGTCTCCTCGTTTCTGCTTTATTGGCTCGGCCGCTGGTACTCTACCGCGTTGCCGATGCGCTGCACGCTCGCGGCCGGCGTTTCGCCGACCACGGTTACCATGTGATTGGCGACCTCGCGCGTATAGATGTGGATCGCGCCGAGGCTGGCGACGCCGGTCTGCACCGGCTCGCGCCGCCCGTCCATCGGCTCGATGAACACCGACACCGCGGCGAGGCCGTCGGAATAGACCAGCTGGCCGACCGGGCGCGACTCGCCCATGCGGCGCTTGAGCTCGATCACCTTGCGGAACCCGGGCAGCTCCGCGGACAGGCCCCAGCCCGAGAGCCGCGCCGGCGCCGCCTTGGTGTCCTCGACCCGCCAGGCGCGCCGCGCGCGCCGCGGCCTCACCTGCGCGCTCGTGACCCCGCCGATGGAGAGCTGGGTGAACATGAACTGCTCGACGCTCTCGCCCTGGGCGTCGAAGGTGACCGCCTTGAGCAGCATGCCGCTCTTCGCGTCGGCGCACAGCCGGTAGCCGTAGCGCAGGTTGTCCTTCGGCGTGAGCAGCACCGTCTGGCAGTCGAAGCCGGCGATGCGCCGCATCTCGCCCAGCTCGATCTCGTAGTGGCGCGCGAGCGTGCCGATGCGCTCGGGCAGGAGCGCGGGAAAGCTGCGCTCGGCGCTGCCCCGGTCGACCCGCTGCTCGACCTTCAGCACCCCGCTCGCGGGCAGGTAGCACTTCACGGTGTCGCGCGTGCGCACGATCTCGCGCGGCACGCCGTCGAGCACCTCGAGCCGCTCGATGTCCCTTTGCGCGTCGCGCGTGATGCGCGAGCTTTCCGAGCGCCCGCCGTGCTGGTAGACGAAGGTGCCGGTGTACGAAAGCTTCAGCGTGGCGTCATGGATCCTGCGCAGCCAGCCGAGCGCCTCGGGCGACTGCGCCTGGGCGAGGCCTGCGGCCGAGAGCGCGACCAGCGCCG
>MERP01000104.1:13389-28192 GCA_001772055.1 Betaproteobacteria bacterium RIFCSPLOWO2_12_FULL_68_19
GAGCCAGCCCACGAGGGCCACGGCGGCAAGGCTGGCGGCAATCGGCAGCGCGACGCGGCGCCGCGGCTCGGCCGGCGCCGCCGCAGGGGCGAGCACGGTCGGCTCGGCGGCAAGCCGCTCGCCGATGCGCGCGGCGAAGCGCTGCGAGAGCAGCCGGGGCTCGCGCATCGCGTCGCCCATCAGGTGGTAGAGCCGCCAGGTCTCGAGCGCCTCGCGGTCGTGCTCCAGCGCCTGGATCAGCGCCGCCGCCGAGCGCTCGTCCAGCTCGCCGTCCATCAAGGCCGAAATGCGCTCTTTCATGCCCCTACCACCTGCCTTTTGCCGTTACTACTACCACCTTTTGTCTTTCCTGGTGCCCAGCAGCGGCCGCAGCTGCTCCGCGATCGCCTCGCGCGCGCGGAAGATGCGCGAGCGCACCGTGCCGATGGGACAGTCCATCGCCTGCGCGATGTCCTCGTAGCTCATCCCTTCGATCTCGCGCATCTGAATCGCCTTGCGCAATTCCTCAGGCAGCTTTTCGATGGTCGAGTTCACGGTCTGCGCGATCTCGTTCGACAGCAGCACGCTCTCCGGCGTGTTGATGTCGCGCAGCTGCTCGCCTTCCTCGAAACCTTCCGCCTCTTCGGCCTCTACCTCGGTCGAGGTCGGCGCCCGCCGACCCATGGCCATGAGATAGTTCTTGGCCGTATTAATTCCAATCCTGTACAGCCACGTGTAAAACGCGCTGTCGCCACGGAATGCGGGGAGGGCCCGGTAGGCCTTGATGAACGCTTCCTGCGTCACATCCTCGACCTCGGCCGGGTCGCGAATGAAGCGCGACAACAGCCGCGCCAGCTTGCGCTGGTACTTCTCTACGAGCAGACCAAACGCCTGCTTGTCGCCGCGCTGTGCCCGCGCTACCAGCTGCCGGTCGATCTCGCGGTCAGACATGCAACCGCCTCAGGCCGACCTCGCTGTCGCGCAGGCGGGGCTCCCCACCCCCGGACGCACAGTCCGAACTGCAACGCCTATGTGCCACAGACACACGCACTTGGAAATAGTTCGACGTAGAAGCGGGCCGCCGGCTACGCAGGCAGTTGCTTCCCCGCCACGGCCTGCAGCTTCGCCCACAGGGCCCAGATGCGCAGCTGGCGGAACTCGGCCGCGCCCAGCATGTCGGCGGTGACCAGAATCGTCCTGCGCGCGGGCCGGCGCAGGGGCAGCACTACCGCGAGCCGGCTGACGTAGCGCCGCGCAGCCGGCTGCGCCGCGATCCTCGCGCCGCCGGCGAGCTCGAGCAGCAGCTCTTCGGCGCCGATCTCGAGCGCGCGCACCGAGCGCGCCGAGCGGAGAAGCGCCCGGCTCCATGCCGCCGCCAGGCCGAGTGCCACCAGCATGGCGCCGAGCGCGGCGCCCGCAAGCCCGCCCAGCGCCAGAAAGGCAGACACCCCCGCCGCCGCGTGCAGCACGACGATGACGGCGGCGAAGACCGGGGAAGGAGAAAGGACGAGCCTTAAGCTCAATGGAGGCGGAGAAGCACGCCTAGACTTCATGGAGGCGGAGAAGCACGCCTAGACCTCAAGCCGCGACAGCACCAGGGTGCCGTTGGTGCCGCCGAAGCCGAAGGAGTTGGACAGCGCCACGCGGATCGTCATCTTGCGCGCCTCGTTCGGCACGTAGTCGAGGTCGCACTCCGGGTCGGGATTGCGCAGGTTGATGGTCGGCGGCGAGACCTGGTCGCGGATCGCGAGCGCGCTGAACACCGCCTCGACGCCGCCCGCGGCGCCGAGCAGGTGGCCGGTCATCGACTTGGTCGAGTTGACCGCGACCCTGGGCGCGCGGCTGCCCAGCAGGCGCTTCACCGCCTTCGTCTCGGCCACGTCGCCGAGCGGCGTGGAGGTGCCGTGCGCGTTGATGTAGTCGACCGCGTCGGCGCCCAGGCCGGCGTCCTTCAGGGCGTTGCGCATGGCGCGGAAGCCGCCGTCGCCGTCCTCGGGAGGCGCGGTCATGTGGAAGGCGTCGGCCGATACGCCGTAGCCCGCGACCTCGCAGTAGATCCTCGCGCCGCGCGCCTTCGCATGCTCGTACTCTTCCAGCATCACCGCGCCGGCGCCTTCGCCGAGCACGAAGCCGTCGCGCTCCTTGTCCCAGGGGCGGCTCGCGCCGGCTGGGTCGTCGTTGCGCGTCGAAAGCGCCCGTGCCGAGGCGAAGCCGCCGATCGCGAGCTCGGTCACCACCGCCTCGGCGCCGCCGGCGATCATCACGTCGGCCTCGCCGTAGCGGATCGACTTGGCCGCCTCGCCGATGCAGTGCGTCGAGGTGGTGCAGGCGGTCACCATGGCGAGGTTCGGTCCCTTGGCGCCGATCTCGATGGAGAGCAGCCCGGCGATCATGTTGATGATGGTGCCCGGGATGAAGAACGGCGAGATGCGGCGCGGGCCGTTCTTCTCGAGCTCCGCGTGCATGGCCTCGATGAGCGGCAGGCCGCCGATGCCCGAGCCGAAATTGATGCCGACGCGCTCGGCGTTGTCCGCGGTGAGTTGCAGAGCGCCGTCGCGCCAGGCCTGCAGCCCGGCCGCCATGCCGTAGTGGATGAACAGATCCATGCGGCGCGCTTCCTTGGGCGACATGTAGGGCGCGACGTCGAAGCCCTTCACCTCGCCCGCGATCTGGCTCGCGAGGCGCGAAGGGTCGAAGCGCGTGATGCGGGTGATGCCGGAGGTGCCGGCGAGCGCGCTATCCCAGGCGGGCTGGACCGCGTTGCCGAGCGGGCAGACGATGCCCAGCCCGGTGACCACGACTCTGCGACGGCTCAAGGTTGCGCTCAGGTTCCAAGCTTACGACTTGGAGTGCGACTTGACGTAATCGATGGCCTGCTGGACGGTGGTGATCTTCTCGGCCTCCTCGTCCGGGATCTCGGTCTCGAACTCCTCCTCGAGCGCCATTACCAGCTCCACGGTGTCGAGCGAGTCCGCGCCCAGGTCGTCGACGAACGACGACTCGTTCTTGATCTCGGCCTCGTTCACGCCGAGCTGCTCGGCGATGATCTTTTTGACGCGTTGTTCGACGTTCTCCATCCGCTGCTCCTTCCCTGTCTTTGAGGGCAAACCTTAAGGGTGGTGGGCCAAGAGGGGCCGTATTCTACGACATATACATGCCGCCGTTGACGTGCAGCACCGCTCCGGTGACGTAGTCGCCGCCCGGCGAGGCGAGATACGCGACCGCGCGGGCGACGTCCTGCGGCGCGCCGAGCCGGACGAGCGGGATCTGCGCGAGCAGCGCGGCGCGGCTCGCCTCGGGCAGCGCGCGCGTCATGTCGGTGTCGATGAAGCCCGGGGCGACGCAGTTGACGGTGATGTTGCGGCTGCCGAGCTCGCGCGCGAGCGACTTGGTCATGCCGACCACGCCGGCCTTGGCCGCGGCGTAGTTGGCCTGCCCCGGATTGCCGGCGGCGCCGACCACCGAGGTGATGTTGATGATCCGCCCCCAGCGCGCCTTCATCATGCCGCGCATCACCGCGCGCGACAGCCGGAACACCGCGCGCAGGTCGGTCTCGATCACCTCGTCCCACTCCGCGTCCTTCATGCGCAGCGCCAGGTTGTCGCGCGTCACGGCGGCGTTGTTCACCAGGATCAGGACGTCGCCGAACTCCTTGCGGACCGATTCGACCAGGGCATCGCACTGGGCCGCATCGCGCACGTTCAGGACTTTTCCAATCAGACCGGATTGCGAAATGCCGCGTGTACCGGCTTCGCTTGTAGCGGTCCCGATCACCTTGGCGCCCTGCCTGGCGAGCTCCGCGGCGATGGCGCTGCCGATGCCGCGCGAGGCCCCGGTCACGAGCGCGAGCTTTCCCTCGAGCATGTTCATGCCCCCTTCACTGCCGCGATCGCCTGATCGAGCGAGCCGCGGTCGGCGGCAGCGATCGAATGCAGTTCCGGAACGATTCGCCTGGTCAGGGCCGAAAGCACTTTGCCGGGCCCGCATTCCACCACGTGCGTCACGCCGAGCTGCGCCATGGTGCGGATGGTCTCGACCCAGCGCACCGGCGCGGCCGCCTGGCGCACCAGCGCGCTCTTGATGGCCTGCGGCTGGCTCTCGATCCTCACGTCGACGTTGTTGATCACCGGGACCTGCGGCACGGCGACGCGCAGGTCCTTGAGATAGGCCTGCAGCCGCTCCCCGGCCGGCTTCATCAGCGAGGAATGGAAAGGCGCGCTCACCGGCAGCGGCATGGCGCGCTTCGCGCCGCGCGACTTGCACAGCAGGATGGCGCGCTCGACCGCGGCCTTCTGCCCCGCGATCACCACCTGTCCCGGCGCATTGAAGTTGACCGCCTGCACCGCCCCCTGCGCCTCGGCGCAGGCCGCGCGCACGCCCTGGTCGTCGAGCCCGAGGATCGCGGCCATCGCGCCTTCGCCTTCGGGCACCGCGTCCTGCATCGCCTCGGCCCGGAAGCGCACCAGCGGCAGCGCATCGCGGAACGCGAGCGCGCCCGCCGCCACCAGCGCCGTGTACTCGCCCAGGCTGTGCCCGGCAAGGACCTCGGGCCGCGGGCCGCCGCGCGCGAGCCAGGCGCGGTACGCCGCATAGCCGGCGGTGAGCATCGCGGGCTGCGTATTGACCGTCAGGTTGAGCGCCTCGGCCGGCCCCTCCTCGAGCAGCTCGATGAACTCGCCGCCGAGCACCTGCTGCGCCTCGAGCAGCACCTCGAGCGCCTCGGGCACGTCCTCGTAGCCGCGCAGCATGCCGACCGCCTGCGAGCCCTGCCCCGGGAACACCATCGCGAGCTTCATAGCGTGGCGAGGCTCGCGCCCCAGGTGAAGCCGCCGCCCACGCCTTCCATCAGCACCCGGTGGCCGGGGCGGATCCGGCCCGCGCACACGAACTCGTCGAGCGCCAGGGGCACCGAGGCCGCCGAGGTGTTGCCGTGGTGATCGACCGTCACGACCAGCTTCTCCGCCGGCAGCCCGAGCTTGCGCGCGGTCGCCTCGAGGATGCGCACGTTCGCCTGGTGCGGGATCAGCCAGTCGACCTGCGCCATGCTCATGCCCGCCGCGGCCACGGTCTCGCGCGCCACCTCCTCGAGCACCCGCACGGCGAACTTGAACACGCCCTGCCCGTTCATCTGCAGGAACGGCGAGCCGACGATCGCGCCGCCGCAGACGTTGCCCGGCACCGAGAGCAGGTCCACCTGGCTGCCGTCGGCATGCAGCACGCTCGCGTGGATGCCTGGGGCGGACGCGGCGGCGAGCACCACCGCCCCCGCGCCGTCGCCGAACAGCACGCAGGTGCCGCGGTCGTTCCAGTCGAGGATGCGCGAAAAGACCTCGGCGCCTACGACCAGTGCAGTCTTGTATTGACCGCTTCTGATCAGCGCATCGGCTGTTGCCAGTCCATAGACGAAGCCGCTGCACACGGCCTGCACGTCGAAGGCCGGGCAGCCCTTCACGCCGAGCTTGGCCTGCAGCAGGCAGGCGGTGCTGGGGAAGATGTAGTCCGGCGTGGACGTCGCGACGATGATGAGATCTATTTGAGAAGCTTTTAAACCAGATGCCTCGAGCGCACGGGAGCTCGCCTCCAGCGCGAGGTCGCTCGAGGCCTGGGACTTCCCGGCGATATGGCGCTGTGCGATGCCGGTGCGGCTGCGGATCCACGCGTCGCTCGTGTCCAGGCGCGCGGCGAACTCGTCGTTCGTCATGACGCGCGGCGGCAGGTAGCTGCCGGTGCCGACGATCCTGGCATAGGTCACGACGGCACCGTCGCTTCGACGTGGGCCATCTGCGCCGCGATGCGCTGCGGCACGCTGTTCCTCACCTCGTCGACCGCGCGCCCGAGCGCCTGGCCGAAGGCGTAGGCGTCCGCCGAGCCGTGGCTCTTGATCACGATGCCGCGCAGCCCGAGCAGGCTCGCGCCGTTGTACTTGCCCGGGTCCATGCGCGCGCGCAGCGCCCCGAACACCGGGCGCGCCAGCCAGGCGACGAGCCTGCGCCACGGGCTGCCCATGAATTCCTTCCTGATGAACAGGAAAAGCATCTTGATCACGCCTTCGGAAGCCTTGAGCACCGAGTTGCCGACGAAGCCGTCGCAGACCACCACGTCGGTGGTTCCCTTGTAGATGTCGTCGCCTTCCACGTTGCCGTAGAAATTGAGCCCGCTCGCGCGCAGCAGCTCGGCGGCGCGCTTGACCGTTTCATTGCCCTTGATGTCCTCGACGCCGATGTTCAGCAGCCCGACCGACGGGCGCTCCTTGTGCTCGAGCGCCGCGACCAGCATCGCGCCCATCACGCCGAACTGCATCAGCTGCTCGGGGGTGCAGTCGACGTTCGCGCCCAGGTCGAGCACGTAGGTGTAGCCGCTTTTCATGTTCGGCAGCACCGTGGCGATCGCGGGCCGGTCTATTCCCGGGATGGTCTTCAGCACGAAGCGCGAGATGGCCATCAAGGCGCCGGTGTTGCCCGCGCTCACGCAGGCGTGCGCCTCGCCGTTCTTCACCAGGTTGACCGCCACGCGCATCGAGGAGTCCTTCTTGGTGCGCAGCGCCTGCGCCGGCGGCTCGTCCATCGCCACCACCTCGGCGGCGTCGTGCAGCCGCAGCCGCGGCCCGGGCGCCGCGCCGCGCGCGGCGAGCTCCGCCTCGAGCGCGTCGCGCAGGCCGACCAGCACGATGTCGACGTCGGCGAAGCGCGCCTGGAACTCGAGCGCGGCCGGAACCGTCACATGCGGGCCGTGATCGCCCCCCATGCAATCGACGGCGACGGTGATCAGCGGGCTACTCTTCTGCGGCCTTGAGGACCTTCTTGCCGCGGTAGAAGCCGGTCGCGCTGACGTGGTGGCGCAGGTGCGTCTCGCCGGTGGTCGGCTCGACCGCGATCGCCGGAGCGCTCAGCCGGTCGTGCGAGCGGTGCATGCCGCGCCGCGACGGCGACTTCTTGTTCTGCTGGACTGCCATGGTGTGACTCCTTTCGATGTCAATGCTTGTCGCGCACCAGGCCGCGCAGGCCCGCGAACGGCGAAATTTTCCCATCCTGCCTTGTCTCGTCCGCCTGCGCGAGGCGCGCCGCGCAGCTTGCGTGCCGCGGCGCGTACGGCAGGGCGAGGATCAGCTCGTCCTCGATCAGCTCGCGCAGCGGCATCTCCTTGCCCGCGAGCACCCGGTCGGGCGAGTGCGCATCGGGCGGCTCGGCGTCGATCTCCGCCTGCGTCGCCGCGAGCACCAGCACCTCGTCGGCCCGCACCTCGAAAGGCATCGGCTCGAGGCAGCGCTGGCAGCGCAGCGTCAGCGTCCCCTGCAGGCTCAGTCTCAGGCTCGGCCGTCCGCGCTCGTCGCGCATGCCTTCGAGCACGTAGCGGACCTCGCCGTCCTCCGAGGCGAGCAGGTCGCGCACGCGCGGCAGCTCGCGCACCGGCCAACTTCCCTGCTGCCTTGCTCCAGCCGTCGCGAACTCGAAGCCATCGATCAGCGGCTGGTGCGACATAAAGCGGTGGATGATAGCATTTTGGAAAACCCTCGGCATAACAAAGTGATGGCTCAGCCCAGGCGCCTCGTGCTCGGCTCCACCTCGCCCTACCGCAGGCAGCTCCTGGAGCGCCTCGGCCTGCCTTTCGAGGTCGCCGCGCCGAGCATCGAGGAGCAGGCGCTGCCGGGCGAGTCGCCCGCCGACCTGGCGCTGCGCCTCTCGGTCCTGAAGGCGAGATCGATTCGCGCCGAGAACGCGCTGGTCATCGGCTGCGACCAGGCGGCGGCGCTCGACGGTCGCCTGCTCGGCAAGCCGGGCAGCCACGACCTGGCGCTGCGCCAGCTGCGCGAGCTGAGCGGCAAGTCGGCCGAGTTCCAGACGGCAGTCTCGCTCCTGGACACAAGAGCCGGAAGCCTGGATTCGCGTGTCGTCGCCTGCCGCGTCACCTTCCGCAGCCTCGACGAGCGGCGCATCGAGTCCTACCTGCGGCGCGAGCAGCCCTACGACTGCGCGGGCAGCGCCAAGGCCGAAGGCCTGGGCATCGCGCTCATCGCTCGCATCGACACCGAGGACCCGACCTCGCTCATCGGCCTGCCGCTGATCGCGCTCACCGAGCTGCTCGAGCGCGCGGGAATGCCTGTCGTTTAGGTTCCTGGTGATGGTTTGATTCTCTACGCCATCCCCTCCCCGCTCGGCGGCGCACCCGCGGACGCCCTGCCTGCCGCCTGCCTGCAAAAAGTGACATCGCTTCACGACTTCGCGGTCGAGAACGCGAAAAGCGCCCGCGCCTTCCTCGGCGCGCTGGGAATGCCGGTGCGCGAGCTGAACATCGTCACGCTAGGCGATGAGGTCTCGCCACTGCTGAAGCCGCTTCGAGAAGGCAGGTCTCTCGGGCTGCTCTCCGAGGCGGGCTGCCCGGCGATCGCCGATCCGGGCGCGGCGCTGATCGAGGCGGCGCACCGCGAGGGCTTTCGCGTCGTGCCGCTCGTCGGCCCGTCGTCGCTCGTGCTCGCGCTCATGGCTTCGGGCCTGGAAGGCCAGCGCTTCGCGTTCTGCGGCTATCTGCCCAGGGACGCGACAGAGCGGGAGAAAAGGATCCGCGAGCTCGAGCAGCGCTCGCGCAAGGAACGTGAAACCGAGATCTTCATCGAGACGCCCTACCGCAACGAGGCGCTGTTCGCCGCCCTGCTTGCCGCGTGCGCCGCGAGCACGCGCCTTTGCGTCGCGGCCGAGCTCACGCTTCCCGGCGAAAGCATCGTCATGAAGACCATCGGCGAATGGCGCCGCGCGCGCCTCGCGCCGGGCAAGCGCCCGGCGGTGTTCCTCCTGCACGCGCGCGAGGGCCGCCCGCTCAGCGCTGGCGGCAGCTCTCGGGCATGATGGTTTCGGCGAGCTCGCCGCGCGCGCAGGTCCAGCTGCGCTTGCCCGCCGCCTGCTGCGCCGAAAACGTGATCGGCTTGCCCACGATCGCGAATCGCCCGGTCGGCAGGTTGGAGTCGAGCACGAGCACGATGCGGTCGCGCTCGAGCGCGACGCTGCTGTAGGTTCCGGGTCGCGCAGCCAGGGCGATGTCGGCGGGCGACGCGGGATGCGCGTTGCGGCTCTGCAGGTAGCGATCGTATGCCTGCGTGGCCGCGAAGCCGTCGCTCACGGCCTGCACCACCTTGCCGCGCGCGTAGTAGGCATGGTCGGCAGGGCTGCACGCCGCGATGCTCGCCGCGATCGCGGCCACCATCCAGCTGCGCGGCATGCGCGGCACCCCGGGCGCTAGCGCAGCGCCGGCGAGGCTTTGAACGCGAGCTCGGCGA
Organism: Betaproteobacteria bacterium RIFCSPLOWO2_12_FULL_68_19; assembly: GCA_001772055.1. Classification (GTDB taxonomy): domain Bacteria; phylum Pseudomonadota; class Gammaproteobacteria; order Burkholderiales; family SG8-39; genus SCGC-AG-212-J23. The sequence goes on from MERP01000104.1 coordinate 22,637, forward strand.
GCGCCGCGGCGGCGCCGGCGCCGAAGCGCCGGGCGAATTTCTCCGCCAGGTTCTCCTTCTGCGTGAAGTCGACGATCAGCTCCGCCTTCACCACCTCGCGCGCCACGTACTCGAGGCTGCCGATGCCGTCGGCGAGCCCGAGGTCGACGCTCTTCTGGCCGGTCCAGATCAGGCCGCTGAACATGTCGGGCGTCTCCTTGAGGCGCTTGCCGCGGCCTTCGCGCACCACGCCGATGAACTGCTGGTGGATGTCGTCGACCATCGCCTTGGCGTAGCGCCGGTCCTGCTCCTGCATGGGCGAGAAGGGATCGAGCATGCCCTTGTTCTCGCCGGCGGTGATCAGGCGCCGCTCGACGCCCAGCTTGTCCATCAGGCCGGTGAAGCCGAAGCCGTTCATCAGCACGCCGATCGAGCCGACGATGCTCGCCTTGCCGACGTAGATGCGCTCGGCGCCGGCGGCGACGAAGTATCCGCCCGAGGCGCACACGTCCTCGACCACCGCGTACAGCGGGATGTTCGGGTAGGCCTTGCGCAGGCGGCGCATCTCGTCGTAGATGGTCTGCGCCTGCACCGGGCTGCCCCCGGGGGAATTGATGCGCACCACCACGCCCTGGGTGTTGCGGTCCTTGAACGCCGCCAGCAGCGCGGCGTTGATCTTCTCGGCGCTCGCGTCGGCGCCCGGGGCGATCAGCCCGCTCACCTCCACCATCGCGGTGTGCTTCCTGCCGCCGGCGAGCTCGGCGCGCTCCTTCCAGTCGATCGCGAACAGCAGCAGCAGCGTGACGTACGCGAAGGTCAGCAGCTTGAAGAAGATGCCCCACAGGCGCGCGCGCCGCTGCTCCTTGAGCGCCGCCGTCGCGAGCTTGGCGACCAGCTCGCGTTCCCACTGCCCGCCGTTCTCATTCATCCTCGAACCCCATGAAGTAGACCTTGCCGTCGCGCTCCTCGAGGCGCAGCTTCACCAGCGGCGCGCCGTTGCACGGCCCGCCGAGGCAGCGTCCGCTCGCCGCATCGTAGACGGCGCCGTGCGTCGAGCATAGCAAATCGCGCCCGTCGGCAGCGAAAAATACTCCTTCCTGCCAGTCGAGCTCCATCGCGACGTGCGCGCAGCGGTTGAGGTAGCCGTGCACGCGTCCGGCGTGCCGGACGGCGAACGCGGCCGCGGCCTCGCCGAAGTACTCGACTTCAAAGCGCACGCCGCGGCCGGCATCGAGGAGCGCCTGCGAGGCGCAGATCAGCCGTTCGCTCTGAGCCATTGCGCGAGCGAGGCGACGTCGGCAAAGCAGCCGAGCGGCCCGCAGGCCCGCAGCCCGTCCTCGGAGTGCGCGCCGTAGCTGACGGCCAGGGCGTCGACGCCCGCCGCGCGCGCCATCTCCAGGTCGTGGGACGTATCGCCGATCATGAGCATCCCCTGCGGCTTCACGGCAAGCTCCTCCATCAGCTCCAGCAGCATCGCGGGGTGCGGCTTCGGCGTCGTCTCGTCGGCGCAGCGCGAGGCGCGGAAGTAGCCCCTCAGGCCGGTGGCGTCGAACGCGCGCTCGAGCCCGCGGCGGCTCTTCGCGGTCGCGATCGCGAGGCTGTGTTTCTGTCGCACTTCTTCAAGCAGCGCCCGCATGCCGGGGTAGAGCTGCATCGACTGCTCGCGCCCCCGGAAATGCCTGCGGTAGGCGGCGACGAAATCCGGGTAGCGCTCGGGCGCCAGGGCGGGGGCCGCGATGCGCATCAGCTCCTCGATGCCCAGGCCGATGACGTGGCTGGCGCGGCTGCGCTCGGGCACCTCGAGGCCCAGCTCGCCGCAGGAGGCCTGGATGCATGCCGCGATGGCCGAGGGCGAGTCGAGGATCGTCCCGTCCCAGTCGAAGACGATCAGCTCGTATCTCACGGCAGGCTGCGCTCGATGAAGGCCCGCATGTCGGGCGGAAGCGGCGATTTCAGGCGCAGCCGCTCGCCCGTGCCCGGGTGGGCGAAGCCGAGCGAGGCCGCGTGCAGGAACAGGCGCTTCACGCCCTGCTTCGCGAGCTCCCGGTTCAACGCGAAGTCGCCGTACTTGTCGTCGCCGAGCACCGGATGGCCGGCGTGCGCGAGGTGCACCCGGATCTGGTGCGTGCGGCCCGTGAGAAGGCGGACTTCGAGGAGGCTGGAAGCCGAAGTGGCCTTGAGAACCTTTACGTTTGTTGCCGCAGCCATGCCATCTTCCCGCACCGCCACGCGCCGTTCGCCCGCCGCGGTGACGTACTTGTGGAGCGGTGCGCGGATCTCCTTTTCCCCCGCGTAACGGCCAGCCGCCAGCACCGTGTAGATTTTCTCGACCTCGCCTTCGCGCAGCATCCGGTGCAGCTCGACCAGCACGGACCTCTTCTTGGCGATCATCAGCAGCCCGGACGTGTCGCGGTCGAGCCGGTGCGCGAGCTCGAGGAACTTCGCCCCCGGCCGGGCGGCCCGCAGCGACTCGATGGCGCCGTAGCTCAGGCCGCTGCCGCCGTGCACGGCGACGCCGCTGGGCTTGTCCACCACCAGCAGGCCCGGGTCCTCGTAGATCACCGGCAGCTCGGCCGGCCTGGCGGCCGGGGGCCTGGCGGCGATCCTGACCGGGGGCAGGCGCACGCGGTCGCCGGCCTGGAGACGGTAGTCGGGCTTCACCCGGCCGCTGTTGACGCGCACCTGGCCGCTGCGCAGCACCTGGTAGACGTGGCTTTTGGGCACTCCCTTGAGATGGCGCAGCAGGAAGTTGTCGATGCGCTGCGCGGCGGCTTCTTCCCCGACTTCCAGCCAGGTCGCCTTGGGACGGCCTGCGGCCTTGCTTAAGTCATTCATTTTCCGTACTATCTCTGGGTTGCTTTGAGTTGCGAGGCACAGGAACGCGTGGCGCGGTGAGCTCTTGGGGCCGCCGTAGCCGGGACCTGCAACCCGCCTCCCGTCCGGCCGCAGCCGGGCCTGAAGCACTGGTTAATTTCGCTCACCGGAAGTAGCGATACTACTAGAAGCGCGCGTAGGTTTTGTTTTCCCAAGGAAAACTCGAACACCCCCTGGGTGTGGAATCTCATTAGGAGAGCAAGCACGAGCTAGTCTCCTGCGCGCGCAGGAGAACAACAAGTGAAGCGGATGTTATTCAACGCGACGCAGCAAGAAGAGCTGCGCGTCGCGATCGTCGAAGGGCAGAAGCTCGTCGACCTCGACATAGAGTCAGCCTCAAGGGAACAACGCAAGAGCAACATCTACAAAGGCATCATCACCCGCATCGAGCCCAGCCTCGAGGCCGCCTTCGTCGACTACGGCGAGGAGCGGCACGGGTTCCTGCCGTTCAAGGAAGTCGCCCGCAGCTACTTCAAGCCCGACGTCGACGTCGGGCGCGCGCGCATCCAGGACGCGCTGCGCGAGGGCCAGGAGATCATCGTCCAGGTCGAGAAGGACGAGCGCGGCACCAAGGGCGCGGCGCTCACCACCTTCATCAGCCTGGCCGGGCGCTACCTGGTCCTGATGCCCAACAACCCGCGCGGCGGCGGGGTCTCGCGCCGCGTCGAGGGCGAGGACCGCAACGAGCTGCGCGACACGCTCGACCAGCTGCAGCTGCCCGAGGGCATGAGCGTGATCGCCCGCACCGCGGCGATCAGCCGCTCCCTCGAGGAGCTGAACTGGGACCTCGAGTACCTCATGCAGCTCTGGCGCGCGGTCGAGTCGGCCTCGCAGGACCAGTCGAAGAAGCCGTTCCTCATCTACCTCGAGTCGAGCCTGGTGATCCGCGCGATCCGCGACTACTTCCAGCCCGACATCGGCGAGATCCTGATCGACACCGAGGAGATCTACGAGCAGGCGAAGTCGTTCATGCAGACGGTCATGCCGGACAACGTCGGCAAGGTCAAGCTCTACCGCGACGACGTGCCGCTCTTCTCCCGCTTCCAGATCGAGCACCAGATCGAGAGCGCCTACTCCAGGCAGGTCGCCCTGCCCTCGGGCGGCTCGATCGTGATCGACCACACCGAGGCGCTGGTCGCGATCGACGTCAACTCCGCGCGCGCCACGCGCGGCGGCGACATCGAGGAGACCGCCCTGCGCACCAATTTGGAAGCCGCAGATGAAGTAGCGCGGCAGTTGCGCCTGCGCGACCTGGGCGGCCTGATCGTCATCGACTTCATCGACATGGAGTCGCAGCGCAACCAGCGCGAGGTGGAGAACCGCCTGCGCGACGCGCTCAAGTTCGACCGCGCCCGGGTGCAGATCGGCAAGATCTCGCGCTTCGGCATGATGGAGCTGTCGCGCCAGCGGCTGCAGGCCTCGCTGGAAGAGACCGCGCACATCAGCTGCCCGCGCTGCAGCGGCACCGGCTTCATCCGCGGCACCGAGTCGACCGCGCTGCACGTCCTGAGGATCCTGCAGGAGGAGGCGATGAAGGAGAACACCGGCGCGGTGCACGCGCAGGTGCCGGTCGACGTCGGCTCGTTCCTGCTGAACGAGAAGCGCGCCGAGATCCAGAAGCTCGAAGGCCGGCTCAAGGTCAACATCGTGCTGGTGCCCAACCCGCACCTCGACACGCCGCATTACAAGGTGACGCGCCTCAAGCACGACGAGCTGAACGAGATGGAGCACGTGCCCGCGAGCTACGAGCTGGTCGAGGCGCCGCAGGAGCCGCCGGTTCCGGGCCAGGAGGCCGAGCCCAAGCGCGAGCGCCAGGAGGCGGTGGTCAAGGCCATCACGCCGGAGCAGCCCGCCCCGATGAGCGTCGAGCAGCAGCCGCGGCCGCCGCGCGCCCCCGCCCCGCAGCCTGCCGCGGCGGCGCCGCAGCCCGAAGAGCAGCGTCCGGGCTTCCTGTCGCGCCTGTTCGGGCTGTTCAAGGCTCCCGCTGAGACCGCGCCCGCACCCGCGCCGCGTCCCCAGGCACAGCCGCAGCCGCAAAGACCGCAAGGACAGCGCGAGCCCAGGCGCGACCACCAGCAGCGCCGCGACCAGCAGCGCCGCGAGGGCCGCCGCGACGGCCAGCGCGAAGGCCAGCGCGACGAGCGCCGCGATCGCCAGCAGCAGGGACGGCTGGAGCAGCGCCGCAACGGCCAGCCGCGCGGCGAGCGCCGTCCGGAGCAGCAGCGGCCGCCGCGTCCGCCACAGCAGCAGCCGCTACAGCAGCAGCCGCTACAGCAGCAGCCGCAAGCCCCGCAGGGACCCCGCCCGCCCGAGCGCGAAGGCGAGGAGCAGCGCCGCGGACGGCGCGGGCGCGGGCGCGACCGCCATCGCGAGCGCCGGGACGAGCGTCCGGCAACCGCCGGCCCGACCGGCCAGCCGCCGGCCTTCCTCGTGAAGGACGATACGCGCCGCGAGGAGCTGGTGCGCGAGGAGCAGCGCCAGGAGGCGCTGCGCCGCGAGCAACTAAGCCGCGAAGAGCATCACGCCGAGGCCACCCTCCCCCCCGCGGCGGCGGTACCCGCGCTTGCTCCTGCCGCTGCTCCTGCGCCGGCTCCGACGCCCGTTTTCGCGTCTCGCGCCGAGGAGCCGCGCATCGACCCCAAGGTGCTGCTCGAGAGCGCCGGCCTGGTGATGATCGAGACCGATCGCTCCAAGGCGCCCGCG
>MERP01000105.1:0-4038 GCA_001772055.1 Betaproteobacteria bacterium RIFCSPLOWO2_12_FULL_68_19
GCCGTTCTTCATGATCACCAGCACGCCGTCGCCGCGGTTGAGCAGGCTGGAGGCGACGCCCGAGAGCAGCCCGTTGTGCCAGAACCCGCCGTCGCCCATGACCGCCACCGGGCGCTTCGCCGACATCGGTCCCACGCCGGCCGTGGCCGCGAGGCTCATGCCGTAGCCGAGCAGCGTGTTGCCCTGCGAAAACGGCTCGAACGAGGCGAAGGCGTGGCATCCGACGTCCATCGAGACGTGCGGCCGCCCGATCTCCTGCGCCACCAGCTTCATCGCCGAGAACACCGGCCGCTCGGGGCAGCCGATGCAGAACGTGGGCGGCCGCTGCGGCAGCGCGCCGAGGAGCTGGTTTGCCGATTCACGGGTGACGTTGACCGACTTCAACCACTCCATGCCCGATGACGTATTCAGATGGGCAGCGTGCTGCGAAAGGAACTTCGCGATGCCTCGCACCAACGCCTCGGCGCTGTACTCGCCCGCCATGTGCATGCAGTCCTTGCCGTGCAGCTTCGACGCCGCATCGGCGCGGCGCAGGAACATGGCGATCTCCTGCTCGATGAACTCCGGCTGGCCCTCCTCGAGGACCAGAACGGCTTTCTTGTCTTTTGAGAAATTGATTACTTCTTCCGGGACCAGCGGGTACACTACGTTCAGCGTCAGGATCGGCAGGCGGCTCGCGCCGAACTGGTCGGCGAGCCCGAGGGCGCGCAGCGCGCGCAGCAGGCCGTTGTAGAGGCCGCCCTGGACGATGACGCCGAGCTCCTTCTCGGCTCCCTCGAAGTGCTCGTTGAGCTTGTTCTCCAGGATGAAGCGGCGCGCCGCCGGCAGGCGCACGTCGGACTTGAGCTTCTCCTGGCGGAAGGTAGCGGGCGGATGCGCGAGCCGGTCGTAGATGAACTCCTTCGGAGGTCCATCGAGTTTTTCCCGCGTGGAAACTGCCGGAGGAAGGTTTTTCTTGGCGGCGAACGACCCCCGCACATGGCAGGCGCGGATGCGCAGCTCCATCATCACCGGGGTGTTGGAGGCTTCCGAGAGCTCGAAGCCGCGCTCGACCATCTCGACGATCTTGGGCAGGTTGGGCCGCGGGTCGAGCAGCCACATCAGCGACTTCATCGCGAAGGCATGGCTGCGCTCCTGCGCCACCACGCCGCCTTCGCCGTAGTCCTCGCCCAGCACGATCAGCGTCCCGCCCATCACGCCCGCGCTCGCCAGGTAGGAGAGCGCGTCGGCGGCGACGTTGGTGCCGACGATCGACTTCCAGGTCACCGCGCCGCGCGCCGGGTAGTTGATCGATGCGCCCAGCATCGCCGCCGCGGAGGCCTCGCTGGTGCAGGCCTCGACGTGCACGCCGAGCTCGTCGAGGTAGTCGCGCGCCTGCACCATCACGTCGAGCAGGTGCGAGACCGGCGCGCCCTGGTAGCCGCCGACATACGACACGCCCGACTGCAGCAGCGCCTTGGTGACGGCGAGGATGCCTTCGCCGTGGAAGGTCTCGCCGTCCCCGAGCCGAAGCGACTCTATCTCTTTAGTAAATTGCCGTTCCACAGCTTGTCCCACCAGGTAGGGTTCTGGATGACTTCGGCGCGATAGAAGGACGGGCAGAGCACCGCGGCGTGCGCGTTCTCGCCGCACAGCCCGCAGCCGACGCAGCCTTCGATCACGGTGGCCACCGGGTCGCGGCGCAGCGGGTCGGGGTTGTCCTTGATGGTGAGCGTCGGGCAGCCCGAGAGGCGGATGCAGGAATGGTCGCCGGTGCAGGTGTCCTCGTCGACGCCGTACTTCACCCGAACCGTTCTTTTTCCTTCAGACAGTTGCTTCGCAACCAAAGGCCGCAGCTTGCGCTGGCGCTCGAGCTGGCACTCGCCCTCGGCGATGATGACCTTCAGCCCGTCGTATTTCGTGGTCATCGCCTCCTTCAGCGTCTTCATCACGGCGGCGACGTCGTAGTTGTTCACCGTCTTCATCCAGCCGACGCCGATCCCCTTCAGGGCCCGCTCCATGCTCATGTCCGGGGCCTTGGCTTCGCTGTGCTGCGGCGAGGACGGCAGCTCCTGTGTCCCGGTCGCGGAGCTGTAGCCGTTCTTCATGATGACGAGGATGCCGTCGTTCCTGTTGAACACCGTGTTGGCGATGCCCGAGGTGAGGCCGTTGTGCCAGAAGCCGCCGTCGCCCATCATGGTCACGCTGCGCAGCCCGAGCGCCGGATGCACCGCCGAGTTCGACGCGAGCCCCAGCCCGTAGCCGAGCACGGTGTTGCCGATGTTGAACGGCGGCAGCGTCGAGAACAGGTGGCAGCCGATATCGGCGGAAAGATGGAACTTGCCGAGCTCCTTCTCGATCACCTTCATTGCCGAGAACACCGGTCGCTCCGGGCAGCCGACGCAGAAACCCGGCGGGCGGGCCGGCAGCCCGCCGAGAAGCCCGGCGGCCTTTTGCTTCAGATCGCGGATGGGCTGGAGCGCGGTTTCGCGGTCCATGAACCTCGCGAGTCCCGTAAGGACCACCTCGCCGGTGTACTCGCCGGCCATCGGTAGCAAGTCCTTGCCGCGCACCTTGACGCCGTTCACTTCGGCGCGGCGCAACGCGGCGAGCACCGCGTCCTCGATGTAGGCCGGCTGGCCTTCCTCGACGATCAAGATTGATTTCCTGGTTGTTGAGAAGGCGACGATCTCGTCTGGAACGAGCGGATACGTGACGTTCAAGCAGTAGATCGGCACGCGCGGAGCGCCGAACACGTCGGCGAGTCCCAGCATCTGCAGCGCGCGGATCACCGCGTTGTAGAGGCCGCCCTGGCAGATGATGCCGAGGTGAGTCATGTCGCCCGGGAATGTCTCGTTGAGCTTTTTCTGCTTGATGAAGCGCACGGCGGCCGGCCAGCGCACGTCGATCTTGTGCTTCTCCTGCGCGTAGGTCGCCGGCGGCAGGCAGATGCGGCCGTAGTCGAAATCGGGGCTCTCAAGGAAATGCTTCTTGGAAAAAGCGGGCGGCTTGTTCCTCTTGGTATGGAAGCTGCCTTGCACGTGGCAGGCGCGGATGCGCAGCTCGAGCATCACCGGGGTGCTCGAGGCCTCCGAGAGCTCGAAGCCCTGCTCGACCATCTCGACGATCTTCGGCAGGTTGGGGCGGGGGTCGAGCAGCCAGATCTGCGACTTCATCGCGAAGGCGTGGCTGCGCTCCTGGATGATGGACGAGCCTTCGCCGTAGTCCTCGCCCAGCACGATCATGGCGCCGCCCCTGACCCCGGCGGAAGCGAGGTTGGAAAGCGCATCCGAGGCGACGTTGGTGCCCACGGTCGACTTGAAGGCGACCGCGCCGCGCATCGGGTAGTTGATCGACGCCCCGAGCATCGCCGCGGCGCCGGCCTCGTTGGCGTTCGTCTCGACGTGCACGCCGAGCTCGTCGAGGATCTCGCGCGCATCGTTCAGCACGTCCATCACGTGCGAGACCGGCGCGCCCTGGTAGCCGCCGACGTAGGCGACGCCCGACTGGAGCAGCGCCTTGGTCAGCGCGAGGATGCCTTCGCCGTGGAAGGTCTCGCCCTCGCCGAGCCGCAGCTTCGCCACTTCCTGCTTGAACGAGCGTTCCATGAGGGGTGCATCCTCTGTCGCGGGCAGGTCATTTGTCAAATTGATGTCTGTCATGTTATGAATCACTGCTGTGAATGTCGGGGACCTCGACCTCAACCTGCTGCGGGTGTTCGACGCGGTGCTGCGCGGCCGCAGCGTGACCGCCGCCGCGGCGCAGCTCGGTCTCACGCAGCCCGCGGTGTCGAACGCGCTCGCGCGGCTGCGCGCCGCGTTCGGCGATGCGCTCTTCCTGCGCGCTTCCCAGGGCATGGAGCCGACGCCCTTCGCCCGCGAGCTCGCCGAGCCGGTGCGCCAGGCGCTCGCGCTGCTCGAGTCCGCTTTGGCGCACGGGCCGGGCTTCGACCCCGCGAGCTCCAGCCGCGCTTTCCGCTTCTACATGTCCGACCTCGGCCAGACCGAGTTCCTGCCGCCCCTGGTCGAGCGGGTGAGGCGCGTCGCGCCGCAGTTGCGG
>MERP01000105.1:4050-7908 GCA_001772055.1 Betaproteobacteria bacterium RIFCSPLOWO2_12_FULL_68_19
GCGCTGTTTCGCGACTCTTACGTCTGCCTGATGCGCGCCGACCATCCGATCAGGAAATTGACGCGTAAGAAATTTCTCGCCGCCTCGCACGCGCTCGTTACCTACCGCGGCGGGCACCACGTGGTGGAGCAGGCGCTCGAGCGCGCCGGCGTGGCGCGCCGCGTCGTGCTGCGCGTGCCGCACTTCACGGTGGTTCCGATGGTGCTCGAGCGCACGGACCTGATCCTGACGCTCCCGGCGCGGGTGGCGCGCGTCTACGAGCGGCGCGGCAATTTCAGGTTTCTGCCGCCGCCGCTCGCGATACCGCCGGCCGAGGTGGCGCTGCATTGGCACGAGCGCTTCGACGCCGATCCCGGCAACCGCTGGCTGCGCGAGCAGCTGGTCGAGCTGTTCGCGGCGTGAAAGGCGGTAGCATCGGCGCATGAAGATCGCCGTGCTCGGCGGCGGAAACGGCGCGCACGCCTGCGCCGCCGACCTGTCCGGGAGAGGCCACGAGGTGCGCTGGTGGCGGCGCAACGCCGCCGCGCTCCCGGCGGACGCTCGCCTGACGCTGAAGGATTCGCAGGGCGAGCGTGCGGTGAGGATCGCCCGGGTGTGCCGCGATATCGCCGACGCCGTGCGCGGCGCCGAGCTCATCTTCATGCCCGATCCCGCCTTCACCCAGGAGGAGAATGCCGCGCGCCTCGCGCCGCACCTGGAATCGGGGCAGGTGGTCTTTCTCGCGCCCGGCAGCTTCGGCTCCTATGTGATGTCCCGCATCATCCGCCGCGCCGATCTCGCGATCGCGGAAACCGGCACGCTGCCATGGCTGGCGCGCAGGCACGGGCCGGGGACGATCGCGATCACGGCGCGGGCGACGCGCCTGCCCACCGGGGTCTTCCCTTCCCGGCTGAAAGGGAAATCGATCGAAACGATAAGGAAGGCGTTCCCCGCGATCGAGCCGGTCGAGGACGCGCTCTCGGCGGCGCTCATGAACGCCGGGCCGATCATCCATCCGCCGCTCGTGCTGATGAACGCCGGCCCGCTCGAGCACTTCGAGCGCTGGGACATCCACAACGAGGGCACGCAGCCCGCGATCCGGCGCGTCACCGATGCGCTCGACGCCGAGCGCATCGCGGCGCGCGAGGCGCTCGGCTACGCGGCGCCGCACTTTCCGCTCGCCGACCACTACCGCGCCGACGGGGACGAGTGGATGTACGGCCGCCGCGTGCACAAGAAGCTCACCGACTCGAAGGACTGGCGCGAGCCCATCGTGCTCACCGAGCATCGCTACCTGCGCGAGGACGTGGCGTTCGGCCTCGCCTTTCTCGTCTCGGTGTGCGAGTGGGCGGGCGTCGCCTGCCCGCTGGCGCGCGGGCTGCTCGCCGTGGGCTCGGCAGTGCTCGGCCGCGACCTGCGCGCCACGGGGCGGACCCTCGAGAACATGGAGCTCGGCAGCTTGAAGGCCGATGAAATGAGGCGCCTGCTGCGCGACGGGCTGCAATGAGGGTCGCCGCTCTCGGGGCGGGCCGCATGGGCCGCGGTATCGCGCATGTCTTCGCCTATGCCGGCTACCGCGTCGACATCGTCGACTTCAAGCCGCGCGCTGCGAGCGACGCGGCAAGCCTGGGCGCGACGGCGACGAGCGAGATTGCCTCCAACCTGGCCCTGCTGCGCGACCTGGGAGTCCTGGACGAAGCGCAGCGCCAGGCGATCCTGCGGCGCATCCGGGTGGTCGCGCTCGACGCCGCGCCGGAGGCGCTCGCCGCGGCCGACGTGCTGTTCGAGGGCGTCACGGAGACGCTGGAGGCGAAGCGCGACGCGCTCTCGCGCGCCTGCCGCGACCTGCGCCCGCAGGCGATCATCGCCTCGACCACCTCGTCGATCCTCGCCGACACGCTTGCGGCGTGCGTCACGCACCCGCAGCGCTTCCTCAACGCGCACTTCCTCAACCCGGCGTACCTGATTCCGCTGGTCGAGGTCAGTCCGGCGCAGGCGACGTCGGGGGAGACCTATGCAAAGACGAAATCCCTGCTCGAATCGGCAGGCAAGGTGGTGGTGCGCTGCGCGCCTTCGCCGGGCTTCATCGTGCCGCGGCTGCAGGCGGCGGCGATGAACGATGCGGCGCGCCTGGTCGAGGAAGGCGTGGCGACGCCCGAGGAGATCGACCGGGCGGTGCGCTCGGGTTTCGGCCCGCGCTACACGGCGATGGGCATGTGCGAGTTCATCGACTATGGCGGACTCGACATCCTGTACTACGCCGCGCGCTCGATGGCGCGCGCCCTCGATGCGCCTCGCTACGAGCCGCCCGCCATCGTCAAGCGCCTGATGGACGAAGGCAAGCGCGGCGCGCGCGAGGGCGAGGGCCTGTACGACTGGCGCGGGCGCGATCTCGCCGGCTATCAGCGCGAGCTGGTGGAGCGTTTCGTGCGGCTCTACGCGCACCTTCGGCTCCTGCCGCGACCCGAGCCTATGGATAGACTCGCGTGGCCAAATCCCGAGCAGGAGGGGCGCCATAGATGAAGCTCCTCGTCGTCGGCGCCGGGCCGGCGGGCCTGTACTTCGCCTATCTCGCGAAGCGCCGCCGTCCGCACTGGCAGGTGCGCGTCGTCGAGCAGAACGCCGCCGGCTCGACCTTCGGCTTCGGCGTGGTGTTCTCCGACCGCGCGCTGGAATTCCTGCGCGCCGACGACCCGGATACCTTCGAGCTGGTCACGCCGGCGATGCAAAGCTGGACCGACATCACCGTCGTCCATCGCGGCACGCCGGTCGTCATCGACGGGATCGGCTTTGCCGCCATCGGCCGGCTGCAGCTGCTCGAGCTGCTGCGCCAGCGCGCCGCCAGTGTGGGCGTAGTGCCCGAGTACGAAAGGAGCATTTCTTCCCGGGATTTCGAAGGGCAAGACCTCGTTGTCGCAGCCGACGGGGTGAACTCGTTCGTGCGGCGCTGCGCCGACTTCGGTACGACGCTCGAGCATCTGAGCAACAGGTTCGCGTGGTACGGCACGACAAAGGTCTTCGAGACGCTCACCCAGACCTTCGTCGAGAACGAGCACGGCACGTTCAACGCGCATCACTACCGGCACTCGCCAACCATGAGCACCTTCGTCGTCGAATGCGATGCCGCCACCTGGCAACGCGCCGGCTTTTCGGCCATGGATGAACAGGCGACGCTTCGCCACTGTGAAAAGGTCTTCGCGCAAACGCTGGGAGGGCACCGTCTCGTATCGAACAAGTCGGTATGGCGGCAGTTTCCGAACCTCAGGAACGCCAGATGGAGCCATGGAAACATGGTGCTGATCGGGGACGCGCAGCGCACGGCCCACTTCTCGATCGGCTCGGGCACGCGCCTCGCGATGGAGGACGCGATCGCGCTCGACCGGGCGCTGAGCGAGAATTTGTCTTTGAAAGAAAGCCTTGCTTCTTTCGAAGCCGCGCGCCGGCCGATCGTGGAAAAGCTTGTCGCCGCGGCCGACGCCAGCGGACAATGGTACGAGCGCTTTCCCGGCCACATGCGGCTCGCGCCGCGCGAGTTCGCCTGGAGCTATATTCAGAGGAGCGGCCGGATCGATCCCGAGCGCCTCAGGCGCATTGCCCCCAGGTTCGTCGAAGGATAGCAAGCATGCTCTTTCCCACCACGCTGGTCGGCAGCTACCCGCAGCCCGAATGGCTGATCGACCGCAAGAAGCTCGCCGGGCGCTTCCCGCCGCGCGTGCGCGCAAGCGAGCTGTGGCGCATCGACGCCGCGCACCTGAAGGAAGCGCAGGACGACGCGACCGTGCTCGCCATCCAGGCGCAGGAGCAGGCGGGCCTCGACATCGTCACCGACGGCGAGATCCGGCGCGAGAGCTACTCCAACCGCTTCGCCACGTCGCTGGA
>MERP01000106.1 GCA_001772055.1 Betaproteobacteria bacterium RIFCSPLOWO2_12_FULL_68_19
TTGACCGCTTCTAGCTCCGCCTCGGGGACCTCGAGCACCAGCTCGTCATGCACCTGCATGATGAGCAGCGTTTTCAATTTGTTCTTTTCGATGAAATCATCGACGGCGATCATGGCGAGCTTGATCAGGTCGGCGGCCGTGCCCTGCATCGGCGCGTTGATCGCCTGGCGCTCGGCCGCCTGGCGGCGCATCGGGCTGCCGCTCCTGATCTCGGGGATCCAGAGCCGGCGGCCGAACACCGTCTCGACGAAGCCCCGCTCGCGCGCGAGCGCACGCGTCTGGTCCATGTAGCGCTTGACGCCGGGATAGCGGGCGAAATACGAGTCGACGTAGGCCTGGGCGGTGGCGCGCTCGATGCCCAGGTTCTGCGCCACGCCGAAGGCCGACATGCCGTAGATCAGGCCGAAGTTGATGACCTTCGCCGTGCGCCGCTCGTCGCTCGTGACCTGCTCGAGCGGCACGCCGAACACCTCCGCCGCGGTGGCGCGGTGCACGTCGTGGCCGGCGGCGAAGGCGCGCCTCAGGTTCTCGTCGCCGGAGAGGTGCGCCATGATGCGCAGCTCGACCTGCGAGTAGTCGGCCGAGAGGATCTTCGACCCGGGCGGCGCGATGAAGCACTCCCGGATGCGCCGTCCCGCGGCGGTGCGGATGGGAATGTTCTGCAGGTTCGGGTCGTTCGAGGCGAGCCGCCCGGTGACCGCGGTGGTCTGGGAATAAGTCGTGTGCACGCGCCCGGTGGGCGCATGCACGCTTTTTGGCAGCTTGTCGGTATAGGTCGACTTCAGCTTCGACAGCGCCCGGTGCTCGAGGATCAGCCGCGGCAGCGGGTGGTCGAGCGCCAGCTCGGCGAGCGAGTCCTCGTCGGTCGAGGGCTGGCCCGACGGGGTCTTCTTCTTGACCGGAAGCTTCTGCCGCTCGAACAGGATCTCCTGGATCTGCTTGGGCGAGCCGAGGTTGAACGGCTGCCCGGCGGCGGCATGGGCCTCCTGTTCCTTTTGAAAAATTTCCCTTCCCAGCTCGTGGCTATGCGCCTCGAGCTTCGCGCTGTCGAGCAGCACGCCGTTGCGCTCCATGCGAAACAGCACCGGCAGGAGCGGCATCTCGATCTGCCCGTAGATGAACGCCAGCTTTTCGTCGCGCTCGATCCCGGGGAACAGCAGCTCGTGCAGCGTCAGCGCGCAATCGGCCTTCTCCGCGGCGTACTGCGCGGCGCGCGCGATCTCCACCGACGGGAACGCGATGCGCGCCGCGCCCTTGCCGGTAAGCTCGTCATAGCCGAGCGTGGTCCAGCCGCAATGGCGCTGCGCCAGGGCGCCGAGCTCGTGGCGCTCGTGCACTTCGAGCACGTAGGACTCGAGGAGCGTGTCGTGCACGCAGCCCGCGAGGCGCACGCCCAGGTTGGCGAGCACATGCGAGTCGAACTTCACGTTCTCGCCGACCTTCGTGCACTCTGCGCGCTCCAGCCAGGGCCTGAGAAGCCCCAAGGCCGCGTCGAGCGGCACCTGCGCGGGCGCGCCGGGGTAGTCGTGCCGCAAGGGCAAGTACACCGCCTCGTCGCCAAAGGCGAACGCGAGCCCCGCGAGCTGCGCCGTCATCGGCTCCTCGCCGGCGCACGCCGTGTCGAAGCCGACCAGGGGCGTGGCTTCGATCTTCAGGAGCAGGTCCTTGAGCCCGTCTTCGTCGAGGATGCTGCGAACGGCGCGCTTTTGGGGGCCGCCGGCGCTTTCCGGCGCGCTCGCCCCGGCGGCTGCGCCGGGCGCGCTCTCGAGCTCCCTCAGCCAGCTGCGGAAGCCGTGGCGCTCGTATTGCGCGCGCTGGCGGGCCGGGTCGGGCTTGCCCTCGGCGAGGCGCTCGAAGGTCACGGGCAGTGCCACATCGCGCTTGACGGTGAGCAGCTCCCGGCCGCGCGGCAGCCAGTCGCGCACCTTCCTCAGGTTCTCGCCCGCGAGCCCCGTGATCTCGTGCGCGTGCGCGATCACGCCCTCGAGCGAGCCGTACTGCGCGATCCACCGGGCCGCCGTCTTCGGCCCGACCTTGTCGACGCCCGGGACGTTGTCGATCGCGTCGCCGACCAGCGCGAGGTAATCGGCGATTTTCTCCGGCGGCACGCCGAACTTGGCCCTCACGCCCTCGACGTCGAGCTTCTCGCCCGACATGGTGTTGACCCACAGCACGCGCTCGCCGACGAGCTGCGTCAGGTCCTTGTCGCCGGTCGAGATGACGGTGCGCCAGCCGCGCGCCTTTGCCTGCTCGGCGAGCGTGGCGATCACGTCGTCGGCCTCCACGCCGTCGATCGCGAGCACCGGCCAGCCCAGGGCCTCCACCGCCTCGCACAGCGGCTTCACCTGCGAGGACAGGTCCTCGGGCATCGGCGCGCGGTTGGCCTTGTACTCGGGATAGGCGTCGTCGCGGAAGGTCTTGCCCTTGGCGTCGAACACGCAGGCGCGCGCGTGCGCCTTGTAGTCCGAGGCGAGCTTCCGTAGCATGTTGAGCACGCCGTAGATGGCGCCGGTCGGCTCGCCTTTCGGGCTCTTCAGCTCGGGCAGCGCGTGGAACGCGCGGTACAGGTACGACGAGCCGTCGACCAGCAACAACGTCTTTTCTGGATCTTTTCCCGACACGATGACACAAGAGAAACTACCGAAGGCGGCCGGTCTTGGCCACGAGCTCTCCTCGCGCGAGGCGTGGAAGCTGTTCGGCATTATGGCAGAGTTCTTCGAGGCGACCGAGCGCCTCGCGGACATCCGGCCCGCGGTGTCGATGTTCGGCAGCGCGCGCATCAAGCGGGGCTCCGTCTACTATCGGCTCGCGGAGCAGACCGCGCGGCTGCTCTCCGACGCGGGCTTCGCGGTCATCTCCGGCGGCGGTCCGGGCGTGATGGAGGCCACCAACAAGGGCGCTTTCCACGGCAAGGGCCTGGCGGTCGGGCTCAACATCGACCTGCCGCGCGAGCAGCCCTCGAGCGGCTACCAGCACATCAGCCTGCGCTTCAAGCATTTCTTCGCGCGCAAGGTGATGTTCGCCAAGTTCGCCACCGCATTCGTCGTCCTGCCGGGCGGATACGGCACGCTCGACGAGCTGTTCGAGGCGCTGACGCTGGTGCAGACCGGCAAGACGCGCCAGATGCCGATCGTCCTGGTGCACGGTCCGTTCTGGCGCGGCCTGCTGGCGTGGATGCGCGAGCGGCTGGTCGAGGAAGGCATGATCGACGCCGGCGACGTCGACCTGGTGCAGGTCTGCGACGAGCCGCAGCAGGTGGTCGACACGATCTTCGCCTTCTACGAGAAGCGCGGCTTCGAGCCTTCGCCGGCCGAGCGCGAGGTGCTGCTCAACCTCTAGTAGAATCGACGCAAGATGCGCCGCACCGTGGCTTTGCTCTCGCTCTGGGCCGCAGGCGCAGCCGCGCAGCCCCCGCCGGCGCTCGAGCCGCTCCCCGAGCCCGCGCCGGCGCCGGCGAGCCCCGCTCCCGGCGAGCCGGCGGTGCGCATCCCGCTGCAGGAGGGAGACAAGGTGGAGCAGATCCGCCAGGGCGGCCGGGTGGTGATGCTCAAGGTCACGCCGAAGAACGGCAAGCCCTACTACCTGGTCGACACCACCGGCAACGGCAACTGGATGCGCCGCGACTCGCTCGACGACGGCGTGCACGTGCCGATGTGGCCGATCCACACCTTCGACTGATTTGTCGGTCTATACCCCCGTCACCGAAGCCGAGCTGCGCGACTGGCTGCGCCAGTATTCGGTCGGCGCGCTGCTCGCCTGCGAGCCGGTCGCGGCGGGCATCGAGAACAGCAACTACTTCGTCACCACCGCCCAGGGGCGCTTCGTCCTGACGCTGTTCGAGCGGCTGCCGGCCGAGGAGCTGCCGTTCTACCTGGAGCTCATGGCGCACCTCGCGCGCCACGGCATTCCGTGCCCGGCGCCGATCGCCGACCTGTCCGACCGCTACCTGCAGCGCCTGAACGGCAAGCCGGCCGCGCTGGTGACGCGGCTGCCCGGGCGCTCGCTCGAGGCGCCCGCGGCCGCGCACTGCGCCGAGCTCGGCGCCTTGCTCGGGCGCATGCACCTCGCCGGGCGCTCGTACGCCACGTACCTCGAGAACCCGCGCGGCCCGAAGTGGTGGCGCGTCGCGGCGCGCGAGGTGACGCCTTTCCTGGAGGCTTGCAAGAGAGCGCTGCTCGAGGATGAAATGGCGTTCCAGGCGCAGCGCCGCTTCCCCGACCTGCCGCGCGGGCCGGTGCACGCGGATTTGTT
The DNA here is from genome assembly GCA_001772055.1 of Betaproteobacteria bacterium RIFCSPLOWO2_12_FULL_68_19. Taxonomy (GTDB): domain Bacteria; phylum Pseudomonadota; class Gammaproteobacteria; order Burkholderiales; family SG8-39; genus SCGC-AG-212-J23. The sequence goes on from MERP01000106.1 coordinate 4,252, forward strand.
CCGCGACAACGCGCTGTTCGAGGACGGGCGCATCTCGGGCGTGATCGACTTCTACTTCGCGGGCATCGACTGCCTGCTCTTCGACCTCGCCGTCTGCGCGAACGACTGGTGTCTGGAATCGTATCGCCTGGACGCGGGGCGGATCGGCGCATTGCTTCGCGCCTATCACGCGGTGCGGCCGTTCGCGCCGCTCGAGCGCGAAGCCTGGCCGGTGATGCTGCGCGCCGCGGCGCTGCGCTTCTGGCTGTCGCGCCTGCACGACCATCACCTGCCGCGCCCCGGGATGCTGGTGCACGCCCACGATCCCGAGCACTTCCGCCAGATCCTAGAGTCGAGGCGCGGCGCCGCCGCGCCCTGGATCGACTGAGATGCAGGCGCGCATCGTTTCGGCCGGTCGCGGGGCGCGCTGGCTGGCCGAAGGCTGGCGGCTGTTCCGCGTGGCGCCGCTCGGCTGGCTCGCGCTGGTATTCGCCTACTGGCTTCTGATGACGGTCGCGTCGCTGATACCGCTGCTCGGCGTGGTCGCGGCCTCGGTGCTGGTGCCGGCGTTCTCGGTCGGCTTCATGGCGGCGGCGCGCGCGGCGAGCAGCGGCGGCGCGCTCGAGCTCGGGCTGCTCTTCGAGGGATTCCGCACCTCGCTGAAAAGCCAGCTCGCGCTGGGCGTCGCGTATTTCGGCTGCCTCGCGCTGGTTCTGGGCGCGACGGCGCTGGCCGATGGCGGCGCGCTGGCGCGCTGGATGCTCGCCGGGGAGCGGCCCGGCGAGGCGGTGCTGCGCTCCGAGGAGTTCCTCGCCGCGCTCGCCCTGGCGGCCGCGCTGTACCTGCCGGTGATGATGATGTTCTGGTTCGCGCCGCCGCTCGCCGCCTGGCACTCGAGCGGCGCGGCGAAGGCGCTGTTCTTCAGCTTCTTCGCCTGCCTGATGAACTGGCGGGCCTTCCTCGCCTACGCGGCGGTCACGGCGGCGCTCACGCTTCTCGCGCCCTTCGTCGCGCTCTCCGCGCTGATGCTCGCCTCGGGCGGGGCGCTGCGCGCCCCGGTGATGTCGCTCGTGTTCCCGCTGCTGATCGTGCTGCTGCCGACGCTGTTCGCGAGCTTCTACGCGAGCTACCGGGACGTGTTCGGCGCGAGCGACAAGCGGGTATGATTCGCCGCCTATGGGCTGCGAGCTGTGCGAGCAGACGGGAGGCACGGTGCTCTGGCGCGACGAGTTCTGCCGCGTGGTGCGGGTCGCGAGCGAGGAATTCCCGGGCTTCTGCCGCGTGATCCTCGCCCGCCACGCGCGCGAGATGACCGACCTCGCCGGCGCCGAGCGCGAGCGGCTGATGCGCGTGGTGTTCGCCTGCGAGCAGGCGCTGCGCGCCGAGCTGCGACCCGACAAGATCAACCTCGCGAGCCTCGGCAACCAGGTGGCGCACCTGCACTGGCACGTCATCGCGCGCTTCGCCGACGACTCGCGCTTTCCCGATCCGATCTGGGCCGCGCCGCGCCGCGTCGCAGCGCGCCGCAGCGCGCCCGAGGACCGCGCGCTCGGCGCGCAGCTCGCCCGGCTGCTCGCATGACGCTGCCCGCGCTCTCGGCCGAGGCGGCCCCGGAGTTCGTCGACCCCGCCTCCTGCAAGGCCTGGCTCGACAACCTGCCGCTCGCCAACGTCGCGGCCGCCCAGAGCGAGCTGCTCGCCCAGCTCGAGGAATTCAACCGCTTCCCGAGCACGCCGGCCAACCGCCTGGCGGTGATGGAGGCGCTGCGCGAGGCGGTGAACTTCGTGCAGATCGAGCAGGCCAAGCGCTTCACCAACCGCGCGCTGCCGATGCTCGAGCCCGAGGCCGCGGTGTTCGACGCGACCAGCGCCCTGTGGGACCGGATGCATGCCGGCTACCTGCGGCTGCTCGAGGCGGCGCTCGACCACGACGGGGCGCTGCGCACGCAGGGCGCGCTCATCTGCCAGCGGCTGCTCGCCTGCACCGGGCTCAAGATGTTCCACCACTACCGCGCCTACCGCGAAGTGCCGCCCGGCGACTGGCGCTCGCTCAACCAGACCTACGCCCGCGCCGAGCAGCTCGAGCTCGCCGAGGAGCCGGTGAAGGATTTCCTCAACCGCGACGTCCACGACACCTCGCCGCGCATCGCGTACGCGCGCGCAGCGCTGATGGGAAGCTGCAATCCGAACGAGCTCACGCAGCGCCAGCTCACCTTCGTCGCCTACCTGCTCGAGCGCTGGGCGGGGAAGCTCGAGCTGGCGCGCTCGCCGGTGGCAGAAGGTGAGGGCGTGCCGCCGTTCGTCGCCGACCTGGGCTCGGAGCGCTGCCCCGAGCGCCTGCAAGGCGGCGAGGCCGCCGCGCCGCGCTACCTCGACGCGCGCAAGCTCGCCAAGAGCCTGCGAAACCGCGTGGCGCTGCTCAGAAAGGGCGAGTCGCCGGCCAAGCTCGCGCTGGGCGAGGATTGCGTGCAGCCCTCGTGCGAGCAGCTCCTGGTGTTCCTGTACCGGCAGTGGTGCCAGGCCAAGCCCGCGCGCGCCGTCGACCGCCGCAAGGTCGCCGCCGCCGCGCGGGTCTGCAACGAGTTCGCCGCCGTGCACTACTACGTCTCGGGACGGCAGTTCCGCCAGCCCGGCGGGGGTGCCGAGCTCTCGCAGAGGCAGCGCGATGAAATCGCGACCTTCGGCCGCGTCAGCACGCGCCACGACGACGAGTACAGCGACGCCGAGGGTTTCCTGCTCGAGCAGTGGCAGATCGACGACGAGAGCGCGCAGGGCTTGCGCCTGGTGCGGCCGGCCGGCAGCCCCGGCAAGCGCTATGCGCACGGCCAGCTGGTGGCGGTGCGCCCGGGCGATGCGAAAAACCTCATGCTCGGCCAGGTACGCTGGCTCATGGCGGCGCGCAACGGCGACCTGCACGCCGGCGTGAAGCTCCTGCCGGGCCTGCCGGCGGGAATCGCCGCACGGGCAACCGGCCTGAACGTGCAGAGCGAGAAGTACGTGCCGGGGCTGTCGCTCTCCGGGGTTCAGGCCCTCAACTCGCCGCCGTCGGTAGTGCTGCCCCCGGGCTGGTACAAGCCCAAGCGGGTGGTGGAGCTGTTCGCCGACGCGCCCCTGCGGGTACGCTTCACCGAGGTGATGGAGCGCGGCACCGATTTCGAGCGCATCGTGTACGAAAAGGCCTGATGTGACCGATAAGGTCGATTTCGGCTACGAGCAGGTGCCGCCGGCCGAGAAGGGCGCGCGGGTTCGCTCGGTGTTCGATCGCGTCGCCCGGCGCTACGACCTGATGAACGATCTCATGTCTCTCGGGCTGCACCGCGTGTGGAAGGCGACCGCGATCGCCATCGCGCGCCCGCGGCCGGGCGAGCGCATGCTCGATGTCGCCGCCGGAAGCGGCGACCTGGCGCTCGCGCTGTCGAAGCGCGTCTCGCCCTCGGGCGAGGTGTGGCTCACCGACCTCAACCGGCTCATGCTCGAGCGCGGCCGCGACCGGCTGCTCGACGCGGGCGCGCTCGCTCCGGCCGTGCAATGCGATGCGGAGCGGCTGCCCTTCCCGGCGGCGTACTTCGATTGCGTCACGGTGGGCTTCGGGCTGCGCAACATGACGCGCAAGGAGATCGCGCTCGCGGAGATGGCGCGCGTACTGAAGCCCGGGGGGCGGCTGGTGGTGCTCGAGTTCTCCAAGGTGTGGCGCCCGCTCGCGAGCGCGTACGACCTGTACTCGTTTCGCGTGCTGCCGTGGCTGGGCGAGCGCGTGGCGGGCGATGCCGCCGCGTACCGCTACCTCGCCGAATCGATCCGCAGGCATCCGGACCAGGCGGCGCTCAAGGCGATGATGGAGGCAGCGGGCCTCGGCGCGGTGGAAGTGTTCAATCTCGCTGCCGGCGCGGTGGCGGTGCATCGGGCATATCGGCTTTGATGCGCGAATTTGATACGATCGACGCTCTGGAGGATCGACTCATGAGCAAGTGGCTGCTTGGACTGGCCGCCGTGCTGCTCGGCTGGGCACTGGTCGTGACCGATGCGGAAGCGCGGCGCTTCGGCGGCGCGCGCTCGCTCGGCGTGCAGCGCAACGTGACGGCGCCGCCGGCAAAGCCGGCGCAGCAGCAGGCCGCACCGGCCAAGCAGGGGAGCCAAGCCGCGCCCGCGGGCAGCAAGTGGGGGCCGGTGCTGGGCGGTCTCGCGCTCGGCGGGCTGCTCGGCTATCTGTTCGCCGGCAACGGGCTGGGCGGCATCCTGCTGCTCGCGCTGCTCGCCATCGGCGCGGTGCTGCTGTGGCGTGCCATGACGCGCAGGCAGACCCAGGCGCCGGTCCAGTTCGCCGGCATGCGGGAGCAGACGAGCGTGATGCCTGCGCCGCCGGCCGGATCCGTCAGCCCCGTCGGGACTGCGGGCGCGTTGCCCGCGGGGTTCGACGCCGCCGGGTTCCTGCGCGCGGCGAAGACGAATTTCGTCAAGCTGCAGCTTGCCAACGACGCCGGCGAGATCGACGAGATCCGCGAGTTCACGACCGAGGAGATGTTCGAGGCGCTCAAGGCGGACGCGCTCGGGCGCGCGTTGGGCGTTCAGCACACCGAGGTGACGGGGCTCGACGCCGATCTGCTCGAGCTCGCGACCGAGGACGGCAAGCACTGGGCGTCGGTGCGCTTTTCCGGCATGGTGCGCGAGACTGCGTCGGGCGCGCCGGCCGGTTTCGAGGAAGTCTGGAACCTCGTGAAGCCTGTCGACGGCTCGAGCGGCTGGCTCCTCGCCGGCATCCAGCAGATGCATTGAGGCAGGCGCCGCCCGACGAAAAGGCCACCCCCGCGGTGGCCTTTTGTTTTGCCCTCAACCACCTGCTCCAGGCCGAGCCCTGGGCGCGCGCAAGGCTCGCGCCCTTCGCCGGCGAGTCGGTCGAGCTGCGCGCCCCGCCTTTGCCGCGGCTGCGCTTCACCATCGCGCCCGAAGGCCTCGCGCAGGCCGGCGGCGGCGAGCCCTCGCTCGCGCTCACGCTCAAGCCCGAGCTGCTGGTCGGGCTTGCGCGCGGCGAGGAGCACGCCCTGCGCGCCGTCGAGGTCTCCGGCAACGCGCGGCTCGCAACCGAGTTGATGCTGCTCGCGCGGCACCTGCGCTGGGACTTCGAGGAGGACCTGGCGCGCCTGCTCGGAGATGCAGCCGCGCATCGGCTCGCGGGCGTGGCGCGCGATCTTGCCGCGTGGCACGCGGACGCGGCGCGGCGCATTGCCGCGGCGCTTGCCGACTACGCTACCGACGAGAGCCGGCTGCTGGTGCGCCGCGGCGATCTGGCGGCGCTTGCCGGGGAGCTCTCCGGGCTGCGCGATGCGATCGAGCGCCTGGACAAGCGGATCGAGCGCCTTGGCTAGGCTGCTGCGCCTGTCGCGCATCTTCGCCATCGCCCTGCGCTTCGGGCTGCACGAGTTCGTGCCGGGACTTTCCGGCAACTGGGTCTTCCGCCTCGCCTCGGGGCGGCGCGGCGCGCCCAGGGCCCGGCGCCTGCGCGAGGCGCTGGAGACCCTCGGCCCGATCTTCGTCAAGTTCGGCCAGGTGCTCTCGACGCGCCGCGACCTGCTGCCGCTCGACATCGCCGACGAGCTGGCCAGGCTGCAGGACCAGGTGCCGCCGTTTCCCTCCGGGCTCGCGGTCGCGGAGATCGAGAGGTCCCTGGGAAAGCCGCTGGCGGAATTGTTCGGCTCCTTTCAGGAGCAGCCCGTGGCGAGCGCCTCGATCGCGCAGGTGCACCTCGCCACCTTGCACGATGGGCGCGAGGTGGCGGTCAAGGTGCTGCGCCCGCGCGTGGAGGAGGAGATCGCCAAGGACCTCGCGCTGCTCGAGACCGCCGCGGCGCTCATCGAGCGGCGCTGGTCGCAGGGCCGGCGGCTCAAGCCGCGCGAGGTGGTCGCGGAGTTCGCGCGCCACCTCGACGAGGAGCTCGACCTGATGCGCGAGGCCGGCAACGCCAGCCAGCTGCGGCGCAACTTCGAGGGCTCGGCGCTGCTCGCCGTGCCTGAGGTGCACTGGGACCTGTGCTCGCAGCGCGTCATGGTGATGCAGCGCATGCACGGCACGCCCATCTCCCAGGTGCAGGCGCTGCGCGACAAGGGAATCGACCTGCCGGCGCTGGCGCGCACCGGGGTGGAGATCTTCTTCACCCAGGTATTCCGGGACGGCTTCTTCCATGCCGACATGCACCCGGGCAACATCCTGGTCGCCACCGAGGGAGAAATGCGCGGGCGCTACGTGGCGCTCGACTTCGGCATCATGGGGACCCTCACCGACGTCGACAAGAACTACCTGGCGCAGAACTTCCTCGCCTTCTTCAACCGCGACTACCGCCGCGTCGCGCAAGCGCATCTCGATGCCGGCTGGGCGCCGGCCGGAACGCGCATCGACGCCTTCGAGGCGGCGATCCGCTCGGTGTGCGAGCCGATCTTCGCCCGCCCGCTGAAGGAGATCTTTTTCGGCAAGCTGCTGCTGCGGCTGTTCCAGACCTCGCGGCGCTTCAACGTCGAGATCCAGCCGCAGCTCGTGCTGCTGCAGAAGACGCTGCTCAACATCGAGGGGCTGGGCCGCGAGCTCGACCCGGAGCTCGACCTGTGGCGCACCGCCAAGCCCTACCTGGAGCGCTGGATGGACGAGCAGGTGGGCTGGCGCGCGCTCGCGCGCTCGGTTCGCCTCGAGGCGCCCGGCTGGGCGGCGACGCTGCCGCAGCTGCCGCGGCTGCTGCACCGCGCGCTCTCCGAAGACCGGCTCGGGCCGCTCGCTCGCTCGCTCGAGCGCCTCGCCGAGGAGAACGCGCGGCGCAACGATCTGCTCTCCGCCCTGGTCGTGGTGCTCGCCGCGGCCCTGGCCGTCGCCGCGATCAGCCTCTTCTGAGCCAGGACAGCTCCACGCCGCAGTTCTGGGACACGCGCTTTCGCGGCGGCGTGACGCCCTGGGATGCCGGCGGCGTGCCGGCGCAGCTCGCGGCCTGGCTCCAGGGCAGGAAAGGCCCCTCGAGAGTCCTGGTCCCGGGCTGCGGCAGCGGCTACGAGGTCTTGCAGTTCGCCGCGCGCGGCGACGACGTGCTGGCGATCGACTTCTCGGACGCCGCCCTCGAGGCGGCGCGGCGCGTGCTGGGGAAGCACGCGGCCGCGCTGCGCAAGGCCGACTTCTTCAGCCTGGAGGCGCCGGCCTTCGACCTGGTCTACGAGCGCGCCTTCCTGTGCGCGCTGCCGCGGCGCTTGTGGCCCGACTGGGGGCGGCGCGTGGCCGAGCTGGTGCGGCCCGGGGGCGAGCTGGCGGGGTTCTTCTACCTCGACGACAACGAGCGCGGCCCGCCGTTCGGAATCCCCAGGGAAGGATTGCACGAGCTGCTCACCGGCAATTTCACCCTGGTGGAGGAGCAGGCGATCCCCCCCGATCAGTCGCTCTCGGTGTTCAAGGGCCGGGAGGTTTGGCAGGTCTGGAGGCGGCGGCTATGATGCGCGCGCGATGCTGATCATCTCCGTCGCTGTCTATTTCCTCATTACGATCGGCATCGGCCTGTGGGCGGCACAGCGCGTCCACAATTCCAAGGACTACCTGGTCGCCGGCCGCAGCCTGCCGCTGACCATGAACATGGCGACGGTGTTCGCCACCTGGTTCGGCGCCGAGACCGTGCTCTCGGTGTCGGCCACCTTCGCCAAGGACGGGCTGGGCGGCATCGTCGCCGACCCCTTCGGCTCCTCGTTCTGCCTGCTGTTCGTGGCGCTGTTCTTCGCGCGCGCCTTCTACCGCATGGATCTGCTCACCATCGGCGACTTCTACCACAAGCGCTACTCGAAGCCGGTGGAGGTGAGCACCTCGGTGGCGATCACGGCATCGTACCTGGGATGGACCTCGGCCCAGCTCACCGCGCTCGGGCTGGTGTTCTCGGTGCTCTCGGGCGGCGCGATCAGCCTCGATACCGGCATCGTGATCGGCGCGGTCATCGTGCTGGGCTACACCATCTGGGGCGGCATGTGGTCGGTGGCGCTCACCGATCTGTTCCAGACCGTGGTGATCCTGATCGGGCTGACCGCGGTGGCCTGGCTGGTGGGCGGCATGGCAGGCGGGCCGGGCAAGGTGATCGCGGCGGCCGCCGAGGCCGGCAAGCTAGAGTTCTGGCCGAGGGGCGGCGCCAAGGAGTGGCTGTGGTTCCTCGCCGCCTGGATGACGCTCGCCATCGGCTCGATCCCCCAGCAGGACGTGTTCCAGCGCGTCACCTCGGCGAAGGACGAGCAGACGGCGGTGCGGGGCTCGCTGCTCGGCGGGCTGCTGTATTTCTGCTTCGCCTTCATTCCGATGTTCATCGCCTACGCGGCGCTGGTGATCGAGCCGGGCTACGGGGCGCTGTTCGCCGGCGAGGACGCGCGCGAGATCCAGAGGATCCTGCCCGACCTGATCCTCGAGCGCACGCCGATGTGGGCGCAGGTGCTGTTCTTCGGCGCGCTGCTCTCCGCGATCCTGTCCACCGCGAGCGGCGCGCTGCTCGCGCCGACCGCGCTGTTCACGGAGAACGTGCTGCGGCCGCTCGTGCCGCGCATGAGCGACCAGCAGTTCCTGCTGCTGCTGCGCGTGGTGCTGGTCACTTTCACGCTGGCGGCGCTGCTGTTCGCGCTCAACTCGAAGAGCACCATGTACGAGATGGTGCAGAACGCCTACAAGGTGACGCTGGTGTCGTGCATCGTGCCGCTCGCCGCGGGAATCTACTGGAAGCGCGCCAGCGTGCCGGGCGCCATGCTCTCGGTGGTGTTCGGGCTGTTCTCCTGGGGCGTCGCCGAATTCACCGCGCCGGAGGCCACGATTCCGCCGCAGCTCGTCGGCCTCGCCTTCTCGATCCTGGGCATGGGGCTCGGCTCGCTCGTCCCGCCGCGCAAGTAGATGCGCGCCTCCCCCGTGGCGCGGGTCCTGCTCGGGGTCTACGTGCTGCTGGTGGCCTACGCCTCGCTCTATCCTTTGCAGGGCTGGCGCGACCACGGCCTGTCGCCTTTCGCCTACCTGGACGCGTCCTGGCCGCGCTATGTCACCGCCTTCGACGTCGCGGTCAACGTGCTTGGCTATGTCCCTTACGGTTTCCTGTGCGTGGCGGCGCTCCATCCGCGCCTGCGCGGCGCGCCGGCCTTCGCGGCCGCGACGGCGAGCGGCCTCGTGCTCTCCCTCGTGCTGGAGGCGGCGCAGAGTTTCCTGCCCGCGCGCGTCGAGGCCAACCTCGACGTGCTGTGCAACCTCGCCGGCGCCGCAGCGGGCGCCGCGCTCGGGCTCGGGTTCGCTCCCCGGCTGCGCGAGGGAGGGCCGCTGCAACGCGCGCGCGCCAGCCTGTTCGCGCCAGGGGCCGACACCGACCTGGGGCTGGTGCTGATCGGCCTGTGGCTTTTCACGCAGCTCAACCCGGCCATGCTGCTGTTCGGTGCCGGGGACCTGCGCGACCTGCTCGTGCCCCCGGGCGGCCAGCCGCGCGCGCCGACCTTCTTCGCCTCGATCGAGGCCATCACGGCCGCCGCGAACCTCGCGGCCGTCGGGCTGCTCGTTTCCTGCCTGGCGGCCCCGGGCCAGCCGGTGCGGCGCACGTTCTTAGCGCTGCTTCTCGCGGCGCTGGCGATCAAGACCGCGGCCTTCGCCATCCTGATGCGGGCCGAGAACGTGCTCGCGTGGCTCACGCCCGGCGCCCAGCAGGGCCTGGTCGTCGGCCTCGCGGCTGCGCTCGCCGCGGTCTCGCTGCCCCGCGTCGTGCGGCTCGCGGCCGCCGCGATGCTGCTCATGGCGGCCACGGTGCTGGTCAATCTCGCGCCGCCCAACCCCTATCTCGCGGCGACGCTCAAGGTCTGGCAGCAGGGCCACTTCCTGAACTTCAACGGCCTCACGCGGCTGGTGAGCGTGGTCTGGCCGCTCGCCGCGCTCGGCTACCTGATCCTGCTCGCGGCCAGGCGGCGCGAACCGGTCGGTTAGAATGCGCGGCTCCATGTCCTACTACGGCAAGCACGTCTTCTTCTGCTGCAACCAGCGCGACGGCGGGCGCACCTGCTGCAACAACAAGGGCGCCTCCGAGCTGCGCGACTACGCCAAGGGCCGCATCCAGGCGCTCGGTCTTGCGGGCCGGGGAAAGGTGCGCATCAACCAGGCCGGGTGCCTCGATCGCTGCGAGGAAGGTCCCTGCGTGGTGGTGTACCCCGAGGCGGTCTGGTACACCTACGTCGACCGCGCCGACATCGACGAGATCATCGAGGAGCACCTGCAGAACGGCCGGGTGGTCGAGCGCCTCAGGATGTAATGCGGGCCGGCACGCGTCGCGAGTTCGTCGCCGGGCCGGCCGGCCGCATCGAATGCGCGGTTGATTCCCCGGCCTCTGCTCCCAGGGGAGGCGCGCTCGTGGCCCATCCCCATCCGCTGTTCGGCGGCACGCTCGACAACAAGGTGGTGCAGACCCTCGCGCGCGCCTGCGTCGATCTCGGCTACGAGGCCTGGCGGCCCAACTTCCGCGGCGTGGGCGCGAGCGAAGGCCGCTTCGACGAGGGCCGGGGCGAGGTCGAGGACCTGGCTGCCGTGCTTCGAGAGCTTCCGTCTTCCGGCGTGATTCTGGCCGGCTTCTCCTTCGGCGCCGCGATGCAGGCGAAGCTCGCGGCGCGCGCAAAGCCGCACAAGCTGGTCCTGGTCGGCGTGGCGGTGGTGAACTTCGAGGTGCCCGCGGTGCCCGCCGGCACGCTCGTGATCCACGGCGAGCGCGACGAGACCGTCCCGCTCGCCGCGGTGCTCGACTGGGCGCGGCCGCAGGAGCTGCCGCTGGTGCTGGTTCCCGGCGCCGACCATTTCTTCCATCGCAAGCTGCAGTTGCTGCGCGCGATCGTCGTCTCGGGCTGCAGATGAGCGTGCTTGCGGTGCAGGGCCTGCGCAAGTCCTACGGCGCGGAGGAGGTCGTCTGCGGCGTCGACCTCGACGTCGCCCCCGGGGAGTGCTTCGGCCTGCTCGGCCCCAACGGCGCCGGCAAGACCACCACCTTGAAGCTCTGCCTGGGCCTGATCGAGCCCGACGCGGGGACGATCGAGCTGCTCGGCGAGCCGGTGCCGCGCCGCGCGCGCGAGGCGCGCAGCCGGGTCGGTGTGGTGCCGCAGTTCGACAATCTCGACCCGGACTTCACCGCCACCGAGAACCTGCTGGTCTATGCGCGCTACTTCGGCCTGGCGCCGCAGCGCATGCGCGAGCGGGTGCCGCGACTGCTCGAGTTCGCCGGCCTCGCCGGGCGCGCCGAGGCGAGGATCAATACGCTCTCCGGCGGGATGAAGCGGCGCCTCACGCTCGCGCGGGCGCTGGTCAACGATCCGCAGCTGGTGATCATGGACGAGCCGACCACCGGCCTCGATCCGCAGGCGCGGCACCTGATCTGGGAGCGCCTGCGGCGGCTTGTCGCGGAAGGCAAGACCCTGCTGCTCACCACGCACTTCATGGAAGAGGCCGAGCGCCTTTGCCACCGCATCGCCATCATGGACCGCGGGCGCATCATCGCGCAGGGCAGCCCGCGCTCGCTCATCGCCAAGCACATCGAGCCGCAGGTGGTCGAGGTGCACGGACCCGGCTACGAAGCGTGGATGGCGCGCGCGGCCGCGGCTGCGCCGCGCGTCGAGCGCGCCGGCGATACGGTGTTCTGCTACGCCGCCGACGTCGAGCCGGTGCTGAAGAGCCTCGCCGGGCAAAGCGAGCTCGCCTACCTGCACCGTCCGGCGAACCTGGAAGACGTGTTCCTGAAGCTCACCGGCCGCGACCTGAGGGACTGATGAGGGCGTCGCATTTTGCGGTTCCCGAGCTGAGCCTGCGCTGGGTGGCGGTGTGGCAGCGCAACTGGCTGGTCTGGCGGCGCCTCGCGGTGCCCTCGATCCTCGGCAACCTGGCCGACCCGCTGATCATGCTGTTCGGCCTGGGCTACGGGCTGGGCGCGGTGCTCGGCGAGATGGGCGGCACCTCCTACTTCGCGTTCCTCGCCGCAGGCTTCGTCGCCTCGGCGACCATGTACGCCGCGACCTTCGAGTCGCTGTTCTCGGCCTTCTCGCGCATGCACGTGCAGCGCACCTGGGAGGCGATCGTCAACGCGCCGATGACGCTCGACGATGTGCTCGCCGGCGAATGCGCCTGGGCGGCGACCAAGGCGCTCGCCGCGGGCGCCTGCATGCTGATCATCGTCGCCGCCTTCGGCTACGCGAGCCCGGGGCTCGCGCTGGCCGCCGTGCCGGTGGTGCTGCTGATCGGCGTCGCGTTCGCCGCCGCCGGGCTCGCGATCAATGCGCTCGCCAGCGGCTACGACTTCTTCAGCTACTACATGACGCTGGTGCTCACGCCGATGCTGATGCTCTCCGGCGTGTTCTTCCCCGTCGAGCAGCTGCCCTCCGCGGTGCAGGCCGTAGCCAAGGCGCTGCCGCTCTACCACGGCGTCGCCGTGGTGCGGCCGCTGCTGCGCGGAGAGCTGGCGCAGGGGCTTTGGCTGCACCTCGGGGTGCTCGCCGCCTATGCTATCGTCGCCTTCTATGTCGCGCTGGTCCTGACGCGCCGGCGGCTGCTCAAGTGATGCTCTGGGTCAAGTCGCTGCACATCATCTTCATGGTCACCTGGTTCGCCGGGCTGTTCTACCTGCCGCGGCTGTTCGTCTACCACTCGGACGCGAGCGACGCGCCTTCGCTCGAGCGCTTCAAGGTGATGGAGCGCAGGCTCTACTGGGGCATCATGACGCCGGGCGCGGTCCTCACCATCGCCTTCGGCGTCTGGCTGTGGCTCGGCTGGTTCCGGGGCTCTTCGAGCTGGCTCCATGCCAAGATCGCGCTCGTGGCGATCCTCGTCGGCTACCACCTCTGGTGCGGGATGCTGCTGCGCGACTTCGCCGCCGGGCGCAACACGAAGAGCCACGTCTGGTTCCGCTGGTTCAACGAGTTCCCGACGCTGATCCTGTTCGCGACGGTGTTCCTGGTTGTCTTCAAGCCCTTCTGAGTCTTTTTTCGCGAGCTGCCCGCGCGGCCTGGAAACGCTCCTGCTGGGAGAGATCCAGTCCCTGGGCGGGGAGGGCGCGAGCGTCGTTCCCGGCGGCGTGGCGTTCTCGGGACCGTGGCACGCCTGCTATGCCGCGAATCTCTGGTCGCGCATCGCCTCGCGGGTGCTGTGGAAGGTCTCGGAGTTCCGCTACCGCAACGAGAACGACCTCTACCAGGCCGCGCGCGCGCCCGACTGGCCTGCGCTTTTCGCGCTCGAGCGCACGCTGCGCGTCAACGTCGCGGCGCAGAAGAGCCCGCTGAAGAGCCTGGAATTCGCCACGCTGCGCATCAAGGATGCGGTTTGCGATCGCTTCCGCGATGCGCTGGGAAAGCGGCCCGATGTCGAGCGCACGAGCCCGGAGGTGCGCGTGCACGCCTTTCTCGAGGCCGATCGCGGCACGCTCTACCTCGACACCTCGGGCGAGCCGCTGTTCAAGCGCGGCTGGCGCAGCGGCGCGGGCGAAGCGCCGCTCAGGGAGAACCTCGCCGCCGGCATCGTCATGCTTACCGGCTGGCGGCCCGGGGAGGCGCTGCTCGACCCGATGTGCGGCGGCGGCACGCTGCTCGTCGAGGCAGCCGCGATGGCGCGCGGGCGTGCGCCCGGGGCAAAGCGCAGCTTCGGCTTCGAAAAGCTCCGCGCCTTCGACCAGGACCTCTGGGAGCGGGTGAGGCGCGAGAAAAAGGAAGGCGCCGGCACGCCTGCGCTCTACGGCAGCGACAACGACCCCAGGGCGATCGAGGCGGCGCGGCGCAATCTCGCCGCCGCGGGTGTCGAGCGCTGGGTGCGGCTCGAGCGCAGCGACATCCTGGAGCGCGCAGCGCCGGCGGCCGAGGGAGTGATGGTGGCCAACCCGCCCTACGGCGAGCGCATGGGGAGCGCCGAGGAGCTCGCGCGCTTCTATCCGCGGCTGGGCGACGCGCTGAAGAAGCGCTTTGCCGGGTGGCGCTGCTACTTCTTCACTGCCGATTTGCGCCTGCCCAGGCTGATCCGCCTCGAGCCCTCGGCGCGCACGCCGCTGTGGAACGGAGCGCTCGAGTGCCGGCTGTACGAGTTCCGGATGGTGCAGGGGAGCAACCGAGCTTCTGCATCAGGCTGAGCGCGCCGAAGGGCGCCTTGACCTTCACGGTCCTCCGGGCGCTATAGGTAGTAACGTTCGCAGCCACCGGCGCGCGCCCACGAACCTTTGCTAGGCACGACGCTCGCGCGCACGTCCGCGTGGGCTGCGCTGTTATGCCGCAGATGCAAAATCTTCCCAGCCGGGGAAAACCAGCACTGCCGGGTGACACTTGAGCGCGCGCGCAAGCACCTTGGCACGCTCGACGCCAAGGCGGACGCGGTCGTTTTCGATGGCGGAGAGTGTGGCCTGCGGAATGCCAGTGCGCTCCGCAAGTTGGTTCTGGCTCAGGCCTTGGAGCTCACGGACGATGCGCACGGATTCGCCCACCGAGACAGTGATGCGCTTCTTCGCGGGGCGGAACTCTTTCATTTACGGTCTCCGATAGTCATGCGGAGTGATCGACGCGACCTGAAATAGTTGCTGATCGGGCACGGTGCGATAGATGACCCGCCATTGCAGCCCCAGGCGAGAGGACCGATGACCTTCCCATTTTCCGGACAGAGCTTCGTCGCTAAAGCCCTTAATCAGACGAAGCCCCGGTGGTCCGGAAAGCATGGCGATGTCCTTCCACTTTTCATACCGCTTGAGGATTTCCCGCGGCGCCGAATCGAGCGGCTTGTCGCGCTGGATAAATGTCGCTGTCGATTGCGGGGTTAGGCGGCGGCCAAAACCGCTCGACGGATAGGCTGTGGGAGCTCAATCGGAGCGAAGAAGCTTTGTGGATATAGGTAATCTTCGCCTGACTCGTCGATCACTCGAATTTGACGATGCTTGGCTGCCTGAGCGTCCGGAAGCACTTGGTAGATCTTCCGGCGCTCCAATGAAACCTCATAGCCTTTGTTCTTTAGGCAGACCACAAAGTGCTTACTGGATGTTTTCATGGACCTTCGTCGATGTAGCGTTTGATCTTGAAATCCCTGCGTCCAATTCCGTGAGCTTCGTACCAGTGTAACTCGGCCAAGAGAATCGTGCCGTCCTCCAGCCGGACCCTGGCGATTCCCTTCCTTTTTCTCCAGCGACCGCGCCCGTGGAGCTTGCGCAGTCGCGAGATTTCTCGAATGGACGAGCCGGCTGCGAATGTCTCAACATGGGTAATGTCCCCGACGATCTCAAAATACATCAGGCCTCGAAGCTCGGAGCCGGCATATGCCGCCGTTAGCTGACATCATCGTGCCGCGAAGAACGTGATGCTAGGCGTCATGCTCTAGATCCGACCAGCCTGATAAGGCGCGCAGCGGCGGCCACCATCCCTTCAATCTGACGCTGCCGCTCGGCCTCGACGAGCTGATGCAGAGGGAAATCGAACGCCGCCAGCTTCGACTCGTGAAACGCATCGCCGTCCTGCGGTGACCTTGGCTCGGCCCGCGAAGGGTACTCCTTCAGCACGCGGCATCGATCCAGTATTCGTTGGCCGACCTCGAGTCCGTCGATGCGATCGAGGACGTCGAACCGCTCGTTCCTCTCTATGAACCACTGCCAGAGATCTTTCCATGAGCTGCTTTCGTGGACTATGCCGCTGATGAAGGCCCGGCCCGCCATGAGCGCCTCTTCAGGGAGCTGGTACGACGCTCGCGCCGCCGGATCGTACACGCAGGGAGCACTATCCGCGCCGACTAATGGTTCCTGCTTAAATAATGTCCTATACTCCCGGTGAGAGGTGCACGATGAGACCCACCGGAAGCCCGGAA
>MERP01000107.1:0-5186 GCA_001772055.1 Betaproteobacteria bacterium RIFCSPLOWO2_12_FULL_68_19
GAAGGGCATGTCCTACGCCGGCCCGGCGCTGTTCAGCGTGTATTCCGGCGCATCCGGCAAGACCGGCAGCCTGCCGCCGTACCTGGTCGCCGCAGCGGCGATGGAATCGCGCGCTTTCCCGGCCTACATCTACGACCCGTCCGCGGGCCCGAACTGGGCGTCGCGCTTCCACCTGGGGGCGAATTCCCAGGTCGAGGCCGACTGGCCGGTGCAGGACTTCTCCTACGAGGACGAGAATCACCAGCGGGTGCGCACGGAAACCGGCTTCACCTTCGTGGATTTCGTCGCCTCCGACCAGCGCCATGCCGGCCACTTCGCCCGCGTGCCGCGCGCGAAGTGGAACGCAAGCATGATTCCCGCCGACGAATATCTGCGCCGCGGCGCCAGGGACGCGCAGGAAGCGGTGCCGTACGTCACGCTGGTGGATCGGGACAACGTTCTGCATCGCGCCATCGTCGATGACCGGCTGATGCGCGCCGCGCTGCGTTGCCGGGAGTCCTGGCACAGCCTGCAGGAACTCGGCGGCATCCACAACTCCCACGCGGAGCGGCTGCTGGCGAAGGACAGGCAGGCCCGGGAGGAACTGGCGCAGCAAGCCGCCGCCGCACCTGCGCCGCAGACCAGTGCGCCGGCATCGGCCGCGCCGGCCGCTGCCGCTACCGCACCGGCCGCCGTGGCCGAGCCGGAAGAAAAAAGGTCTCCGGACGAGGCCTACATCGAGACCGCGCGCTGCACGACCTGCAACGAGTGCACGCAAATCAACGACAAGATGTTCGCCTACAACGAGAACCAGCAGGCGTATATCGCCAACCCGGATGCCGGTACCTATGCGCAGCTGGTGGAGGCGGCGGAAACCTGCCAGGTCGCGATCATCCATCCCGGCAAGCCGCGCAATCCCGCGGAGCCGAACCTGCCCGAGCTTCTCAAGCGCGCCGAGGCCTTCGCCTAGCGGAGAGGAGCACCTGTCTGCGTCCTCGCTCGCTTGCCTGACCCAGGTTGGTCATATAAAATGACCAACCTTAATCTGCGAGCGGTGCGGCGATGTCCAAATTCAATATTGCCGAAGCCAAGGCCAATTTCTCCCGGCTCGTTCGGAAAGCCATGCTGGGAGAGGAAGTCATTATCGCCAAGGACAACAAGCCGGTCCTCAGGCTGGTGCCGTTGGATCAACCAAAGCGGCCCCGCGAGCCGGGCTCCGGCAAAGGCCAGATCCTCTATATTGCGCCCGACTTCGACGCCACGCCGAAGGGTTTCGACGATTACGTTTGATGCGCGTTCTTGTCGACACGCATGTCTTTTTGTGGTGGGTGGAAGGGGACCGCGTTCTGCCCGCGAAAGCCCGCGCGGCGCTTGCCAACCAGGGAAACGACTGCCTGATCAGCCTGGTCAGCGCCTGGGAGCTGGCGATCAAGTCCGGCTTGGGCAAGCTGAAACTCGCCCTTCCGGTCGGGCGCTACGTCGTCGACCACGTCGCTGCCAACGGCTTCCGCATGCTGGACATCCGGATGGCGCATGTCGGGCGCGTCGAAACGCTCGCCCCTCACCATGGCGATCCGTTTGACCGGCTGCTGATCGCCCAGGCGCTCGAGGAAGAACTGGCGGTCGTCACTGCCGACCCGATATTCCGCAAGTACGGCGTGAAGCGCATCTGGTAGCAGCCGAGGATAGTGCGGTAAAGTAACAGCGATCCCGGTACAAACGATCGGTCAAGTCACATGCGTCCGCATATGAGCCTGCGCTACGCGCCGGCCGAGGTCCACGTGGAAAAGCGCGCCGGTGGCGTGATGGTGCTGCGCTCGCCGCAGGCGCTGAAACCCTACGCGCGCGCGGTCGGCGACTGGCTGGTGCACTGGCACGAGAGCGCGCCGGACCGCAGCTTCCTCGCCGAGCGCAAGGGCGACGCCTGGCGGCGGGTGACCTACCGCGACGCGCTGTCGGATGCGCGCCGCATCGGCCAGGCGCTGCTCAACCTGGGACTGGACGCGACCAGGCCGGTCGCGATCCTCTCGGACAACAGCGTGGATCATGCGCTGCTCGCGCTGGGCGCGATGCACGTGGGAATACCGGTAGCGCCAATTTCCCCTGCGTACTCGCTCATGTCGAAGGACTTCGCCAAGCTGAAATACATCTTCGAACTGATCCGGCCGGGCCTGGTGTTCGCCGCCGATCCGGAGAAATTCGCGCCTGCGCTGGCAGCGGTCGGCGCCACCTCGACGCCGGTCGCGCAGCTCCTCGAGACCAACCCGGGCTCGACGCTGGAAGTCGCCTTCTCGCGCCTGACGCCCGACAGCGTGGCGAAGATCCTGTTCACCTCGGGGTCGACCGGCACGCCCAAGGGCGTGATCAACACGCACCGCATGCTCTGCGCCAACCAGCAGATGCTGGCGCAGGGCTGGCCGTTCGTGGAAGAGCGGCCGCCGGTGATCGTGGATTGGCTGCCCTGGAACCATACCTTCGGCGGCAATCACAATTTCAACATGGTGCTGAGGAACGGCGGCACGCTCTACATCGACGGCGGCAAGCCGGCGCCGGGACTGATCGAGACGACCGCGCGCAACCTCGGCGAGGTTTCGCCGACCATCTATTTCAACGTGCCGCGCGGCTTCGACCTGCTGCTGCCGTTCCTCGAAGCCGACGAAAAGCTGCGCAGGAACTTCTTTCGCGAGCTGGACGTGGTGTTCTACGCCGCCGCGGCGCTGCCGCAGAGCCTCTGGAAGCGCATCGAGAAGCTCGCGCAGGCGGAGAAACCCGGCGGCCTGGCGATGCTCTCGGCCTGGGGTTCGACCGAGACCTCGCCGCTCGCCGCCCAGGTGCATTTCCCGATCGAGCGCGCCGGCGTCATCGGTCTGCCGGTCGCCGGTTGCGAACTGAAGCTGGTGCCGGCCGCGGGCAAACTCGAGGTCCGGGTGCGCGGGCCGAACGTGACGCGGGGCTATTTCCGGCGGGACGACCTCACCAAAGCGGCGTTCGACGAAGAGGGCTTCTACCGCATCGGCGACGCGATGAAATTCAGCGACCCGGCGGTTCCGGGCAAAGGGCTGGAGTTCGACGGCCGCGTGGCCGAGGACTTCAAGCTCACCACCGGCACCTGGGTGCACGTCGGCGCGGTGCGCGTGAAGCTGATCGCGGCGGGCGACCCGCTGATCCAGGACGCCGTGATCACCGGCCACGACCGCGACGAGACCGGCGCGCTGGTGTTTCTCAATCCCGCTGTGGCCAAGGACCTTTCAGCCGGGCAGATCCGCGAAAAGATCGCGAGCGCGCTGAAGGCGCTGGCCGGCGAAGGCGGCAGCTCGATGCACCCGGTGCGCGCGCTGGTGATGGCGGAGCCGCCGTCGATCGACGCCAACGAAATCACCGACAAGGGCTACATCAACCAGCGCGCCGTGCTGGAGCGGCGCGCCGCGCTGGTCGAGAAACTGCACGCGGACCCGGCTCCGCCCGAGGTCATCAGGTAAATTCGGCGCGCAGGATTCTCGCGCCCTCGACCATCGCCTTCATCTTCCCGTAAGCGATGTCGCGCGGCAGGTATTTCATGCCGCAGTCGGGCGCGAGGATCACGTTTTCCTTCGGCACGTAAGGCAGCGCGCGCTTGATCCGTGCGACGACCGTCTGCGGCGTTTCGATGGTCATGTCGTTCAGGTCGATGCAGCCGATCATTATTTTCTTGTTTTTCAGGCCGGACAGAACCGAACAGTCGAGCGCGGGCTGCGCGGCCTCGATCGACACCTGGTGGCAGGCGCAAGCCGCGAATTCGGGCAGGAACGAATAGCCCGACGGTTTCTGGTGAATCACCGCCGCGTAGCCGAAGCACACGTGCACCGCGGTCGTGCCCTTGGTCCCCTCGAGCGCGCGGTTGAGCGCCTTGAGGCCGTACTGGCGGGCCTTCTCGGGCCGCGCCTGCATCCAGGGCTCGTCGATCTGCACCACGTCGGCGCCCGCGGCGAACAAATCGCGGATCTCCTCGTTCACCGCCGCGGCGTAGTCCATCGCCGCCTCTTCCCCGCTCCGGTAGTAGTCGTTCTGCGCCTGCTCGCTCATGGTGAACGGTCCAGGCAAGGTGATCTTGACCATCCTTTTTGTATTTTTTTTCAAAAAAAGAAGATCATCAACTTCAACCGGATGCCGGCGCCTGATCTTTCCCGCGATGCGCGGCAGCGTGATCGGGTGGCCCGATCGGTCGAGCCCCTTGCCGGGATTGTCGAGGTCGACGCCTTCGAGCGCCGTGGCAAAGCGGTTCGAGTAGCTCTCGCGGCGAATTTCGCCGTCGGTGACGATGTCCAGGCCCGCTTCTTCCTGCGCCCGGATCGCGAGCAGCGTCGCATCGTCCTGCGCCTGCGCCAGCCAGGGCTCGGGCACGCGCCAGAGCTCTTTCGCGCGCAGCCGGGGCGGGAAACGCCCGGCGAGCTTTTCACGGTCGATCAGCCACTCCGGCTGCGGGTAGCTGCCGACCAGGGTCGTGGGAAACAGCATGGGTCGCTCCTCCTATGGGCCGCCGACGAATTTCGGCGCGATCTTGCGCAGCTTCTCCGGATCGATGCGGCCGCTCCTCTGGATGTAGCTCCAGGCGAACTCGCGCGGCGCGAGTTTCATGTGCACCGGGAAATGCTCGTACCAGTCGGCGCTCGCATCCGCCGCCGCGACCAGCTTTTCGACGACCGGCCGCCGGGCCGCTTCGAACGCCGCCAGCGCTCCCGGCAGGTCGTTGCCGTATTCGCACAGGGATTTCGTCAGCGCGATCGCGTCTTCCATCGCCAGCCGGGTGCCCGAACCGATCGAGAAATGCGCGGTACGCTGCGCATCCCCCAGCAGCACCGTATTGCCCGCCGACCAGCGCGCGTTGCGCAGGTTCGGGAAATTGCGCCACACGGACTTGTTGGAGACCAGACGGTGCCCGGTGAGCGCGTCGGCAAACACCCGCTCGCAGTACGCCAGCGTCGCGGCCTCGTCCATCGCCGCGAATCCCGCCCTGTCCCAGGTCGCCGGATCGCACTCTACGACGAAGGTGCTCATCCGCGCCGAGTGGCGGTAATGGTGGGCATTGAAGGTCCCGTCCGTGCCGCTGACGAAGGTCTGCGTGAGCGTGCCGAAGGACTTCGCGGTGCCGTACCAGGCAAACTTGTTCTGCAGGTGCGTCACGCTCGTGCCGAACGCGTCGCCCTGCGAGCGCCGCACGAAGGAATTGA
>MERP01000107.1:5197-5479 GCA_001772055.1 Betaproteobacteria bacterium RIFCSPLOWO2_12_FULL_68_19
GCGACGACGAGATCGTAACCTCGCAGTTCTTCGTTGCTTTGCAGCGCATTTTCGTACTCCGGCCGCACCGCGACGCTCTCCAGGCGCTGCTGCAGCAATTGCAGCAGCCGCAGCCGGCCGATCGCGGCAAAGCCGATGCCGTCGATGACGACCGGCGTGCCCCGGTGGACCACCGTGAGGTCGGTCCAGGTTTGCATCGCGGGCGTGATGAGCGCGAAGGTCTCGGGATCGTCGGCGCGCAGGAATTCAAGCGCCCGGTCTGAAAAAACGACGCCGAAACCG
>MERP01000108.1 GCA_001772055.1 Betaproteobacteria bacterium RIFCSPLOWO2_12_FULL_68_19
CCGGGAGCCAAGGGGCCGCTCAGCGCGGCGGAGAAGGATGCCGAGTTCCGCAAGCGCCAGCAGGAGGCGCAGAAGGCGCGCGAGAAGCAGGAGCTCGCCGCCCAGGACGCGCAGGCGAAACGGGAAAACTGCGCGCGCGCGCAGGAATATGTCCGCACCATCGAGAGCGGGCAGCGCATCTCGCGCACCGACAACCAGGGCGAGCGCTACTACCTCGACGACGCGCAGCGCGCGCAGGAGCTGGCGAAGGCACGCCAGGCCGCTCAGCAGTCCTGCAACTGACGCGCGCTATCGCTTCTTGAGCACGCGCCGCCGGCGCGCCTCCCTGGCATCCATCTCGAGCGGGCGGTAGATCTCCACCCGGTCGCCGTCCGCGACGCGCGCGTCCGGCGCGACTTGCTCGCCGAACACCCCGAGCTTCTGTCCTTGCCACTCGATTCCGGCCGCGGCGAGCGCGTCGCGCACGCTCGCCCCGTCGGGCAGCTCCAGCCTGACGATCGATGCCTTCCCGGGCAACGCCTGGACCACCTCGATTCTAAGCATGGCCGTGCACCTCCTCGGCGCGGCGCGTGAAGGCATCGACCATGGTGTTGGCGATGCGGTCGAAGAGCGGCGCGAGCAGCTTCGCGAGGGCGCGGCTCGCGAGCTCGTATTCGAGCGTGAACTCGATCTCGCAGCTGCGCGCCGAGAGCGCCGTGAAGCGCCAGGCGCCGGAGAAGACGCGGAACGGCCCCCGCTCGAGGCGCAGGTCGATCGCCTCGCCCGGCCGGTTGCGGTTGCGCGTGGTGAAGGACTGGCGCAGCTTGCCCAGGCCCGCCGTGAGCGTGGCGCGGGTCTCGCCCGGCACGCGCTCGTGCACCCGCGCCTCCAGGCACCACGGCAGGAAGCGCGGATAGGACTCGATGTCCTCGACCAGCGCGTACATCGCCTGCGCGCTGTGGGCCACGATTGCCGAGCGGGTGATGCGCTTCATGGGAGAATCGACCCCCCGGGGACCAAAGGCGAAATCAGAGGCGAAATCAGGGACAGACCACGTTTTTCGCGAACGGCAACCCCCCGCTCGCAAGCTCGCTCCCCCCTTGTCAGGGGGGCGGCAAGAAAACGTGGTCTGTCCCTGTTTTTGCTTTCGTTCTTATGTCTATTGTCCAGAACCGCAAGGCGTTTCACGACTACTTCATCGAGGAGCGCTACGAGGCGGGGCTCGCGCTCGAGGGCTGGGAGGTGAAGGCGATCCGTGCCGGCCGCGCGCAGCTTGGCGAGGGCTATGTCATGGTGCGCGGCGCGGAACTGTACCTGATCGGCGCGCACATCAGCCCGCTGCCCACGGTTTCGACGCATTTCACCCCCGACCCGACCCGCAGCCGCAAGCTGCTGCTGCGCGGCGAGGAGATCCAGCGGCTGATCGGCAAGGTCGAGCAGCGCGGCTATACGCTGGTGCCGCTCGACCTTCACTACGCCAAGGGCAGGATCAAGCTGGAAATCGGGCTGGCGCGCGGCAAGCTCAAGCACGACAAGCGCGCCGCCGAGCGCGAGAAGGAGTGGAACCGCGAGAAGCAGAGGCTGCTACGCCACCGCTGAGTGCTTCTGCGCCGGCGGCTCGGCGAGCGACATCCAGGTCGACACCACGGTGTCCGGATTGAGCGAGAGGCTCTCGATGCCCTGCTCCATCAGCCAGCGCGCGAGGTCCGGATGGTCGGAGGGCCCCTGGCCGCAGATGCCGACGTACTTGCCGTGCTTGCGGCAGGCGCGGATCGCCATCGCGAGCAGCATCTTCACCGCCGGATCGCGCTCGTCGAAGCTCTCCGCCACCAGGCCCGAGTCGCGGTCCAGGCCGAGCGTGAGCTGGGTCATGTCGTTCGAGCCGATCGAGAAGCCGTCGAACAGCTCCAGGAACTCCTCGGCGAGCAGCGCGTTGGAGGGCAGCTCGCACATCATCACGATGCGCAGCCCGTTCTTGCCGCGCTGCAGGCCGTTCTCCTCCATCAGCTTCAGGACCTTCTGGGCTTCGCCGACCGTGCGCACGAAGGGCACCATCAGCTCGAGGTTGGTCAGCCCGAGCTCCTCGCGCACCTTGCGCATGGCGGCGCACTCGAGCTCGAAGCATTCGCGGAAGCTCGGCGCGACGTAGCGCGAGGCGCCGCGCAAGCCGAGCATCGGGTTCTCCTCGTCGGGCTCGTAGCGCTCGCCGCCGAGCAGCTTCTTGTACTCGTTCGACTTGAAGTCCGAGAGCCGCACGATCACCGGCTTGGGCCAGAAGGCGGCGCAAATCGTCGCCACCCCCTCGACCATCTTCTCGCGGAAGAAGGTGGTCGCGTCGGGGTAGCCGCGGCTCTTCTCGGAGAGCTTCTTCCTGAGCTCCGGAGGCAACTTCTCGTGCTCCAGGCAGGCCCTCGGGTGCACGCCGATCTCGTTGTTGATGATGAACTCCAGGCGCGCGAGGCCCACCCCGGCGTTGGGCAACTGGGCGAACTCGAAGGCGAGCTGGGGATTGCCTACGTTCATCGCGATCTTCACGCCGATGCGCGGCATCTCGCCGCGCTCGCGCGTCGAGACCTCGAACGGCAGCAGCCCCTCGTACACGTTGCCGGTGTCGCCCTCGGCGCACGAGATGGTGACGCCCTGCCCGTCCTTGAGCCGCGCGGTCGCCTGCGCGCAGCCGACCACCGCCGGGATGCCGAGCTCGCGCGCGATGATCGCCGCGTGGCAGGTCCTGCCGCCGCGGTTGGTGACGATCGCCGCGGCGAGCTTCATCACCGGCTCCCAGTTCGGGTCGGTCATGTCGGTGACCAGCACGTCGCCCTTCCTGATCCGGTCCATCTGCGAGGCGTCGGCGACCAGCCGCACCGTGCCGCTGCCGATCTTGTGGCCGATCGCGCGGCCGCTGACCAGTACGCGCGACCTGCCCTTGAGCGCGTAGCGCTCCTCGAGGTCGCGGGTGCGCGACTTGACGGTCTCGGGCCTCGCCTGCAGCACGTACAGGAGCCCGTCGGTGCCGTCCTTCGCCCACTCAATGTCCATCGGCCGGCCGTAATGCTTCTCGATGGCGACCGCGTAACGGGCGAGCTCGAGCACTTCGGCGTCGCTCAACGAGAATTTGTTGCGTTGAGTTTCTTCAACATCGACCACCTTGGTGGAGCGACCCCGCTGGCTGGCCGGGCCGAAAACCATCTTCTGCAGCTTCGAGCCGAGGCTGCGCCGCACGATCGCCGGCCGGCCGCGCTCGAGCATCGGCTTGTGCACGTAGAACTCGTCGGGGTTGACCGAGCCCTGGACCAGCAGCTCGCCCAGGCCGTAGGCCGCGGTGGTGAACACCACGTCCCTGAAGCCGGACTCGGTGTCGAGCGTGAAGGTGACGCCGCTCGCGCCGAGGTCGCTGCGCACCATCTGCTGCACCGCCGCCGAGAGCGCTACGTCGGCGTGCACGAAGCCGTGGTGCGCGCGGTAGGAGATGGCCCGATCGTTGTAGAGCGAGGCGTAGACGTGCCGGATCGCCTCCAGCACGTGCTCGACGCCGCGGATGTTGAGGAAGGTTTCCTGCTGGCCGGCGAAAGAGGCCTCGGGCAGATCCTCGGCTGTGGCGGAGGAGCGTACGGCAAATGAGGTATCGCTTGAGGTTTTCTTTTCAAGCTGCTGAAAATAAGATCTTATTTCTTGCTCAAGCTTGACCGGAAACGGGCGAGCCAGCATCCACGAGCGGATTTCCGCACCGCCGGCCGCAAGCGCCTTCACGTCCTTCGGGTCGAGCGCGCTCAGGCGCTGCTCGATGCGCTTGTCCAGCCCATCGGCCGCCAGGAACTCGCGGAACGCGTCCGCGCTCGTGGCGAAGCCGCCCGGCACGCGGATCCCCGCCGCGGCAAGGCTGCCGATCATCTCGCCCAGCGAGGCGTTCTTTCCCCCGACCTGGTCGAGGTTCGTCATACGGAGATCCTTGAGCCACGCTACGCGCATTCGAGGTGTATTTTATCGGCCATGGGTCAGCGGCGCACCGTCTTCTTCGTCTCCGACGGCACCGGCATCACGGCCCAGATGCTGGGCCACAGCCTGCTCACCCAGTTCGAGGGCGTGGAGTTCAACCAGGTCACCGTGCCCTTCATCGACAGCGCCGAGAAGGCCGAGGAGTGCGTGGCGCGCATCGAGGCGGAGGCGGCCAGCGGCAACGGGCGGCCGGTCGTGTTCTCCACGCTGGTGAACCACGACGTGCGCCAGGTGCTGCGGCGCGCCCACGCCCTGTTCCTCGACTTCTTCGAGACCTTCATCGACCCGCTCGAGGCGGGGCTGGGGCTCAAGTCGAGCCATACGATCGGGCGCTCCCACAGCGCGATGGACAAAAAGGAGTACCAGCAGCGCATCGAGGCGATCAATTTCGCGATGGCGCACGACGACGGCGCCTCGCACCGCGAGCTCGGCCAGGCCGACGTGATCCTGATCGGAGTGTCGCGCAGCGGCAAGACGCCGACCAGCCTATACCTGGCGCTGCAATTCGGCGTCAAGGCGGGCAATTACCCGCTCATTCCCGAGGACTTCCACCGCATGAAGCTGCCCGAGGCGCTGCGCTTGCACAAGACCCGCCTCTACGGCCTGACCATCGCCCCCGAGCGGCTGCACGAGATCCGCAACGAGCGCCGCCCGGGAAGCCGCTACGCCGAGATCGACAACTGCCGCTACGAGGTCGAGGAGGCCGAGAACCTGATGCGCCGCGAAGGCATCCGCAGCATCAACTCGACCAGCAAGTCGATCGAGGAGATCGCCACCACCATCCTGCGCGAGCTCAGGATCCACCGCCAGGTCTACTGAAGGCGGCGTGGAAGCAGATCGCCGCGGCTGCGGCGACGTTGATCGATTCGGTTCCTGGCGCCGTCGGGATCGTCACCCGCTGGGCGGCTTTCGCCTGGAGCGCGGGGCTCACGCCGCTCCCCTCGGCGCCGAACAGCCATCCAAGGGGTCCCGACAGGTCCGCTGCGGAAAGCATCACGCCGCCGCGCGGAACCGTGCACAGCACGCGCCCCTGGAAGCGCTGCAGTTCTTCCCCCAGGGCGGAGGTTTCGCGCATCCGCAAGGCGAAGTGCCCGCCCATCGCGGCGCGCAGGGCCTTGGGCGACCAGGGGTCGGCGCAGGCGCGGTCCAGGATCGCCGAGCGCACGCCGAACGCGGCGGCGCTGCGCAGGATGGCGCCGACGTTCGCGGGGTCCTGCACCCCTTCCAGGAACACCGCCGGGGCAGTGATCTGTGCGGCCGGCGCGGGGATTTCGATCTCGGCGGCGATGCCGGGAGGGTTCTCTGCGTCGACCATGGCGCGAAACAGCCTGTCCGCCAGAACGACCGCCTCCCGCCCGCCGAGGAGATCCCGGATTTCGTCGCGGCCGCGGCCCGATTCGCTCACCAGGAGCACGAGCGGCCTTGCCTGGGCGACCAGGTGCGGCCCTTCGACGATCGCGCGCCGCTCCTGCCGCCGCAAGCGCGCGTCCCGGACGAGCCTCGCCCAGCGCCTGACGCGCGGGTTGTCCTTCGAGGTGATCAAGCTTTTTGGCGCCGCGCCCTGGCCTCGCGCAGCAGCGCGTTGACGAGCTCGACGTGCCCCGAGGCATCCTTGGCGGCGAGCACGTCGGCGTACTCGCGCTTCAGGCGTCGATGCTCGTGCTCGAAGTCCGCCAGGCGCAGGCCGGCGGTGGCGCAGAGCTTCCTCGCTTCGCACAACAGGCGATAGCTGCGCACGCGCAGCGATTCGGCCATCGCGCTCCAGCCATCGGCGAACAGGTCCTTCTGGAACACGCCGACCGGGTAGAAGCTGCGCCGATGGATCTCGCAGGGTCCCAGGCGGCCGAGGCGGTCGAGATGCTCGGCGGTGGCGTAGCCCTTGTGGCGGTCGAAGCCGTACTCGGGGAAGCGCTGGTGCAGGCGCGTCATCTCGGCGTCGCGCTCGGTCTTGGCGAGGATCGAGGCGGCGGAGATCATCTTGTGGCGCGCGTCGCCGTCGACGATGGCGCGCGCGCGGCAGGGCAGCTGCGGGCAATGCTGGCCGTCGATCCATGCCTCCTCGGGCGCCACCGCGAGCGCCTCGACCGCGCGCCGCATGGCGAGCAGCGAGGCGCGAAAGATGTTGAAGCGGTCGATCTCCTCGACGCTCGCCCAGGCCACCGCCCAGGCGACGGCGCGCTCCTTGACGCGGGCGGCGAGCACTCCTCTTCTTTCTGGTGCAAGGATCTTGGAATCCGCGAGGCCGTTCACCCGGCGCGCCGGGTCGAGGATCACCGCGGCGGCGTACACGGGACCGGCGAGCGGCCCCCGCCCCGCTTCGTCGACGCCGCAGATGAGCAGGTCAGGAATTCTTCCTCTCCAGAACGGAAAGCACTGCGTCGGCGGCCTTCTCGGCGGTGTTCTGCCGCAGCAGGTGGTGGAACTCGTGGAAGCGCTCGACCTGCCGGCGCTGGGCGGCGGTGTCGCGCAGCAACGCGAGCAGCGCCGCGGCGAGCGCGGCGGGCGTCGCCTCCCCCTGCAGCAGCTCGGGCACCAGCCGCTCGCCGGCCAGGATGTTGGGCATGCCGACGTAGGGCAGGTACAGCATCGAGCGCATCAGGGCCCAGGTGAGCGGCGACTGCCGGTAGGCGATGACCATGGGCGTCTTGAACAGCGCCGCCTCGAGCGTCGCGGTGCCGCTCGCCACCAGCGCGAGGTCGGCGGCCGCGAGCGCCTCGTGCGAATGCCCGAACAGCAGCGTGAGCGGCAGGTCGGTGCGTTGCTGCTCGTGCACCGCGCGCTCGAACATGTCGCGCGTGTCGCGCGTC
The DNA here is from genome assembly GCA_001772055.1 of Betaproteobacteria bacterium RIFCSPLOWO2_12_FULL_68_19. Lineage (GTDB taxonomy): Bacteria > Pseudomonadota > Gammaproteobacteria > Burkholderiales > SG8-39 > SCGC-AG-212-J23. The sequence goes on from MERP01000108.1 coordinate 6,783, forward strand.
ACCGTCGGGCAGACGAAATGCACGTCGGGCACTTCCTGCCGGAAGCGATGCGCCGCGAGCACGAAGGCCGCCGCCATGTAGTGCAGCTCCGAGCGCCGGCTGCCGGGAAGAAGCGCGACGATGAGCTTGCGCGCCGGCAGGCGCAGCTGCGAGCGCGCCTCCGCCTTGGCCGGCTGCAGCGGGATCAGGTCGGCGAGCGGATGGCCGACGTAGGTGACCGGGACGCCGGCCTTCTGGTAGAGCGGTGCCTCGAACGGGAACATCACCAGCATGTGGCTCACCGAGCGCGCCACGCGGCGCACGCGCCAGCGTCGCCAGGCCCACACCGAGGGGCTCACGTAGTGCACGGTCGGAATGCCGGCCTCCTTCAGCCGGCGCTCGAGGTCCAGGTTGAAGTCCGAGGAGTCCACGCCGATGAACAGGTCGGGCCGCTCGGCGAGCATGGCGCGCGCGAGCCGCCGCCGGATGCTCATGATCTCGCGGTAATGGCGCAGCGCCTCCGCGTAGCCCCGCACCGAGAGCTTCTCCATCGGAAACTGCGACTCGAAGCCCTGCGCCGCCATCTTCGGCCCGCCGATGCCCGCGAACAGCATCGGCCGGCCGCGCGCCTTGAGCGCGGCGATGAGATGCGCCGCGATCTGGTCGCCCGAGGCCTCTCCCGCCACCATCCCGACCCGCAGAACGTCGCTCACTAGCGGATGAATCCCCGCTTGCTTCTCGCCAGGAAATCCAGCATCTCGCGCACCTGCGGCTCGCCGGCGGCCTGCGCCTGGAGCTCGCGGCGCGCCTCCTCGAGGCCCAGGCCGCTGCGGTAGAGCGTGCGGTAGGCCCGCTTCAGCGCGCTGATCGTCTCCGGCGCGAAGCCCCGCCGCTTCAAGCCTTCGCTGTTGATGCCGTAAGGCTTCGCCATGTTGCCCGCCGCCTTCACGAACGGCGGCAGGTCCCGCGGCAGATAGGTGCCCATGCCGGTGAACGAGTGCGCGCCGATGTGCACGAACTGGTGCACCAGGGTGGTGGCGCCGAGGATCGCCCAGTCGCCCACGCTGACGTGGCCCGCGAGCTGGCAGGCGTTGGCGAAGATGGCGTGGCTGCCGATCTGGCAGTCGTGCGCGAAGTGCACGTAGGCCATGATCCAGTTGTCGTCGCCGACGCGCGTGACGCCGGCGTCGAGCGCGGTGCCGCGGTTGATGGTGACGTACTCGCGGATCGTGTTGCCGCTGCCGATCTCCACCGCCGTGTCCTCGCCCGCGTACTTCTTGTCCTGCGGCGGGGCGCCGATCGAGGCGAAGTGGAAGATGCGGTTGTCGCGCCCGATGCGCGTTCGCCCGTCGAGCACCACGTGCGCGCCGATCCAGGTGCCCTCGCCCACCTCCACCTGCGGGCCGATCACCGAGTAGGGCCCGACCGTTACGTCGCCCGCCAGGCGCGCCCCGGGCTGGAGGATGGCCGTGGGATGGACCTGCGCCGTCATGGACGCCCGGGCGAACGCACGGTGCACAGGATGGTGGCTTCGGCGACGACCTCTCCGGCCACCCTCGCCACGCACGCGAACTTGCCGATGCCGCGCAGCGCCCGCTCCAGGCGCACCTCGAGCTCGAGCTGGTCCCCCGGCACCACCGGTTTCTTGAAGCGCGCATTGTCGATGCCGACGTAGTAGTAGACGGAGTCCTTCTCGCGCTTCGTGTCGCGGCCGCTGAACACCAGCACGCCCGCCGCCTGCGCCATGGCCTCGAGGATCAGCACCCCCGGCATGATCGGCCGCCCCGGGAAATGCCCCTGGAAGTACGGCTCGTTGGCCGAGACGTTCTTCAGCGCCACCACGCGCTTGCCGGGCTCGCATTCCTTCACCCGGTCGATCATCAGCACCGGGTAGCGCTGCGGAATGTGCGCCAGCAACTCGTCGATGTAGATTTCAGCCATTTTTCTTCCCTTTGCGGCGCAGCTGCGCCGCGCTGCGCGTCCACGAGGAGTGCTCATCGAACGGGTACACGCCGGTATAGGTGCCCGGCTTGAGGATCGAGCGCGAGATCAGCGTGCCGGCCGAGACGTGCACGTGGTCGACGATCCTCAGGTGCCCGAGGATCACCGCCGCGCCGCCGATGGTGCAATGCCGGCCGATGTCGGCGCTGCCCGCGACCCCGGCGCAGCCGGCGATGGCGGTGTGCGCGCCCACGCGCACGTTGTGCGCGATCTGCACCAGGTTGTCGAGCTTCACGCCGTCCTCGATCACGGTGTCGTCGAGCGCGCCGCGGTCGATGGCGCTGTTGGCGCCGATCTCGACGTCGTCGCCGATGCGCACGGCGCCGATCTGCGGGATCTTGATCCAGCGGCCCTCTTCGGCGGCAATGCCGAAGCCGTCGGCGCCGATCACCGCGCCCGAATGCACGATCACCCGCTTCCCCAGGGAGCACCCGGCATAGACCACCACGCGCGGGTAGAGGCAGCTCTCGTCGCCGATCGTCACACCCGCGCCGATGACGCAGCCCGGGCCGATCGACACGCCCTGCCCCAGAACGGCCTCCTCCGAGACGACGGCCGAAGGGTGCACCCCGGGCGGCTGAGTGCTGAGGGGGTTGAAGAGCTGCGACACCCGGGCGAAGTAGGCGTAGGGGCGCTCGGCCACGATGCGCGGCAGCGCGGTCAGGCTCTCGTTCTCGGGGGCGAGGATCACGGCGGCCGCGCGTGTCGCAGCAAGTTTCGAGAGACTTTTCTTGTTCGAAAGGAAGGTGATCTGGCCGGCGCCCGCCTTGTCGAGCGAGCCGACCTGGCCGATCAGGATGCCGGCATCGCCGACGACGCGGCCGCCGAGACGCGAGACGATCTGCCCGAGCGTGAGCGGCCCCGGCATGCCGTCATTTCGCGGACGACTTGCCTTCCAGCGCCTTGATCACCTTGTCGGTGATGTCGATGCGCGGGCTGACGTAGGCCGGCATCTCCTGGAAGATGATGTCGAACTTCTCCTGCTCGGCGATCTGGCGGACGATGCGATCGGCGTGGTCGATCACCTGCTTCAGCTCCTCGTTCTTGCGCTGGTTCAGGTCTTCGCGGAACTCGCGCTGCTTGCGCTGGAAGTCCCGGTTCAGCTCGCCGAACTCGCGCTCCTTGTTGCGCCGCTGCGTCTCGCCCATGGTGACCGCGTTCTTGTCGAGGTCCGCCTGCATGCGCTTGAGCTCGTCGGCGATGCGCGCGAGCTCCTGGTCGCGCTTCTGGAACTCGGCCTCGAGCCGTTTCTGCGCCTGGACCGCAGGGGCCGACTGGCTCAGGATGCGCTGGGTGTTGACGAACCCGATCTTGGGCTGCCGCGGCGGCGTGCTCTGGCCGGCCGCGGGAAGCGACACGAGCGCGGCCGAGGCGGCGAGGACGAGCAGCTTCTGCTTGAGCATTTTTTCCCGCTTCAGAATCCGGTGCCGAAGGTGAATTGTAGCCTCTGGATGCGGTCCCCGCTTTCGGCGTTGAGCGGGTAGGCGTAGGACAGGCGCAGCGGGCCGAGGGGCGAAGACCAGAACAGGGCGAGCCCGGTCGAGTAGCGCAGATCCGAGAGCTCGATCTTGTTGACGTAGACCTGGCCCGCGTCGAGGAAGGCCGCGAGGCGCAGCGAGGGGTCGCGGTTCGCGCCCGGCATCGGAAACAGCAGCTCGGCGCTGCCGGTGAGCTTGCGGTTGCCGCCGACCGTGTTGCCGATGGCGTCCTGCGGGCCGAGCGAGAACGGGCGGTAGCCGCGCACCGTTCCGGGTCCGCCGACGAAGAAATTCTTGAAGAACGGCAGCGGCCGGTTGCCGTAGCCCGCGGCGTAGCCCGCCTCGCCGCCGAGCGCCAAGGTGAGGTCCCGCGACCAGGGGTAGTACCACTGGTGCTGGTATCCCAGGCGGTAGTACTGAAGGTCGCCGCTCGCCAGCTCGCTGCTCGCGCGCTGGTAGGTGCCGGCGGTGGTGCGGATCAGGCTGTCGCGCGTGTCGCGCGCCACCCCCGCGGTCGCCGCGCCGTAGGTGTAATCGTTGCCGAAGCTCTGCACGAAGTTGAGGTATTGCAGCGGGCTGTTGGCGAAGGTCTCGAGCCGGACCGACTCCAGGTTGAGCCCGAAGTCCAGGCTCACGGTCTCCGCCACCGGGTAGCCGAACTTGATCCCGCCGCCCACCGCGTCGGTGGTGTACGGGCCGACCGCCAGGCTCGAGGCGTCGGTCTCGCGCTTGTAGAGGTCGAAGCCCTGGCTGACGCCGTCGACGGTGTAATAGGGATCGAGGTAGGAAAGCGAGTAGACGGTGTTCACGCTGCCGCTGTTGACGTTGAGCGAGAGGAACTTGCCGGTGCCGAACACGTTCGACTGCGTGAGCGAGGCCGAGAGCGCGACGTCCTCGACGCTCGAGAAGCCGATGCCGAGCAGCACCGCCCCGGTCGGCTTCTCCTTCACGGTGTACACCACGTCGACCTGGTCGGGGCTGCCCTCGACCGGGTGCGTCTCGACGCCCACCTCGGCGAAGTACTGCGTGCGGTCGATGCGCCGGCGCGAGAGCTGGATCTTGGAGGCGTCGTAGAAGGCGCCCTCGAGCTGGCGCATCTCGCGGCGCACCACCTCGTCGCGCGTCTTGCTGTTGCCCGCGACGTCGATGCGGCGCACGTACACGCGCCGGCCGGGGTCGATGACGATGTTGAACGCGACCGTGCGCTTCTCCTTGTCGAGCTCCGGGATGGCGTTGGCGTTGGCGAAGGCGTAGCCCTCGTTGCCCAGGCGGTCGGCGATCGCCTTGTTGCTCGCCACCAGCTTCTCGCGCGAGAACACGTCGCCGGGCTTGAGCTGGATGAGCTTCTCGAGCTCCTCGCGCGGCACCAGCATCTGCCCCGAGAGCCGCACGTCCGAGACCGTGTACTTGTCGCCCTCGCGCAGGTTGACGGTGATGTAGATGTCGCGCCGGTCGGGCGTGATCGAGACCTGCGTGGACTCGACGCTGAAGTCGAGGTAGCCGCGGTTCTGGTAGAACGAGCGCAGCGTCTCGAGGTCGGCGGCGAGGCGCTCGCGCGAGTAGCGGTCGTGCTTGGTGTACCAGGTGAGCCAGCCCGGGGTGCGCAGCACGAACTGCTCGAGCAGCTCGCTCTCGGGGAAGGCCTGCGCGCCGACGATGTTGATGCCGCGGATCTTGGCCACCTCGCCCTCGGTGACCGCGATGTTGATGCCGACGCGGTTGCGCTCCAGCGGCGTGACGGTGGTCTGCACTTCCGCGCCGTACAGGCCGCGCGACAGGTACTGGCGCTTGATCTCCTTCTCGGCGTTCTCCAGCGACGAGCGGTCGAAGATGCGCCCCTCGGCCATGCCGAGCTCGCGCAGCGCCTTGCGCAGGGTCTCCGGCTCGAACTCCCGCATGCCCGAGAAATCGATCTGCGCGATCGCCGGGCGCTCGCGCACGAACACCACCAGCACGTCGTTCTCGGCCTCGAGGCGCACCTCCTGGAAGAAGCCGGTCGCGTACAGCGCGCGCAGCGCGGCTTGCGCCTTGCCCTCGTCGATGCTGTCGCCGACCTTCACCGGCAGGTAGCTGAACACCGTGCCCGGCTCGGTGCGCTGCAGCCCCTCGACGCGGATGTCCTTGACGACGAATGGGCGGAAACCCTGCGCGGCCACCGGGGCGGCCGCCGCAAGCAGAAGCGCGGCAAGCACCGCGGCAACCACGCGAGCGCGGAACATTCAGCCGGTCAGCAGGCGATTCAGGTCGTTGTAGAACGCAAAGGCCATCATCACCAGCAGCAGCGCCAGGCCGACACGCTGCCCGAGCTCCATGGCGCGCTCGGAGACCGGCGTGCCCTTGACGATCTCGATCGCATAGTACATGAGGTGTCCGCCGTCGAGCAGCGGGATCGGCAGCAGGTTGAGCACGCCGAGGCTGATGCTGATCAGCGCGAGGAAAGTGAGGTAGGAGATCCAGCCGAGGCTCGCCGACTGCCCGGCGAAGTCGGCGATGGTGACCGGCCCGGAGAGGTGCTTCCAGGAGACTTCGCCGAGCAGCATCCTGCCCAGCATCTTCAGGCTGAAGAGCGCGATGTCGGCCGTCTTGTGGCTCGCTCTGACGAGGCTCTCGAGCACCCCGTACTGCACGCGCACCAGGATCTTCTCGGCGTGCGCGGGCGGCACGTGCGGGCCGGCGCCGATGCGCCCGATGCGCGCATCGCCCGCGCTCACCACGTCGGGCAGCACCTCGATCTCGCGCGTCACGCCGTCGCGCTCCACGCCGAGCGCGAGGGGCACGCCCGGGTGCGCGCGCACGGCGGCCACCAGCGCCTCCCAGGATCCGACCGGCTTGCCTGCGGCGCGCACGATGCGATCTCCCGGCGCGAGCCCGGCGCGCTCGGCCGGTCCGCCCGGGACCACCTGGCCGAGCACCGGCTCGAGCGCCGGCCGGTACAGGCGCAGGCCGATGCGCTCGAGCGCGTCGGCTTCGACCTCCGCGGCCGGAAACTCGCGCAGGTCGAGCGTGGCGACCGCGATATGGCCGCGCTCGTCGAGCGTCTCGAGCCGCACCGGCTCGCGCTGCAGCGCGGCCTGCAGCACGCGCCAGCGCACTTCCTGCCAGGTCGCGACGCTCTCGCCGTCCACGGCGCGCACGGTGTCGCCGGCGCGCAGGCCCGCGGCCGCGGCGAGGCTCCCCGCCGGCGCCTCGCCCAGCACCGGCCGCGCTTCCGGCAGGCCGTACATGTAGAGCCCCGCGTACACCAGCACCGCGAACAGGAAGTTGAAGGCCGAGCCGGCCACGACGATGAAGAAGCGCTTCCAGACGCTCTGGCGGTTGAAGGCGCGCGGCGCCTCGTCGAAGGCGACCGGGCCTTCGCGCTCGTCGAGCATCTTGACGTAGCCGCCGAACGGGACGGCGGCGATCATCCATTCCGTGCGGTCCGCGCCCAGCCGCCAGGTCGCGAGCGGCCGGCC
>MERP01000109.1 GCA_001772055.1 Betaproteobacteria bacterium RIFCSPLOWO2_12_FULL_68_19
CCAAGCGCCAGCACGCCCCGGCTCACCGAGCCCTACCCGCGCCGATACACTACGGGCTGTGAGAAATGCGGGCTAGTCGATCAGCCGGTACGCGGGAAGCGTCAGGAACTCGACGTACGTATCGTCGGCGGTAAGCTTCTCGAAGAGCGCGGCGGCCTCGTCGAGCTTGCCCTCGGCGCCGGAGGCCTTGACCCTGCCGAGCTCCTCGCCAAGAATTTTTCTGAACAATTCCACCGTGACCTTGCGGCCGTCTTCCAGCACGCCCTTGGGCGAGCGGATCCACTGCCAGATCTGCGAGCGCGAGATCTCGGCGGTGGCGGCGTCCTCCATCAGGTTGAACACCGGCACGCAGCCGTTGCCGGCGAGCCAGGCGCCCAGGTACTGGATGCCGACCGAGATGTTGTTGCGCAGGCCCGCCTCGGTGATCGGCTTCTCCGGCTGGAAGTTGAGCAGGTCGGCGGCGCTCACGTTCACATCCGGGCGCTGCCGCTCGTACTGGTTGGGCTGCGGCATGTGCTGGTCGAACACCGCTTTCGCCACCGGCACCAGCGCCGGATGCGCCACCCAGGTCCCGTCGCAGCCGTCGGTCACCTCGCGCAGCTTGTCCTGGCGCACCTTCTCGAGCGCCGCCTCGCTCGCCGCCGGGTCGTGCTTGATCGGGATCTGCGCCGCCATGCCGCCCATCGCCGGGGCGCCGCGCTTGTGGCAGGTCTTGACCAGCAGCAGGGCGTAGGCGCGCATGAACGGCGCGGTCATCGTCACCTGCGAGCGGTCGGCAAGGCAGAAGTTCTTGTTGGCGCGGAACTTCTTGATGCACGAGAAGATGTAATCCCAGCGGCCGATGTTGAGCCCGCCCGAGTGGCTGCGCAGCTCGTACAGGATCTCGTCCATCTCGAAGGCCGCGACCACGGTTTCGATCAGCGCCGTGGCCTTGATCGAGCCTTGAGGGACTTGAAGCTCCTGTTGCGAGGCGATGAAGATGTCGTTCCACAGCCGCGCCTCGAGGTGCGACTCCAGCTTCGGCAGGTAGAAGTACGGTCCGGAGCCGCGCTCGAGCAGCTCCCTGGCGTTGTGGAAGAAGAACAGCGCGAAATCGAAGATGCCGCCGGAAACCGGCTCACCGTCGATCGCGACGTGCTTCTCGTCGAGGTGCCAGCCGCGCGGGCGCGGGATGAGCACCGCGGTCTTTTCGGCGAGCTCGTAGCGCTTGCCGCCCGCCTCCAGGCTGATGCTGCGCCGCACCGCGTCGCGCAGGTTGATCTGCCCGTCGATCATGTTGTGCCAGGTCGGGCAGTTCGCGTCCTCGAAATCCGCCATGAAGGTCGAGGCGCCGCAATTGAGGGCGTTGATCACCATCTTGCGGTCGGTCGGGCCGGTGATCTCGACGCGCCGGTCGAGCATGTCCTTCGGCTGCGGGGCGATCCGCCACGCGCCTTCCCTGACCTCTCTTGTGCTGGGAAGAAAAGCGGGAAGGGCGCCGGCGTCGAACTCCTTTTGCCGGGCGGCGCGGCGCGCGAGCAGCTCCTGCCGCCGCGGCTCGAACTGCCGGTGCAGCTTGGCGACGAATGCGAGGGCTTCCGGGGTCAGCACTTGCGCGAATTCGCGCGTTACGCGCCCGCTCACAGTCACACCTTGAGGCAGCGGAGCCGACATGTGCATCGCAGCATTGTATTAACCGGAATGTGGCGCTGCAACATGAAATTGAGGTCCGATGGGAGTAGGCTGTTTTCAGCCCGCAACGCTGCATTTCACATCGTGGAATCCCGATGACCTACAAGATCCTGATTCTTGGTGCCTCCTACGGGTCGCTGCTGGCGACCAAGCTGCTGCTCGCGGGCCACACCGTGAAGCTCGTCTGCCTGCCGGCCGAAGCCGACGCGATCAACACGAACGGCACGCGCGTGCGCATGCCGATCAAGGGCCGCGAGGGGCTGGTCGAGATCGACTCGCGCAAGCTGCCCGGCAAGCTCTCGGCCGACGGCCCGGCGGCGGTCAAGCCCTCCGACTACGATCTCGTGGCGCTCGCGATGCAGGAGCCCCAGTACGGCTCGCCCGGGGTGCGCGAGCTGATGGCTGCGATCGCAAGGGCGAAAGTGCCGTGCATGTCGATCATGAACATGCCGCCGTTGGCTTACCTCGCCCGCGTCCCTGGCATCTCAGTAAAAGAACTCAAGGCTTGTTATACCGACGCGAGCGTCTGGGACAGCTTCGACCCGAAGCTGATGACCCTGTGCAGCCCGGATCCGCAGGCCTTCCGCCCGCCCGAGGAGAAAATCAACGTGCTGCAGGTCAGGCTGCCGACCAACTTCAAGTCGGCGCGCTTCCCGTCGGACGCGCACACCGCCATCCTTCGCCGGCTCGAGGCCGACATCGAGGCCGCCCGGTTCGACGGCATGGAAGTGCCGGTCAAGCTCAAGGTGCACGACTCGGTGTTCGTGCCGCTCGCGAAGTGGGCGATGCTGATGGCGGGCAACTACCGCTGCATCACCAAGGAGGGCATGCGCCCGATCAAGGAGACCGTGCACGCGGACCTCGAGGCCTCGCGCGCCGTCTACAACTGGGTGGTCAAGCTCTGCCTGTCGCTGGGCGCAGCCGAGAAGGACATGGTGCCGTTCGAGAAATACGCCGCCGCGGCGCAGGGGCTCGCGAGCCCCTCCTCGGCGGCGCGCGCGCTGTTCGGCAGCGCGCCCAACATCGAGCGCGTCGACCGCCTCGTGCAGGCGGTCGCGGCGCAGAAGGGCATGCGCAACGCGGTCATCGACGAAGTGGTGAAGCTGGTCGACGCGCAGCTCGAGAAGAACCGCCGCGCCAAGAAAGCCGCCGCCTAGAGATCGGGGTCTGACCCCGATTTCTCCTCCTCGATCCCAAGCTCCTGGATTTTCCGGGTGATGGTGTTTCGACCCATCCCCAGCAGGGTCGCCGCCTCGATGCGCCGGCCGCCGGTGCGCGCCAATGCCCGTGTGATGAGCGCGCGCTCGAACTGGCGCCCGAGCGCATCGAGAATGCCGGTCTCGCCGCGCGCGAGCCGCCGCTCGGCCTCGTGCTCGAGCGCGGCGAGCCAGTCGGAGGCTGCGGCTCCCGCCTGATCGCGCAGCTCGGCCGGCAGGTCGCCCGTATCGATCACCTGCCCGGGCGCCATGACCGTCAGCCAGTGGCAGAGGTTCTCGAGCTGGCGCACGTTGCCGGGGAACGCGAGCCGCGAAAGATGCGCGAGCGCGTCCTCCGAAAGCCGCTTGGGCTCGACGCCGAGCTGCTTCGCGCTCGCGGCGAGGAAGTGTTTCGACAGCAGCGGGATGTCCTCCGCGCGCTCGGCGAGGCTGGGCAAGCGCAGGCGGATCACGTTCAGCCGGTGGTAGAGGTCCTCGCGGAACGATCCTTCGCGCACCCGCTGCTCGAGGTTCTGGTGCGTGGCGGCGATGACCCGCACGTTGGCCTTCATCTGCTGGTGCCCGCCGACGCGGTAGAAGGTGCCGTCGGACAGCACGCGCAGCAGCCGCGTCTGCAGCTCGGCAGGCATATCGCCGATCTCGTCGAGGAACAGCGTCCCGCCCTCGGCCTGCTCGAAGCGCCCGCGGCGCTGCTGCTGGGCGCCGGTGAACGAGCCCCGCTCGTGCCCGAAAAGCTCGGACTCGAGCAGGTCTTTCGGCATCGCGGCGGTGTTGATTGCGATGAACGGCTTCGCCGCGCGTGCACTATGGCGGTGCAGCGCGCGGGCGACAAGCTCCTTTCCGGTTCCCGACTCGCCGGTAATGAGCACCGTGGCGCTCGACTGCGAAAGGCGCCCGATGGCGCGGAACACCTCCTGCATCGCCGGCGCCTGGCCGAGAATCTCGCGCGCCTCGACGACGGGCTCTGCCGCTTGCGTCTCGCGGCGGCTCTCATCGAGCGCGCGGCGGATCAGGTCCACCGCCTGGTCCACGTCGAAGGGCTTGGCGAGGTATTCGAAGGCTCCGCCCTGGAACGCCGCCACCGCCGAGTCGAGGTCGGAGTAGGCGGTCATCACGATCACGGGCACCGCGGGATGGCGCTCCTTGACCGCCTGCAGGAGCTCCAGGCCCGAGCGCCCGGGCATGCGGATGTCCGACACCAGCACCTCGGGCGCCCCGCCGGAGAGCGCATCGAGCGCCTCCTGCGCCGAGGCGAACGAATCGAAGGCGATGCCTTCGCGCGAGAGCGCCTTCTCGATCACCCAGCGGATCGAGCGGTCGTCATCGACGATCCAGACCGGTTTCATGTCAGCGGCAGCAGGATCCTGAATGTTGTGCGGCCGGGACGGGACTCGAACTCGATCACGCCCTGGTGGTACTGGACGAAGGTCTGCGCGAGCGAGAGTCCCAGGCCGGTGCCGCCCTCCCTCCCGGATACGAGCGGATTGAAGATCCGGTCCTGGATCTCGTCCGGCACGCCCGGGCCGTCGTCGATCACCTGCAATTCTAGTGCCAGCCTGCAGCGCTGCCGCAGGATGGTCACCTGCCGCAGCGCCCTGGTCCTGAAAAGTACGGTCTTCGCCCCGACCTGCGCAGCGTTGCGCGCGATGTTAAGGACGGCCTGGATCAGCTGCTCGCGATCGCCCAGCACCTCGGGCAGGCTCGGGTCGTAGTCGCGCTCGATGTCGACCCCGAACTCGGCCTTGACCAGGCTTCTGACGTGCTCCAGGACTTCATGCACGCCGAGCGCCTCTATACGCGGCGCGCGGTGCGGCGTGAGCATGCGGTCCATGAGCGCCTGGAGGCGGTCGGCCTCCTTGATGATCACCTGCGTGTACTCGCGCAGCTCATCCCTTTGCAATTCCTTTTCCAGGAGTTGTGCCGAACCGCGCAATCCCCCGAGGGGGTTCTTGATCTCGTGGGCGAGGTTGCGGATCAGCTCGCGGTTCGCCTGTTGCTCGAAGTGCAGCCGCTCCTCCCGCGCCATGCGCAGCTGCTGCTCGATCGGCCGCAGCTCGGCAAGCAGCGCCACGTCGGGGGCCTCGACGCGCGTCACGACGCAGGAGAGCGGCAGCGGCTCGCGGCCGGCACGGGTGTAGGTGACATTGCGCGCCGAGTAGTCCCAGTGCGCGCTGCGCGCTTCGGCGAGCGTTTTCTCCAGCTCCTCGCGCTCCGAGAACAGCAGCAGGAACGCCTGCCCGATCAGGCTCTTCGCCCCGGTGGCGAGCAGGCTCTCGGCGGCCGGGTTGGCGTAGCGCACGACCAGCTCTTCGTCGAGCGCCACCACCGCCGTGGCGAGCAGTTCCAGCCCTGGGAACGAAGCCGGCTTCATGGACCGCGCCGCAGGGCGCTCAGCGGTAGAGGTTGGACAGTTCCCGCTTAAGCGCTTCGATGTTCTTCTGGTGCGTCTCGACGCTGTCCTTGAAGGGCTGCAGCCGCTCGAGCACGCGGGCGTAGTTGCGCTCGTCGCCCGTGCGGATCGACTCCTGCTCGGCGAGCTCCTTCTGCGCCTTGGCGAGCAGCTGCTGCTCGCTCGTCAGCTCCTTCTCCAGGATCTCGCGCTGGCGGCCCTTGGCGTTGGCGCGATCCGTGGCCGACTCCTTCGGGAAGCCGCCCGCCTTGCGCGACGGCGGCGCCGGCACGACGTTGATCTCGCGCGATACCAGCTCGCACTTCTTGCCGCGGGTGTCGCGCTTGTCGCTCGTGTAGAGCGGCCGGCCGTTCTCGTCGTAGCACTTGTAGATCTCGGTCACCTGGGCGCGCGCCGGCATCGCGGCGAGGATGAGACTCGGCCCGAGAATCAGGAAGGCACGCGCCAGCTTCCGGTGCATGCCCGGAAGTCTAGCAAAATCAAAGCAAAAGCGTCTTTCAGGACGAGTAGTACATGTCGAACTCGACCGGATGGGTGGTCATCCGGAAGCGCGCCAGCTCCTCTTCCTTGAGAGCGATATAGGACTCGAGGAAATCCTCCGAGAACACCCCGCCGCGCGTGAGGAAGGCGTGGTCGTCCCGCAGGCGCCCGAGCGCCTCCTCGAGCGAGGCGCAGACGTGCGGCACCTTGGCCGCCTCCTCGGGCGGCAGGTCGTACATGTTCTTGTCGATCGGGTCGCCGGGGTGGATCTTGTTCTGCACGCCGTCCAGCCCCGCCATCAGCATGGCGGCGAATGCCAGGTAGGCATTGGCCGTAGGGTCGGGGAAGCGCACCTCGACGCGCCGCGCGTTGGGGCTGTTGACGAAGGGAATGCGGCAGGCCGCCGAGCGGTTGCGGGCGGAATACGCGAGGTTGATCGGCGCCTCGAAGCCCGGCACCAGCCGCTTGTAGGAGTTGGTGCCGGGATTGGTGATCGCATTCAGCGCCTTGGCGTGCTTGATGATGCCGCCGATGTAGTGCAGCGCGAAATCCGACAGGCCGGCGTAGCCGTTGCCGGCGAACAGGTTCTTGCCCCCCTTCCACACCGACTGGTGGCAGTGCATGCCCGAGCCGTTGTCGCCCACCACGGGCTTGGGCATGAAGGTGGCCGTCTTGCCGTAGGAGTGAGCGACGTTCCACACCGTGTACTTGAGGATCTGCATCCAGTCGGCGCGCTGCACGAGCGGCGCGAAGCGCGTGCCGATCTCGTTCTGGCCCATGGCGCCCACTTCGTGATGGTGCACTTCGCACTCGACGCCCTGCTGCTCGAGGGCGAGCACCATGGCGTTGCGGATGTCGTTCAGCGTGTCGGTCGGCGGCACCGGGAAGTAGCCGCCCTTCACCGCAGCGCGGTGCCCCATGTTGCCCGACTCGTAGTCGATGCCCGAAGACCACGGCGCCTCCTCCGACTTGATCTTCACGAAGCAGCCCGACATGTCGACGCTCCAGGTCACGCCGTCGAAGATGAAGAACTCGGGCTCCGGCCCGAAGTAAGCCGTGTCGCCGAGGCCGGTCGACTTCAGGTAGGCCTCGGCGCGTTTGGCGATCGAGCGCGGGTCGCGGTCGTAGGGCTTGCCGTCGACCGGCTCGTAGACGTCGCAGCTGATGTTGAGCACCGGCTCGTCGGTGAACGGGTCCATACGCGCCGTGGCCGCGTCCGGCATGAGCAGCATGTCGGAGGCCTGTATGCCCTTCCAGCCGGCGATCGAGGAGCCGTCGAAGGCGTGGCCCTGCTCGAACTTCTCCTTGCCGAAGTACTTGACCGGCACCGTGACGTGCTGCTCTTTGCCGCGCGTGTCCGTGAAGCGGAGATCGACGAACTTGACCTCCTTGTCTTTGATGAGCTTCAGGACGTCATCGGGCGTCGTGGCCATCTGAGGAATCTCCCGGCTAGTATGTTGGTGTAGGTGGGTCTGCTACGTCAGCACATTCCGTGCCAAACTCGGTGCCGAGCGTTGGCCTGGCGAGCGCGCATTTTACCCAACTGGATTGCACTGTATAGGGGCGCGCATGCACCCCTATAATGCATCGAGCATGGACGACGTCCGGAAGACCGCGGCCGAGCGTGCACGCAAAATGGGCCTCAGCTATGCCGGCGCCCTGCTTCCGGCCGAGGCCCATGCGCTCATGAGCGCCGGCGCGAAGCTGGTCGACGTGCGCACCAGGCCCGAGCTCACCTACGTCGGCTACGTCCCGGGCTCGCTGGCCGTCGAATGGCAGACCTGGCCCGGCAACCGGCCCAACCCCGAGTTCCTCGGCGAGCTCGCCGCGCTGGCCTCCAAGGACGCGCCGCTCATGTTCCTGTGCCGCTCGGGCGCTCGCTCGCACGCCGCCGCCGAGGCCGCGACGCGGGCTGGCTGGCGCGAGTGCTACAACGTGCTGGAAGGCTTCGAGGGCGACAAGGACGCGGCGCAGCACCGCGGCAGCGTCGGCGGCTGGAGGAAAGCCGGCCTGCCCTGGGTGCAGAACTAGCGGGACCCAAAATCAGGGACAGACCACGTTTTTCTAAGCTGCGCGTCCGGAAAAACGTGGTCTGTCCCTGATTTTGCTTTTTTCAGTCGACGGTCCACTCCACCCAGCCGAAATAAGCGGTGAGCAGCACCACCACCCCGAACGCGATCCGGTACCAGGCGAACGGCCGGAAGTCGTGCGTCGCGACGTAGCGGATCAGCCAGCGGATCACGACGAAAGCCGAAGCGAACGACACCGCGAGGCCGACCGCGAACATCGGCAGGTCGGCGGCGGCGAACAGCGCGCGGTGCTTCCACAAGTCGTATGCCCCGGCCGCGATCAGCGTCGGCACGGCAAGAAAGAACGAGAACTCGGTCGCCGCCTTGCGCGACAGCCCGAACAGCATGCCGCCGATGATCGTCGCCCCCGACCGGGAGGTGCCCGGGATGAGCGCGAAGCACTGGGCGATTCCCACCTTCAGCGCGTCGAGCCAGGACATCTGCCCGCTGCTCTCGACTCTTGAAGCGCGCGGGCCTCTTTCCACGACCAGGATGATCACGCCGCCGACCAGGAACGCAGCCGCGACCGGCACCGGCCGGAACAGGAACTCCTTGATCAGGGAGCCGAACGCGAGCCCGAGCGCAGCGGCCGGAACGAAGGCCACGGCGAGGTTGCGCCAAAGCGCCGGGTCGACGCGGAAGAAGCGCGCCCGGTATTCCCAGAGCACCGACAGCATGGCGCCGGTCTGGATCGCGACGTTGAACACCTTGCTGCGCTCGTCGTTGAAGCCGAGCAGGTCGGCCGCCAGGATCAGGTGCCCGGTGCTCGAGATCGGCAGGAACTCGGTCAGCCCCTCGACCACGCCGAGGATGAGCGCGTTGACCAGGTCCGTCACGCGGGTGAGGCTCTCACGAAATCCCTGATGCTCTCCCAGAACAGCGGTGAGCCGTCCGTACTATTGTGCCCGGCGCCGCGCAGCTCGACCCAGCGCTTCTCGCCGCCCCAGGCCTCGTAGAGCTTGCGCGAATGCACGGCGGGCACCACTTCGTCGCGCTCGGCGACCAGGCACAGCAGCGGCGCGTTGATCTTCGGCGCCAGCGCCAAGGAGTCGAAACGGTGCCTGAGCAGCAGACCTACCGGCAGCAGCGGGTAGTGATGCTTGCCGACCTCGGCCAGGCTGTCGTACGGGGCGATGGCGATCACGCCCGCGACCGGGCGCGCTGCGGCGACCTGCACCGCCACTCCGCTGCCGAGGCTGCGACCGAACACGAAGATTCTTTGTGCGCGCTTCGAAATATGGTCATACCAGCGCAAGGCGTCCGTAGCGAGCGCCTTCTCCGAAGGCGAGCCGCCGCTCGCGCCGTAGCCGCGGTAGTCGACGAGCAGCCAGCCTGCGCCGGGCAGGCGCCGCGGGCCCTCTTCGAGCATCCAGGACACCTCCTCGGCATTGCCGCCGAAATACAGCACCAGCGGCTCGCCCTTCACCTGCCAGGCGTGCAGCCGGGTGCCGTCTTCGGCATCCAGGAAGACTTCCTCGGCCGAGGGAAAGGATTGTCTTATTTGTGTACGACGTACTTCGTCGAGCGGCTGCGGCATGAAGATCAGCTTGTCCTGCGCGAGGTACATGAGCAGCGGGACTCCGATCGCCACCACGGCGGCGATCTGCGCGAGCGACGCGAGCAGCCCCGATTCCATGAAGCCGCGCCGCACTAGCCGCCCGGCTGCGGCGCCGCGCGCCCGAGCGCCTGGCCGACCGCCTCGACGATGCGGCTGCGCGAGTCGTTCTTCAGCAGCCAGTCGACGATGCCGTGGCGCTGCGGCTCGGGCACGCCGGCCTGGTCGCTGCGCAGCCCGGCGAGCATGATGATGCGCGTGCCGCCGAGCCGCGGGCGCATCTCGGCGATCAGCCCGAGCGTGTCCTCGGCGTCGCTTAGGCGGCGCGAAAGCAGCCAGGCTGCGTATTTCCAGCGCCCGAGCAGCGTGCGGGAAGCGGCTGCGTCGGCCACGGTGTCGACGCGGTAGCCGGCTTTCTCGAGCACCATCGCCAGGTACTCGGCGGCGACCGCGTCGTCCTCGGTGATCAGCACGCGCACCGCTTCGGCGGCGGCCGCCTCGCCGGCCCGCATCACCGGCAGCTCGAAGAAGAAGGTGGTGCCGCCGCCCTCGCGGTCCTCGAAGCCGACGCGGCCCTGCATCATCTCGACCAGCCGCTTGGAGATGGCGAGCCCCAGGCCAGTGCCGCCCTTGATGCGCGAGTCAGCCGAGTCTGCCTGGGCGAAGCGGCCGAAGATGCGCCCGCGGAAGGCGCTCGGGATGCCGGGCCCGCGGTCGCCCACGCCGACGCGCACCACGGCGTCCTTGAGCGCCACGCTCACCTCGACCGAGCCGCTGGGCGGGGAGAACTTGGCGGCGTTGGAGAGCAGGTTCGTCATCACCTGCATCAGGCGCTTGCGATCGGCGCGCACCGTGACCTGCGGCACCTCGCCCCTCATTTCCGCTGCCAGCGCGAGCCGCACGTGGAAGCGGTCGGCGAAGCCCTGGTTCAGGCGCAGCGACTCGCGCACCAGCTCGCCGAGCTCGAGCGGCTCGGGCTCGAGCGTCAGGCGCCCGGACTCGATCTTCTCGATGTCGAGCACCTCGTTGATGAGATCGAGCAGGCGCTGGCCGTTGCGCTCCGCGATCTCGACGATCTCGTCCTGCTCCTTGGGCACGTCGCCGAGCGCGCCGCTGCGCAAGAGCGAGAGCGAGCCGAGGATCGAGGTGAGCGGCGTGCGCAGCTCGTGGCTGAGGGTGGAGGTGAATTCGCTGCGCACGCGCTCGGAGGCGCGCTGCTGCGTGATGTCGCGCCCCTGCAGCACGATCGAGCTCACCTGCCCTTCCTCGCTGGCGAGCGGGGTCATGGTCCACTCGCAGGCAAGCGCCAGGCCGTCGCGCCGCATGCAGTTCTCGACCACGCGCGTGGCCGGCCTGGCGCTGGCGACGAACTCCTCCCACCATTTCTCCGTGCCGGCCCGGTCCTCCACCCCGAGCATCATGGTGATGATGTTGCGCCCGACCATCTCGGGCGAGGCCCAGCCGAACAGGTTCTCCGCCGCCGGGTTCATGTCGAGGATGGTGCCGCGCGGGTCGACCTCGAACACCGCGATCGGCGCCCGCTCGGAGAACAGCGAGAGCTTGCGCCCGTAGGCCTGCACCTCGCGGTGCGCGTCGAGCAGGCTGTCGAGCTGCTCGCCGAGCTGGGCCTGGATCTCCGCATTGTCTCCCGAGAGGCGCCGGTAGGCCTCGCGCAGGCCGAAAGCGGTGGAGAACACGCCTCCGAGCTGCCAGGCAGTGGCAACGTTCGCGGCATAGAGCAGCGGTACCGCCGCGCCGAGCAGGCGGAAGAAGTCGGTACCGTGGGCGAACAGCACCACGTTGAACGGCAGCATTACGCCCGCGGCGTAGAGCGCATAGACCCACCACACCGTGGAGAACAGGGGCAGCCCCCCGGCGGTCACCAGAGCCACGACAAACGAGATGAACACCTGCTCGTCCTGGGCGCCGGGGAAGAACACCGCGGCGGCGAAACCCCAGCCCGCGCCGAGCGCCGCGGCGCCGAAGGCGGCGCGGCGGATCCAGAGCGCCGGCTGCTCGCGCGCGGCCGGCGCGCGCCGGTAGGCAGCCGACAGTCCCCAGAGCAGCGCCGCGAGCGCCAGGACCAGGAGCTGCCAGAATACGATCAGGTCGGGCGCACGCGAGCGCCAGAGGAAGCCCGAGAGCAGCAGGCTCAGGACTGCGCTCGCCGCGGCGCCGGGAGCGAGTCTGCGATAAATGAAATCGCAGCGCTCCCTCGCCACTTCCGGTGCCTGGCCCTCCGCCATGCCTTCCATGCGGTAATCTTAAACCCCATGAGAAAAACAATACCGGTCGCGGAGCTGCAATTCGGCATGTACGTGGCCGAGCTCGATCGGCCGTGGACCGACACGCCGTTCCGCTTCCAGGGCTTCGTGCTCGAGAGCGCCGAGCAGCTCGAGACGCTGAGAAAGTTCTGCAAGGTGGTGTACGTCGACCCCGACCGCGCCGAGGTCGTGGCGCGGCTGCCCGACCAGACCATCGGCCCGATGAAGAGCAAGCTCGACCTGTCGCGCACCGGCAAGACCAAGTACGTGGAGCAGGCGCCGGTCGAGCAGGAGTTCGGCCGCGCCGTGAGCAGCCACGCCGCGAGCGACAAGGCGATGCTGGAGAGCATCGTGGCGCTGCGCGCCGGCCGCACGCTCGACGCCCAGCGCGTGAACGAAGCGGTGAGCGGGCTTACCCAGAGCGTGCTGCGCAACCCGGACGCCATGCTGCTCTACACGCAGCTGCACGAGAAGGGCGACTACACCCAATCGCACGCGCTCGATGTCTCGGTGTACATGACCGCGTTCGGGCGCTTCCTCGAGATGTCGCACGAGGACATCGGGCTGCTCGGCCACCTCGGCCTTCTGCAGGACGTGGGCAAGGTGCGCCTGCCGAACGAGCTGATCGAAAAGCGCGACCGGCTGACGGCGCAGGAGTTCGAGCTCGCGAAGAAGCACGTCGAATACTCGGCGGAGATCCTGCGCGAGGCCGCCGGCCTGCCCGCGGACCTGGCCGAGCTCGCGCTGCTGCACCACGAGCGCCACGACGGCAGCGGCTACCCGAAGAAGCTGCGCGGCAAGGAGATCGGCCTGATCGGCTCGATTGCCGCGATCGTCGACACCTTCGACGCGCTCACCGCGCGCCGGCCCTACGCCGAGCCGCTCGCGCCCTCGACCGCGCTCAGCATGCTCTACAAGTGGCGCGCCACGTTCTTCGATCCGTTCCTGGTCGAGCAGTTCATCCGCTGCATCGGCATCTTCCCGATCGGCAGCATCGTCGAGCTGAACAGCGGCGAGTCCGGGATCGTGATCGCGCAGAACCTGGAGAAGCGCCTGCAGCCGCGGGTGATGGTGGTGCGCGACGCGGGCGGCAATCCGATCAAGCCGCAGAAGCTGATCGACCTCTCGCGCGGGCCGAGGCTCGCCAGCGGCGAGCTCTACCGCATCCGCCGCACGCTGGAATACGGGCGCATCCCGGTCACGGCAGAGAACCTCTTTGCTTGAAAATCAGGGACAGACCACGTTTTTCTAAGCTGCGCGTAGGGGAAAAACGTGGTCTGTCCCTGATTTTCGGTTCTAGGTTTTCGGGGTGTAGATCTCCGCGCCCTTCTTCACGAACTCGACCGCCTTCTCCTTCAGGCCCCGCTCGACGTAGTCGCGCACGTCCTGAGTGATCTTCATCGAGCAGAAGTGCGGCCCGCACATGGAGCAGAAGTGCGCGACCTTGGCGCCTTCCTGCGGCAGGGTCTCGTCGTGGAACTCGCGCGCCGTGTCCGGGTCCAGGCCGAGGTTGAACTGGTCGGCCCAGCGGAACTCGAAGCGCGCCTTGGAGAGCGCGTTGTCGCGCAGCTG
>MERP01000110.1:0-4085 GCA_001772055.1 Betaproteobacteria bacterium RIFCSPLOWO2_12_FULL_68_19
CAGCATCGACTGGACGTTTACGCGCCAAGACGCGGATCGAAAGCTCGCTCACCACTATGTTTCGTAATTAACGTGTTTACGTACTAGTAGCGGTAATGATCGCTCTTGTAAGGCCCGTCTTTCGGCACGCCGATGTATTTCGCCTGCTCGGGGGTGAGCTCGGTGAGCATCGCGCCGAGCTTGGAGAGCTGCAACCGCGCCACCTTCTCGTCGAGGTGCTTGGGCAGGATGTAGACGCCGACCGGGTACTTGGCGGTGTTGGTGAAGAGCTCGATCTGCGCCAGCACCTGGTTGGCGAAGGACGAGCTCATGACGAAGGACGGATGGCCGGTCGCGCAGCCGAGGTTCACGAGGCGCCCCTCGGCGAGCAGGATGATGCGCTTTGCGTCGGGGAAGATCACGTGGTCGACCTGGGGCTTGATGTTCTCCCACTTGCAGCCCTTGAGGCTCGCGATGTCGATCTCGTTGTCGAAGTGGCCGATGTTGCACACGATGGCGTTGTTCTTCATGCGCTTCATGTGCTCGTGGGTGATGACGCGGTAGTTGCCGGTGGCGGTGACGAAGATGTCGGCCTTGTCGGCGGCGTAGTCCATGGTCACCACCTTGTAGCCCTCCATCGCCGCCTGCAGCGCGCAGATCGGGTCGATCTCGGTCACCCAGACCTGCGCCTGCAGGCCGCGCAGCGCCTGCGCCGAGCCCTTGCCCACTTCCCCGTAGCCGGCGACCACCGCGACCTTGCCTGCCACCATCACGTCGGTGGCGCGCTTGATGCCGTCGACCAGCGACTCGCGGCAGCCGTAGATGTTGTCGAACTTGGACTTGGTCACCGAGTCGTTGACGTTGATGGCGGGGAACAGCAGGCGCTTTTCCTTCGCCATCTGGTAGAGCCGGTGCACGCCGGTGGTGGTCTCCTCGCTGACGCCTTTGATCTCTTTGGCCGCCTTCGAGTACCAGCCGGGCTGCGCCTTGAGCCGTTTCTCTATGGATTTATACAAGGAAACTTCTTCGTCGCTGGTCGGCTTCGCCAGCACCGAGGCATCCTTCTCGGCCTTGATGCCCAGGTGCACGAGCAGGGTCGCGTCGCCCCCGTCGTCCAGGATCATGTTGGGCCCTTTGCCATCGCCAAAATCGAAAATGCGGTGCGTGAACTCCCAGTACTCGTCGAGCGACTCGCCTTTGTAGGCAAACACCGGCGTGCCGCGCGCGGCGATCGCGGCGGCGGCGTGATCCTGCGTGGAGAAGATGTTGCACGAGGCCCAGCGCACCTCGGCGCCCAGCGCCTGCAGCGTCTCGATCAGCACCGCGGTCTGGATCGTCATGTGCAGCGACCCGGCGATGCGCGCGCCCTTGAGCGGCTTCTGCGCGGCGTACTCGGCGCGCATCGCCATCAGGGCCGGCATTTCGGACTCGGCGATAAGAATTTCCTTCCGCCCCCAGTCGGCGAGCGCCAGGTCGGCGACGTGAAAATCCTTGGCTTTGGATGCGACGACGGCTGCATTCATGACGATGGTCTCCAGAAAGACAAAGCGCCCGCACCGTTTCCGATGCGAGCGCCGTTGAATTTAGCTGAGCCTGACCCCCCTCATCCACCTCGGGACGGCGGGGGACGCAACGCTCCTCAGCGGCCGCAATTCTAACCGGTCGCGGTTCCTTTTCAAAGGCGCGCAAACCCTGCATGCTTCCCGGCATGCCGGCGTCTCCTCAGGCGAGCGTGGTGTTCCTCAAGGTCCAGGACTTCGCGCGCCGCGCCGCGAGCGAGCAGGCGCGCCTGCGCGCGCAGCTCGAGGCGGTGGTGGCCGTCACCGTGGCCGAGATCGATCCGGCGAGCCGCGTCGTGCTCGAGGCCGGCGACGGTGTCGCGGTCGTCGTCCTGCGCGAGCCGCGCGGCGCGCTGCGCCTTGCCGAGCGGGCGCTCGCCGCGGCCGCGGCGGGCCTGCCGCTTTCCGCGGGAATCAACCATGGCGCCGTACAGGTCTTCAAGGGTAACGGCGGAATGACCGGGGATGGCATCGCGGTCGCCGCGGCGATCGCAGAGTTTGCGGCGCCGTCTCATCTGCTCGCCTCACGCAGCTTTCGCGATGCGCTTGCCGAGGTCGTGCCCGGCCTGGAGGCGACCCTCGCCCCCGCCGGCACCTTCACCGACCCGGGGCTGCGCAGCCATGAGCTGTTCGGGCCCGACCGCAGCGCGCCGCGCCGCCGCCGCAGGCGCTATGCCGCGGCAAGCGTGGTGCTGGTGCTGGCGCTGGTGGGCGGCGGCATCGGCGCGCGCATCGCCAAGGAAGGACGCGAGCCGTTCGTCAAGTCGGTGACGCAGAAGGTGCAGCCGTACTGGCGCGCGCTGGTGCGCAAGGTGAGCTACTGATGGCGGCGAAGAAGAAGACCATCGGCCGCTACAAGATCCTCGGCGAGCTCGGCCGCGGCGCGATGGGCATCGTCTATCGCGCCCAGGACCCGGCGCTCGACCGCGTGGTGGCGCTGAAGACCATCATCCTCGCCGACGACGCCGAGGGCCGCGAGGAGTACCAGAAGCGCTTCTTTCTCGAGGCCAAGGCCGCCGGCAAGCTCACCCACCCCGGCATCGTCACCACCTACGACTTCGGCGAGCAGGACGGCGTCGCCTACCTCGCGATGGAGCTGCTCGAGGGCACCGACCTGCGCGCGCGGCTGAAGGAGGGAGCGCTGCCTCCCGCGGAGGCGGTCGAGGTCGCGCGCCAGGTGGCCGAGGGGCTTGGCTTCGCGCACGAGCGCGGCATCGTGCATCGCGACGTCAAGCCGGGCAACATCATGCTGCTCGAGCGCGGCCGCGCCAAGATCATGGATTTCGGCCTGGCGCGCATGCGCGCCGCCGACCACAAGACCGTCACCGGCATGGTGCTCGGCACGCCGAAGTACATGTCGCCCGAGCAGGTGGCGGGCTCGCCGGTCGACCAGCGCTCCGACATCTTCTCGCTCGGCATCGTGCTCTACGAGATGCTCACCGGCAGCCGCCTCTTCGGCGCCGAGGACATGACGCAGATCATGCACAACGTCACCCACCAGGAGCACGAGCCGCCGACGCGCTTGAAGCCCGAGCTGCCGGCGATGCTCGACTTCGTGGTGGCGCGCGCGCTGAAAAAAGATCCGGCGGCGCGCTACCAGGACGCGGCCGAGCTCGCCGCCGACCTCTCGACCTGCTTCGCGGAGCTGCGCGCGCGCCCGGCCTCTCCCTCCGCCGAGCCGACCGGCACCAGGACCGTGAAGATCGAGCGCTCCGCCGAGCCCCTCAGCGACGCGCCCGCGGCGCGCGCCATCGCGACCGACACGCGGCTGCCGCTCGCGCGGCAGTTCGACTCCTCGGCCGCGCTCGATCGCCTCGCCGCGCCCTCGGGGCGCGATCGCCGGCGCCTCGCCCGCGCGCCCCGTCCCGTAGGGTTTGTACGCAGGATTCTCGCCGATGGGCCGGTGCGGCGGCTCTTCGTTGCGCTGGTGATCGCGGCCGCCGCAGGCGGCTATATCGCCTGGGGATGACGAAGGTCCTCGCCGGCATCGATGCGGCCTTCGCGGGCGTTCCGAAGCCGGAGCATTTCACCGATCACACCCACTGCTGCGAGGGCGCTTGCGCGCTTCGCGCTCGGGCCGGACCTGGATGCAGACCGCGACTGCGCTGCCGTGCACGCGCTCCTTGAGCACTTGGCCGCTGCGCGGACGCACGACGTCGCGAACTATTCCCTGGAGAGGGATCTGGAGGTGGCGCTCGCGCTTTGGAAGCCGGCCATGTCCGGCGGGCCGGCGGGCCCCAAAATGTAACCGATCGGTTACATTTCCTCGAACGTGATCAATCACATGCCCGTGGTCATCGGCGCGTAGTAGTGGCGGTGCACGCGCTTCGCCCTGGGCGAAAGCGCGCCGCGCATCACGTGCCACATGATCAGCTCCACGGCCTCCGCGCCCGCCTGCTCCATGAGTTCCTGGTGGGACATCGCGGCCAGCTTTTCCGGCTGGGTCTCGATTTCGTCCAGGAAGCGCCGGTCGAATTGCTCGTTCATGAACCCGAAGCGCTTGCCCTGCAGCTGGTGCGACATGCCGCCGGTCCCCATCACCACCAC
>MERP01000110.1:4111-5118 GCA_001772055.1 Betaproteobacteria bacterium RIFCSPLOWO2_12_FULL_68_19
GGGTGCTGGATGACGTTCACCTGCAGCGGCACCGAGGCGACCGGCCAGCCCTGCGGGCCGTGCTCGAAGCACAGGTTCATCGGCACGAGGAAGCCGTGCTCGACGCCCATTTCCTGGCAGACCGTGAGGTCGAACTCCTGCTCGATCAGCGACTGGCAAAGATGCATGGAGAACTCGGCGTCGCCGCGCACTTCCGGCAGCGGCCGCGTGCCGAAGCCCTCGTCGGCGATGGCATAGCGCTCGGCGGCCCCGAGCGCGAAGGTCGGGTACTTGTCGAACATGAAGTCGGCGCCGTGGTCGTTGTAGACCACGATCGCCACGTCGGGCTTGAGCCTCGCGAGCCACTCGCGCACCGGCACGTAGGCGTCGGCGAGCGGCTTCCATGCCGGGGTCTGCATCTTGCCGCGGTCGTAGGCGACGCCGACCGAGGGCACGTGCGACAGCCCGATCCCGGCGACGATCCTAGACGGCATCCCTGAGGTTTCGGGTGGCGAGGAACTGCTCGTAGCTCTCGCCGCGCATCTGCGCGCCCATGCGGTAGAGGCTCGCTCCGGTGACCGAGCCGATCTTGAGCATGAAGTAGATGTTCATGCCGGCGTGGATCATGCCGGCGAAGTCCCGCTTGCGGATGAGGTTCTTTTCCTCTTCCGTGAGGTGGAACTTCTCCATGTAGCTCTCTTCGTGCTGCTTGAACGCGGCGCGGTTCTCCGGCCGGCACAGCGACCCGCACATCTTGTTCAGGCGGTAGCCCCGCTGCGAGGCCCGCAGGTCGAAGATCGAGGTATCTGCTATGGGTCTTAAGGCCATTGGCCGGAGAAGCCGTACTCGGGACTCAGGGCCGCAACGCTCTCAGCGGAGCGGATTATATCCTGGCAGTCTCGCACAGCCGCGGGCCACTGGTCCAATACCCCTCGCATCTAGTATCGTGACACGTTAATTACGAAACATTATAATGGCGCATCTCCACAACCCGAGGAGCGTGTGCGATGCGCCAAACCGAACTGAGC
>MERP01000111.1 GCA_001772055.1 Betaproteobacteria bacterium RIFCSPLOWO2_12_FULL_68_19
GCCGACCACATGAAGAAGAACAAGGTGAAGACCGTCGGGTTCATCGGGTTCTCGGATGCCTGGGGCGACCTGATGTACAAGGCGACCAAGTTCCATGCCAAATCGCACGGCTACAAGGTCGTCACCAACGAGCGCTACGCGCGCGCCGACACCAGCGTCACCGGGCAGGTGCTGAAGATCATGGCCGCCAAGCCCGGCGCCGTGGTGGTCGGCGGCTCGGGCACGGGCGGCGCGCTGCCCCACGTGGCGCTCGTCGAGCGCGGCTACAAGGGCCGGATCTATCACAACCACGGCACCGTCAACCGCGAGTTCATCCGGGTCGGCGGCAAGGCGGTCGAAGGCGCGATCGCGCCCACCGGCCCGCTGATCGTCCCGGAAGAGCTGCCGGCGAACCATCCGGTCAAGAAAGTGGCGCTCGACTTCACGACGCGCTATGAGAAGGCTTTCGGCGCCGGCAGCCGCAACGCCTTCGCGGGCTACAGCGCCGACGCGGTGATGCTGGTCGGCGCGGCGATTCCCGCGGCGGTGAAGAAGGCCAAGCCCGGCACGCCGCAATTCCGCGCCGCGCTGCGCGACGCGCTCGAGAAAGTGAAGAACGTGGTCGGCACGCACGGGGTGTACAACATGACGGCCAAGAACCACAACGGACAGGACGAGCGCGCCCGCGTGCTGGTGCGCGTGCAGGACGGCACCTGGCGGCTGATGAAGTGATGCGCGGCTTGCCTTAGAAAAGGGGACGGTCGCCCGTCCCCTTTTCATTGCTGCATGAACGCGGACATCTTCCTCTGGCTGGCGCAGGACGGCGTGACCAACGGCGCCATCTATGCGCTGCTCGCGCTCGCGCTGCTGCTCGTGTTCGCGGTGACGCGCGTGATCTTCGTGCCGCAGGGCGAGTTCATCACCTTCGCCGCGCTGTCGCTCTCGATGCTCGAGGCGGGCCGCGTGCCCGGGACCATCTACATCCTCGCGATCGGCGGCCTCGCCGCCGCGGCGATCGAGGGCTTCGGCGCGGCCCGCAGCCGCGCCTGGCGCCGCCTGCCGCGCATCGCCGCGCTCTACGTCGTGCTGCCGCTCGCGGTGGCGCTGCTCGTGGCCTGGGCGGCGCCGCGCAAGCCCGACCAGTGGCTCCAGGTGCTGCTGGTGCTGGCGATGGTGGTGCCGCTCGGCCCGATCGTCTACCGCGTCGCCTACCAGCCGCTCGCCAGCGCCTCGGTGCTGGTGCTGTTCATCGCTTCGATGGCGGTGCACTACGTGCTGGTGGGGCTCTCGCTCGTGTTCTTCGGCGGCGAGGGGCTGCGCTCGAGCCCGTTCTGGGACGCGAGATTCAAGCTCGGCGTGCTCGAGGTGAGCGCGCAAAGCCTCTGGGTGCTCGCCGCGAGCCTCGTGCTCATCGTCGCGCTATGGCTGCTGTTCGAGCACACGATCTACGGCAAGGCGCTGCGCGCCACGGCGATCAACCGCGTCGGCGCGCGCCTGGTCGGCATCCCCACCGCGCTCACCGGGCAGCTCAGCTTCCTGCTCGCGGCGTTCATCGGCGCCGTGTCCGGCATCCTGATCGCGCCGATCACCACGCTGTATTACGACACCGGGTTCATCATCGGGCTCAAGGGCTTCGTCGGCGCGATCCTCGGCGGCATGGCGAGCTACCCCCTCGCCGCGCTCGGCGCGCTCGGCGTCGGGCTGCTCGAGTCGTTCTCGTCCTTCTGGGCAAGCGCGTACAAGGAGACCATCGTGTTCGGGCTCATCGTGCCGGTGCTGGTGTGGCTGTCGCTGCGCTCGCGCCACGTCGAGGAGGAGGAGGAAAGGGAGTGAGCCCCGGGAGAATAGCGATGGCGCTGTTCATCGCCTTTCTCGCGCTGGCGCCGTTCGCGCTGTCGGAGTTCTACGTCACGCTGATGAACTATATCGGCCTCGCGACGCTGGTGACGCTCGGCCTGGTGCTGCTCACCGGGGTCGCCGGGCTCATGTCGTTCGGCCAGCAGGTGTTCGTCGGCTTCGGCGCCTACGCCACCGCGGTGCTCACCATCCAGTACGGCGCGTCGCCCTGGCTCGGGCTCGGCGCCGGCCTGGCGTTCACCGCGGCTGCGGCGCTCGGGCTCGGATTGATCACGGTGCGGCTCTCGGGGCATTACCTGCCGATCAGCACCATCGCCTGGGGCCTCGCCTTTTACTTCGCCTTCGGCAACCTCGACTTCCTCGGCCGCTACGACGGACTGCAGGGAGTGCCGGCGATCTCGCTGTTCGGCTGGAAGCTCGAGTCCGGACGCGGCTCGTATGCGCTCATCTGGGTCGCGACGCTCGCGGCGCTGCTCGCGGCGCACAATCTGCTCGACTCGCGCTCGGGGCGGGCGATCCGCACGCTGCGCTTCCGGGCCACCATGGCCGAGAGCTTCGGCGTCGACACCGCGCGGCTGAAGCTGATCGTATTCCTGTACGCCGCGCTGCTCGCGTCGCTCTCGGGCTGGCTGTACGCGCATTTCCTGCACTTCGTCAGCCCCGGGGCGTTCAACGTCAACATCGGCATCGAGTACCTGTTCATGGCGGTGGTCGGCGGCGCGAGCCAGGTGTGGGGCGCGGTGATCGGCGCCTCGCTGCTCACGCTGCTCAAGGAATGGCTCAAGGACATCCTGCCCAGGTTCTTCGAGCAAAGCGGCAACTACGAGGCGATCGTGTTCGGGCTGCTGATGCTGTCGCTGCTGCACCGCGCGCGCGACGGGCTCATGCCGGTGCTCGCGCGCCTCGGCCGCGCGCACCGCCGCATTCCTGCAAAAGTTGCTACAGCAAACCCTCTTCCCCGGCGCCCCGGCCCGCCCGCGGGCGAGCCGCTGCTCGCCCTCGCGGGAGTGCAGAAGAATTTCGGCGGCCTCGCGGCGGTGCGCGCGCTTTCCTTCGAGATGCGCGGCGGCGCGATCCTCGGCCTCATCGGCCCGAACGGCGCGGGCAAGAGCACGGTGTTCAACCTCGTCACCGGCGTGCTGCGCGCGGGCGCGGGCGAGGTGCGCTTTCGCGGCGCGCGCATCGACGCGCTGCCCGCGCGCCGCATCGCGCGCCTGGGCATCGCGCGCACCTTCCAGCACGTCAACCTGGTCGGCGGCATGTCGGTGCTGGAGAACGTCGCGCTCGGGGCGCACCTGCGCGGCGCCAAGGGCACGCTGCAGGCGATGCTGCGCCTGGACCGCGAGGAGGAGCGGCGCCTGCTGCACGAGGCCGCGCGGCAGGTGGAGCGCGTCGGGCTCGCCGCGCACGTGCAGGAGGCCGCCGCGAGCCTGGCGCTGGGCCAGCAGCGCCTGGTCGAGGTCGCGCGCGCGCTCGCCGCCGACCCGGTGCTGCTGCTGCTCGACGAGCCGGCGGCCGGCCTGCGCTTCCAGGAAAAGCAGGCGCTCGCCGCCCTGCTGCAGCGCCTGCGCGCCGAGGGAACGAGCATCCTGCTCGTCGAGCACGACATGGATTTCGTCATGGGGCTGGTCGACCGGCTGGTGGTGATGGACTTCGGCGAGAAGATCGCCGAGGGCCTGCCGCGCGAGATCCAGGCGAACCCGCTGGTGATCGAGGCCTACCTCGGGGGCATCGAGTGAGCGCCGCGCTGGAGCTCGAGGGATTCTCGGTCGCCTACGGCAAGGTGGAGGCCCTGCACCACGCCAGCCTGCGCGTCGCCGAGGGCGCGATCGTCACCGTGATCGGGCCCAACGGCGCTGGCAAGACGACGCTGCTCGGCGCGATCATGGGACTGCTGCCCTCGAAGGGCCGCCTGCATTACGCCGGCGCCGCGCTGGAGGGCGCGCCCACCGAGGAGCGCGTGGCGCGCGGCATGTGCCTGGTGCCGGAGCGGCGCGAGCTGTTCGCCGAGCTGAGCGTGCACGACAACCTGCTGCTCGGCGGCTTCCATCGACGTCGCGAGGGGGCGCGCGCGCTCGCCGCGGACATGGCGCAGGTCTACGCGCGCTTTCCGAAGCTCGAGGAGCGCGCCAGCCAGCTCGCGGGCACGCTCTCGGGCGGCGAGCGCCAGATGCTCGCGCTCGGGCGCGCGCTGATGGCGAAGCCGCGGCTGCTGCTGCTCGACGAGCCGAGCCTGGGTCTCGCGCCGCGCATCGTGCGCGAGATCTACCACATCATCGCCGACCTCAAGCGCACCGGCGTGTCGATGCTGCTGGTGGAGCAGAACGCGCGCGCCGCGCTCCAGGTCGCCGACTACGCGTACGTGCTCGAGGTCGGCGACATCGTCCTGCAGGGGCCGGCCGCCGAGCTTGCCGGCCACCCGCGCGTGATCGAGACCTACCTCGGCCTGAGCTCCGCGGCCCCGCGCGCCGGGGCCTCCTGAGCATCAGGCGGGTGCCGGTACCGAAGGCAGACCGGCGAGCGCCATCGCCAGCTCGGATTCGGCGTAGGACTGGTCGGTCAGCTTGCCGCCGAAGTAGTCGATGTAGGCCTGCATGTCGAAGTGACCGTGCCCGCACAGGTTGAACAGGATGACCTTCGACTTGCCTTCGGTCTTGCAGCGCAGCGCCTCGTCGATCGCGCCCTTCACCGCGTGGTTCGCTTCGGGCGCCGGCACGATGCCTTCGGCGCGGGCGAACTGCACCCCGGCGCTGAAGCATTCGACCTGCTTGTAGGCCTTCGCCTCGATCAGACCCAGGTCCAGCGCATGCGAGACCAGCGGCGCCATGCCGTGATAGCGCAGGCCGCCGGCGTGGAACCCGGGCGGGGTGAAGGTGGAGCCCAGCGTGTGCATCTTGACCAGCGGCGTGAGGTGGGCCGTGTCGCCGAAATCGTAGGCGAACTTGCCTCGCGTCAGGCTCGGGCAGGCGGCCGGCTCGATCGCGATGACGCGCAGCTTGCGGCCGCCTCGCAGCTGCGCACCGATGAACGGAAACGCGATGCCGGCGAAGTTCGACCCGCCGCCGGTGCAGCCGACGATGATGTCCGGATAGTCGCCCGCCATCTCCAGCTGAGCCATCGCTTCCTGTCCGACGATGGTCTGGTGCATCAGCACATGGTTGAGCACCGAGCCGAGCGCGTACTTCGTGTCGTCATGGGTGGCCGCGACCTCGACCGCCTCGGAAATTGCGATGCCGAGGCTGCCCGGGTGGTTCTTGTTCTTCTCCAGGATCGCGCGGCCGGAGTTGGTTTCGGACGAGGGCGAGGCGATGCATTTCGCGCCGTAGGTCTCCATCAAGGCGCGGCGATAGGGCTTCTGATCGTACGACACGCGCACCATGTACACCTTGATCTCGATGCCGAACAGCGCGCCGGCAAACGCGAGCGCCGATCCCCACTGGCCGGCGCCGGTCTCGGTGGTGATCTTCCTGATCCCCGCTTCCTTGTTGTAGAACGCCTGCGCCACCGCGGTATTGGGCTTGTGGCTGCCCGCGGGGCTGACGCCTTCGTACTTGTAGTAGATCTTGGCCGGCGTCTGCAGCGCTTTCTCCAGCCTGCGCGCGCGGAAGAGCGGCGATGGACGCCACTGGCGGTAGATGTCGCGCACCGGTCCCGGGATCTCGATCTCGCGCTCGGTGCTCACTTCCTGCAGGATCAGCGACATCGGAAACAGCGGCTCGAGGTCGGCCGGGCCCACGGGCTGCTTGGTGCCCGGGTGCAGCACCGGCGCCGGGGGCGTGGGAAGGTCCGCGGCGATGTTGTACCAGGCCTTGGGAATGCGGCCTTCATCCAGGACGTACTTGACCGTGTCGTTCATGTGCGATCCCTCCTCGTGTAATGGAAGTTCGGAAACCCGCCCTCGAAGCTCACCAGCTCCAGCCAATGCTCGCCGCTGCCCTCACGCACCGCGTCCCTGTCTGCGCCCGCGATCCTG
>MERP01000112.1:0-9518 GCA_001772055.1 Betaproteobacteria bacterium RIFCSPLOWO2_12_FULL_68_19
CGCCCCGACTGGCTGTTCCTCGACGAGGCGACCGCGTCGCTGCCCGAGGAGGCGCAGGACGCGCTCTACCGCCTGCTCAAGCAGCGGCTGGAGAGCACCACGCTGGTCTCCATCGGCCACCGCGTGAGCCTCGCCGAGCACCACGCGCGCCGCCTGGCGTGGAAGGGGGAAGCGCTAGCCGCCGTTTAGGATGATGCAGTCGTGGTGCCGTGCGCGTAGAGCCTGCCCGAGGAGTCTTCAAGCCGCCCTTCGGCGATCGGCGCAGGCGGCAGCCGAGCGTCGCGGATCGCCTGCAGGAACTCGATGCCCGACATGGCGCGCGCGGCCTGCGACAGCACGTTCGGGTCGCTCCAGCTCACGCTCAGGGTCCTCTCCATCTCAATAGAGCGGCGCGGGGTTGGGCAGCGCGGCGCGGCCGGCGATGAAATCGGCCGCGGCGCGCGTGACCGCCTCGTCCTGCAGGATGCGCCGGTGGCCGAGCTCGCTCGTCGTGAGGAGCTGCGCGCCCGGCCAGCGGCGCGCGAACTCCGCGCCCTGGCTCCAGGGCACGACGCGGTCGTCCCAGTCGTGGATCACCAGCGCCTGCGCCGAGAGCCGCGCGGCGATCCTGCCCAGCTCGAACTCGTCCCAGAGAACGCCGTAGCGCTCCTCGATCGCCGCCTGCATCGCGCTACGCACCCGCTCCGGGATCCAGTGCCAGCGCGCGAAGCGCTGCGAGTAGCCGACGAGATCCGAGGGCGGGCTCAGCAGCACTATCTTCTCAAAAGTAGTCTTTGCGGAAGAAAGCGAAAGGGCAGCTGCGGTAGCGCCAAGGGAGTGGCCGATCACGGCGCGCACGTCGCCGTGGTGCCAGGCGACTTCGGCCAGGACGTCGGCGAAATCGGGCAGCCCGGTCAGCTTGCCGTCGGAGACGCCGTGCGCCGGCTGGTCGTAGGCAATGACGCGGTAGCCGGCCGAGAGCAGCGGGAACACGAAGGCGCGCATCTGCGCGGCGTGGCCGCCCCAGCCGTGCGCGAGCAGCACCGCCGGCGCATCGCGCGAGCCCCAGCGCCACGTGGCGATGTGGCGTCCCTTGTGCTCGACATAGGTGTTCCTCGCATCGATCAGATCGAGCGCCGTCGCGACGCCATCCTTCGGCCGCGGCGGGGTGAGGAACAGCCGCTCGGCCCACGCGCCCGCGAGCTCGGGGAAGAGCAGCGCCGAGGCGGCAAACCGAACGTTCGTGCTAATTCTGGGCAGCGTGGCGGACAAGGGCATGGCGACTCCTTCTCTAGGCTGAAGCGGTACGGAGGGCGGCTTTGCGCGTCGTGTAACGCGCGATCAGCTCGTCGAACGCGGTGAGCGCGCGCTTGCGCGCTTCCCGGTCGCCGAGCAGCCGCCGGTGGTTGTGGCTGGCGAGCACGATGCCGAGCAGCTCGAAGGCGATCTGCTCGGGGTCGGTATCGGATCTGAGGTGGCCTTCCTCGACGGCGAGGCGCACCGCCTTCTGCGTCACCGCGTTGCCGCGATGCTGGTTGGCGATCACCGCGTCGCGGATCGGGCCGGGGCGATCGTCGTACTCGGCCGCGGCGGCGATCATGATGCAGCCGCCGGGCAGGCCGGAGGCGATGGTCCACTCGAGCCAGCGCTCGAACATCGCGCGCAGCCGGGGCAGCCCGCGCTCGATCCTGAGCACCGGCATCAGCACCGTTTCCCCGTAGCGCTGCGCGGCGTGCTCGAGCACCGCGAGCTGCAGGTCCTCGCGTGAGCCGAAGTGGGCGAACAGCCCCGACTTGGACATGCCGCTCGCTTCCGCCAGGCCGCCGATCGTCAGCCCTTCAAGACCCAGCCTGCTTGCGACCTTGAGCGCCTCGTCGAGGATGGCGGCCCGCGTTTGCTCGCCCTTGGTCGTCGGGGTGATCGGTGCCATGGGACGGGAAAATAGTACGAACGTTCGTTAATGTCAAGGCCTGGCCCAGGTACTGCCCGGTGTAGCTCGCTTTGACCTGGGAAACCTGCTCCGGGGTGCCGGCGGCGACGATCTCGCCGCCGCCGTCGCCGCCCTCCGGGCCGAGGTCGACGATCCAGTCGGCGGTCTTGATGACATCCAGGTTGTGCTCGATCACCACCACCGTGTTGCCGGCGTCGCGCAGCCGGTGCAGCACCTCGAGCAGCAGCTTGATGTCGTGGAAGTGCAGGCCGGTGGTGGGCTCGTCGAGGATGTAGAGCGTGCGCCCGGTGTCCCGCTTGGAAAGCTCGAGCGATAGCTTGACGCGCTGCGCCTCGCCACCGGAGAGGGTGGTCGCCGACTGTCCCAGGCGCACGTAGGCGAGGCCCACGTCGATCAGCGTCTGCAGCTTGCGCGAGATGGAGGGCACGGCGGAGAAGAACTGCGCCGCCTCGGCGACCGTCATCTCGAGCACCTCGCGGATGTTGCGGCCCTTGTAGCGCACTTCCAGGGTCTCGCGGTTGTAGCGCTTGCCGTGGCACACGTCGCAGGGCACGTAGATGTCGGGCAGGAAGTGCATCTCGACCCTGGTCACGCCGTCGCCCTGGCAGGCCTCGCAGCGCCCGCCCTTGACGTTGAACGAGAAACGCCCGGCGTCGTAGCCGCGGGTGCGCGCCTCCGGCACGCCGGCGAAAAGCTCGCGGATCGGCGTGAACAGCCCGGTGTAGGTGGCAGGATTCGAGCGCGGCGTGCGGCCGATCGGGCTCTGGTCGACCGACACCACCTTGTCGAGCTGCTCGACCCCCGCGATCGACTCGTGCGGCGCGGGCTCGGCGGCGGCGCCGTAGAGCTGGCGCGCCACCGCGGCATAGAGCGTGTCGTTGATCAGGGTCGACTTGCCCGAGCCCGAGACGCCGGTGACGCACACCAGCAGGCCGAGCGGCAGCTCGAGGTCGACGTCCTTGAGGTTGTTTCCGCTTGCTTTCTTGAGAACAAGTCTCTGTTTCGAGCGCTGGCGCCGCCCGGGCACCGCGATCGAGAGCTCGCGCGCGAGGTAGCGGCCGGTGAGCGATTGCGGGCATGAAATGATCCTGGCAGGCGGCCCCTCGGCGATGATCCGCCCGCCGGCCTCGCCCGCGCCCGGCCCCATGTCGAGCACGTGGTCGGCGGCGCGGATCGCCTCCTCGTCATGCTCGACCACGATCACCGAGTTGCCGAGATCGCGCAGGCGCTTGAGCGTGCCGATGAGGCGCGCGTTGTCGCGCTGGTGCAGGCCGATCGAGGGCTCGTCGAGCACGTACATCACGCCCGTGAGCCCCGAGCCGATCTGGCTCGCGAGGCGGATGCGCTGCGCCTCGCCGCCCGAGAGCGACTCGGCCGAGCGCTCGAGCGCGAGGTAGTCGAGGCCGACGTCGACCAGGAACTCCAGGCGGTTGGCGATCTCGCGCACGATGCGCTCGGCGATCTGGCCTTTCGCTCCTTCGAGTCTCAGTTCCTTGAAGAACTCCAGGGTGGCGCGCAGCGGCCAGCGCGACACCTCGAACAGCGTCTTGCCGGCGAGCAGTACGTTGCGCGCCTCGCGGCGCAGGCGCGCGCCGGCGCACTCGGGGCAGGTGCGGGTGCGGATGTACTTGGCGAGCTCCTCGCGCACCACGATCGAGTCGGTCTCGCGGTAGCGGCGCTCGAGGTTGGGGATCACGCCCTCGAAGGCGTGCTCCTTGACCGTGGTGCGGCCGCGCTCGGAGAGGTAATGGAAGGCTATCTTCTCCTTGCCCGAGCCCTCCAGGATCAGGCGCTGGATGCGATCCTCCAGCATCTCCCAGGGCTGCTCGACGTCGAAGCCGTAGTGGCGCGCGAGCGAGCGCAGCATCGAGTAGTAGAAATGGTTGCGGCGATCCCAGCCGCGGATCGCGCCGCTCGCGAGCGACAGGTTGGGATGCGCGACGACGCGCCGGGGATCGAAGAACTCGATCGAGCCCAGGCCGTCGCAGCGCGGGCAGGCGCCCATCGGGTTGTTGAAGGAGAACAGGCGCGGCTCGAGCTCGGGCAGCGCGTAGTCGCAGGCCGGGCACGAGAACTTCGCCGAAAACAGATGTTCCTTGCTTGAATCCGGCTCAAAGACGACTGCTCTGCCGTCAGCGTGGCGCAGCGCCGTCTCGAGCGATTCGGCGAGCCGCTGCCGCGAGTCGGCGCGCGCGCGCAGCCGGTCGATCACCACGTCGACGCAGTGCTTGACGTTCTTCGCCAGGCGCGGCGCGGCGTCGAGCTCGTGCACGCGGCCGTCGACGCGCACGCGCGTGAACCCCTGCGCGCGCAGCTCCTCGAGCAGCTCCGCCTGCTCGCCCTTCCTTCCCGCGATCACCGGGGCGAGGATCATGAGCCGCGTGTCCTCGGGCAGCGCGCACACCTGGTCGACCATCTGCGCCACGGTCTGCGCCTGCAGGGGCAGGCCGTGCTCCGGACAGTGGGGCGTGCCCACGCGCGCGTAGAGCAGCCGCAGGTAGTCGTGGATCTCGGTCACCGTGCCCACGGTAGAGCGCGGATTGTGGCTCGCCGCCTTCTGCTCGATGGCGATCGCGGGCGAGAGGCCCTCGATCAGATCCACCTCGGGCTTCTCCATGAGCTGCAGGAACTGGCGCGCGTACGCCGAGAGCGACTCGACGTAGCGGCGCTGTCCCTCGGCGTAGAGCGTGTCGAAGGCGAGCGAGCTCTTGCCCGAGCCCGAGAGCCCGGTGATCACCACGAGGCGGTTGCGCGGCAGCTCGAGGCTGAGGTTCTTGAGGTTGTGCGTGCGCGCTCCGCGAATGCGGATGCTGTCCATCGAGGCGATTCGAGCGAAAGTAAACTTGCTACTATAGCGCGCTTCGCATTCCCGCCTCCAGATTTTCGATGCATGAACGAATGAGCCGCGTCGAGCTGCGCGCCGGCGCGAGCCTCGCCGGCGTCTACGGCCTGCGCATGCTCGGTCTGTTCTTCATCCTGCCCATCTTTGCCGTGGATGCGCCCAGGCTGCAGGGGGGAAACGACCTCACGCTGGTCGGGATCGCGCTGGGCGCGTACGGCCTGTCCCAGGCAATTCTGCAGATCCCTTTCGGCCTCGCCTCCGACCGCTTGGGAAGAAAGCCGGTCCTTTATGCCGGCCTGGTGATCTTCGCCGCAGGCAGCTTCCTGGGCGTAGTGGCGCAGGACATCTGGACGGCGATCGCGGCGCGCCTGCTGCAGGGAGCGGGGGCGATCAACTCGGTCGCCATGGCGCTCGCGGCGGACCTCACCCGCGAGCAGCACCGCACCAAGATCATGGCGATGATCGGCGCCAGCATCGGGCTGATGTTCGCCCTTTCGCTCGTCGGCGCGCCGCTGCTGTACCGCGCCGTCGGCATGGAGGGGGTGTTCGCCTTGACCGGCTTGCTTTCGCTCGCCGCCATCTGGGTGGTGAAGTTCGAGGTCCCCGATCCGCCCGCGAGCCTGCCCGAAGGCAAGCCGCCCGACGGCCGCGGCAAGGGCCTGCTCGACATCGAGCTGCTGCGGCTGAACGCCGGCATCTTTATCCTGCATATCGTGCTGTACGCGATGTTCGTGGTCGTGCCGCCGCTACTGCTCGATGTCGGGCTGGCGCTGCCCGAGCACTGGAAACTCTATCTCCCGGTCGTGCTCGTCTCCTTCGCCCTCATGGTGCCGCCGATCCTGTATGCCGATCGGCGCAACCGTCCCAAGCCGGTGCTGCTCGGCGCCGTCGCGCTCCTGCTGCTCGTGGAGGCGGCGCTCGCTGCCACGCGGGCCGGGCTGGCGCAGCTCGCCGGGCTGATGCTCGCCTTTTTTGTCGCCTTCAACGTGCTCGAGGCAATGCTGCCTTCCCTCGTCTCGCGCCTCGCCCCGTCGCGGGGACGCGGCGTGGCGATCGGCGTGTATAACACCACCCAGACGCTCGGCGTGTTCTTCGGCGGCCTGCTCGGAGGCTGGGTGGCGAAGCATTTCGGGACTACCTGGGTATTTGCGACCTGTGCCTTACTATCGGGCCTGTGGCTTGTCGCGGCCGCCGGAATGCGGCCGCTGCCATCGGCGGTCAACGAGCTTTCGAGCCTGACGTTTAGCATCGCATCGGGAGTCGATCTCGAGGGCTTGAGGGAGGCGCTGGCGCGCGTGCACGGCGTGCGCGAGGCCGAGGTGCTGGCGCCTGAACGCATCGCGCGGCTCAAGGTCGTACCCGGACAGTGGGACGAGCACCGGGTGCGCAAACTGATTACCGGGGAGGTATGAAATGGCTTCAGTGAACAAAGTGATCATCGTCGGCAACCTGGGCGCCGATCCGGAGACCCGCTACCTGCCGAGCGGCGAGGCGGTGACCAACATCCGGGTCGCCACCACCGACCGTTGGAAGGACAAGCAAAGCGGCGAGATGAAGGAGGCGACCGAGTGGCACCGCGTCGCCTTCTTCGGCCGGCTCGCCACGATCGCGGGCGAGTACCTGAAGAAAGGCTCGCAGGTGTACGTGGAAGGGAGCCTGCGCACGCGCAAGTGGCAGGACAAGGAAGGGCAGGACCGCTACTCGACCGAGATCCGCGGCGACGTCATGCAGATGCTGGGACGGCGCGAGGGCAGCGGCGAGCCGCGCGAGAGCGCGCCCGAGCCGCGCGCCGCCGAGCCCAAGCCTGCCGCGGCCAAGAAGGCGGCCGGCAAGTTCGACGACATGGAGGACGACATTCCTTTCTGAATCAGCGATATAATCGCTGACCTGAGGAAAACAGATGCCGATCTACGAATACCGCTGCTCCGCCTGCGGGGACCAGCACGAAGTCCTGCAGAAGGTCTCCGATCCGGTGCTGACCGATTGCCCGGCCTGCGGCAAGCCGGCGCTCGAGAAGATGCTCAGCGCCGCGGGCTTCCAGCTGAAGGGCAGCGGCTGGTACGCCACGGATTTCAAGAGCAAGCCGGCTGAAAAGAAAACCGAGACCAAGACCGAAGCGAAAACCGAAACGAAAAGCGAAACGAAAAGCGAAACGAAAAGCGAGACCAAGCCCAAGACCGCCGCCACGACTGACTGACGGCAAGCCCATCGGCTCACCGGCCCGGCGCGAGCCGGGCCGTTTGTTTTCAAAGCCTTGAAAAAATACTTCATCACCGGCCTGCTGATCTGGATCCCGCTGGTCATCACCATCTGGGTCCTGAAGGTCATCTTCGACGCGCTCGACCAGTCGCTGCTCTTGCTGCCGATCGAGCTGCGCACCGAGAGCTGGCTCGGCGTGCACATCCCCGGCCTGGGGGCGCTGCTCACCGTCGCCGTGGTGCTGCTCACCGGCGTGTTCGCGACCAATTTCTTCGGCGCCCGGCTGGTCGAGATCTGGCACGACATCCTGCACCGCATCCCGGTCGTCAACTCGATCTATTCGAGCGTCAAGCAGATCTCGGACACGCTGTTCTCCTCGAGCGGGCAGGCGTTCCGCAAGGCGCTGCTGGTGCAGTGGCCGCGCGAGGGCATGTGGACCATCGCCTTCCTCACCGGCGTGCCGAGCGGCAGCGTGCTGAACCACATCCCGCCCGACTGCCTCTCCGTGTACGTGCCGACCACGCCCAACCCGACCGGCGGCTATTTCGTGATCGTGCAGCGCAAGGACGTGATCGAGCTCGACATGACGGTCGATCAGGCGCTCAAGTACATCATCTCGATGGGTGTGGTTCCTCCGCCTGACCTCAGGTAGATGAGAACCCATTACTGCGGGGAGCTGTCCGCCGCCCTCGTCGACCGCGTCGTGACCCTCGCCGGCTGGGCGCACCGCCGGCGCGACCACGGCGGGGTGATCTTCATCGACCTGCGCGACCGAGAAGGCCTCGCGCAGGTGGTGTGCGACCCCGAGCGCGCGCAGGCCTTCCAGGCCGCAGAGCGCGTGCGCAGCGAGTTCGTGCTGCGGGTCACCGGCAAGGTGCGCCGCCGTCCCGAGGGCAGCGTCAACCCCGAGCTGCGCTCGGGCGAGGTCGAGGTGCTGGCGCAGGAGCTGGAGATCCTCAACCCCGCCGTGCCGCCGCCGTTCCAGCTCGACGACGAGAACCTGAACGAGAACACGCGCCTGGAGCACCGCGTGATCGACCTGCGCCGGGAGCCGATGCAGAGGAACCTGCGGCTGCGCTACCGGGTGGCGATGGCGGTGCGCTCCTACCTCGACGAGCACGGCTTCATCGACATCGAGACGCCGATGCTCACGCGCTCCACGCCCGAGGGCGCGCGCGATTACCTGGTGCCGAGCCGCGTGCATCCGGGCGAGTTCTTCGCGCTGCCGCAGTCGCCGCAGCTCTTCAAGCAGCTCCTGATGGTGGCGGGCTTCGACCGCTACTACCAGATCGTGAAGTGCTTCCGCGACGAGGACCTGCGCGCCGACCGCCAGCCCGAGTTCACCCAGATCGACGTCGAGACCTCCTTCCTCGACGAGCGCGAGATCCAGGAGCTGATGGAAGGCCTGATCCGCGAGGTGTTCCGCGACGTGCTCGGGGTCGAGCTGCCCGCGCCGTTCCCGCGCCTTTCGTATGCCGAGGCGATGGCGCGCTACGGCAGCGACAAGCCCGACCTGCGCATCGCGCTCGAGCTCACCGAGCTCACCGAGCTCATGAAATCCGCCGAGTTCAAGGTGTTCCGCCAGGCCGCCGACCTGCCCGGCGGCCGCGTCGCGGCCCTCAAGGTCAGTGCCGAATTGACCCGCAAGGAGATCGACGACTACGGCAGCTTCGTCGCCAACTACGGCGCGAAGGGCCTTGCCTACATCAAGGTCAACCCCGACGGCCTGCAGTCGCCGATCGTAAAGTTCCTGCAAAAAGAAACGCTCGACCAGATTCTGTCCCGCACGGCGGCCAAGCCCGGCGACCTGATTTTCTTCGGCGCCGACAAGGCGAAGGTCGTGAACGACGCGCTGGGCGCGTTGCGCGTGCGCCTCGGCCACGACAAGGGCCTGGTCGAGCAGGGCTGGCGGCCGCTGTGGGTGCTCGACTTCCCGATGTTCCAATGGGACGAGGAGGCAAAGCGCTGGTCCGCGATGCACCACCCGTTCACCTCGCCCAAGGACGGCCACGAGGACCTGGTCGCCACCGACCCGGGACGCGCCCTCGCCAAGGGCTACGACATGGTGCTGAACGGCTGGGAGCTCGGCGGCGGCTCGGTGCGCATCCACCGCGCCGAGGTGCAGGCGAAGGTGTTCAGGGCGCTCGGCATCTCCGAGGAGGAGGCGCGCGCCAAGTTCGGCTTCCTGCTCGACAACCTCCAGTACGGGGCGCCGCCGCACGGCGGCATCGCCTTCGGCCTGGACCGCCTGGTCGCGATGATGGCGGGGGCGGACTCGATCCGCGACGTGATCGCGTTCCCCAAGACGCAGCGCGCGCAGGATCTGCTGGTGCATGCGCCCGGCCCGGTCGACGAGAAGCAGCTGCGCGAGCTCGGGCTGCGCCTGCGGGAGAAGCCGAAAAGCTGATCCGGACCGATCGCGCATCACCCATGAAGTTGCCCGTTTCGGTCCTCGTCGTGGTCCACACCGCCGAGCTGGAGGTGTTGCTGCTCGAGCGCGCCTCGCATCCGGGCTACTGGCAGTCGGTGACCGGCTCGCTCGAGCGG
>MERP01000112.1:9552-22926 GCA_001772055.1 Betaproteobacteria bacterium RIFCSPLOWO2_12_FULL_68_19
GAACGTCGCCAACAGCTTCGAGATCTACGCCGAGTGGCGCCACCGCTTCGCGCCCGGCGTGACGCGCAACACCGAGCATGTCTTCGGCCTCGAGCTCGAGCGCCGGCTGCCGGTGACGATCGCGCCGGCCGAGCACCTCGCGTTCGCCTGGCTGCCCTGGCGCGAGGCGGCGCAGAAATGCTTCTCCTGGTCCAACCGGGACGCGATCCGCTTGCTCGGCGAGCGCGCTGTGATAAGTTGAGACCGATGAGCCTTCTGCGCCGTCTCGCGCTCGCCGCGGCGGCCTGCGTCGCGGCCGGCTGCGCGACGCCGCCAGGCCCCTTCGGCAGCCACCTGGAGTCGCAATCCGCGCCGCTGCGCGAGTGCGCCGAGTGGTTCCAGGCGCTCGACGCCGAAGTGGACGCGGCGGGGGTGCGCGACGCGCAGTACGCGCGCGTACCCGGATTCCCCTACCTGCGCGCCGACCGCATGGCCGCCGCCCTGCGCGCGAGCGCCGCGCAAAGCGATGCCGGCTTGCGCGCCTTCTTCGAACGCCTGCTCGAGCTCGACCTCGAGTCGCGCCGCTACGAGATCGAGAACCTGCCGGCCGAGGCGCTGCCTGCGATGTACGCGGCCTCGGGCCGCGCCGCGGCGCTGCGCCGCGCGCGCGAATGCGGCCGCATGCTGCGCGACGCCGACCTCGCGAGCGAGGAGTCGCGCGCGCGGCTCCTCGAGCGCGCGAGCGTGCCCGACGACTACTCGAGCGCCCGGCGCGTCCTCGGGCTGTACGCGCTTACCAGGATCCCCTTCGCGTACGGCGTGAGGCGCTGGGAGGAAGGGACGCTGGCCGCGTTCGCCGCGCCGCCCCGCGACGCGAACCGCGTGCGCTACGCGCCGCCCGCGGCGCGCATCATCGCGCGCGATACCGTCGCCGGGCTGCTCGCCCGCGCGGGCTTCGATCCGCTCGGCCAGCCGACGCTCTCGGAGCGCGAGCTGATGCTGATCGCGGCGGCGTACGCGCCGAGCTTCGACATCGAGATCGGCGGCGACTACGACCGCTTCGGCGAGCTGCGCTGGCGGCGCGGCGCGCGCACGCCCGTGGTCGAGGCCGCCCAGGCGGCGGTTTATGTGCAGCCTGCCTACACGCGCTACGCGGAGCGCGTGCTGCTGCAGCTCGTCTACACCATCTGGTTCCCGGAGCGCCCGGCGAGCGGCGTGCTCGACCTCCTCGCCGGCAGGCTCGACGGCCTGGTGTGGCGCGTCACGCTCGCGCCGGACGGCGAGCCGCTGCTGTACGACTCGATCCATCCCTGCGGCTGCTTCCACCAGTTCTTCCCCACGCCGCGCGCGCGGCCGCGCCCGGCGCCCGATGCGCTGGAGGAGTGGGCCTTCGCGCCGCAGTCCATGCCGCGGGTGGAGGAGGGCGAGCGCCCGGTGCTGAGCATCGCTTCCGGCACGCATTACATCGAGCGTGTCGCGCTCACGCGCGGCATCGACAGCCTGGCGCGCTACGCCTTGCATCCCTACGACGAGCTGCGCTCGCTGCAGCGCATGGACGGCGGGCGGCGCAGCGCGTTCGGACCG
Organism: Betaproteobacteria bacterium RIFCSPLOWO2_12_FULL_68_19; assembly: GCA_001772055.1. Classification (GTDB taxonomy): domain Bacteria; phylum Pseudomonadota; class Gammaproteobacteria; order Burkholderiales; family SG8-39; genus SCGC-AG-212-J23. Next base: position 11,116 of record MERP01000112.1, read on the forward strand.
GACGGGCTGATCGCCGGCAGCGAGCGCGCCGAGCGCTTCCTGTTCTGGCCGATGGGCATCGTCTCGCCGGGCGCGATGCGCCAGTGGGGCCGCCACGCCACCGCTTTCGTCGGCCGGCGCCATTTCGACGACCCCGACCTGCTCGAGCGGCGCTTCGAGCTCGACCTCGGCGCGGAGGCGCGCAAGTGACCAAGCGGCTGCGCGTCGTCACGCTCAACATCCACAAGGGCCTGTCGCAGTTCAACCGCCGCATGGTGATCCACGAGCTGCGCGACGGCCTGAGCGCGCTCGACCCGCACCTCGTGTTCCTGCAGGAGGTGCAGGGCCTCAACCAGCGCTTCGCGATGCGCTACGCCGCCTGCCCGACCCAGCCGCAGCTCGAGTTCCTCGCCGGCGAGCGCTGGCAGCACGCATACGGGTGCAACGCGGTCTACGACCACGGCCACCACGGCAACGCGATCCTGTCGAGCTTCCCCTTCGTTCACTTCGAGAACGAGGACGTCTCGGACCACCGCTTCGAGCGCCGCGGGCTGCTGCACTGCGTGGTGTCGGTCCCCGGCTGGCGGCGCAACCTGCATCTGGTGTGCGTGCACCTGTCGCTGCACGAGCGCGGGCGCAACCGCCAGCTCGAGGCGATCTCCGGCCGGCTGGAGGAGCTCGCATCGCGCAAGCTGCCGATCATCGTCGCCGGCGACTTCAACGACTGGCGCCACCGCGCCTCCTCGATCCTCGAGCGGCGCCTGGGGATGACCGAGGTATCGGTGGCGCGCTACGGGCGCGCCGCGCGCACCTACCCGAGCGTGATGCCGCTGCTGCGGCTCGACCGCATCTACGTGCACGGCTTCAAGGTCGCGGCTTCATCGGTGCACCGCGGCAAGCCCTGGTCGATGCTCTCCGACCACCTCGCGGTCAGCGCGGAGCTGGAACGCTCCTGAGCGCCTCGCCGCTGATGAGGCGCAGCCGTCCCTGCTCGAGCGCCGGCACCACCGGGAAGGCATCGTGACGGCAGGCGAACTCGACCTCGCGCTGCAGCCCGCGCGCGACCATCATGCGCCCGACGCGGCACTCGAGCAGCGCCTGGGGGGCGCGCGCATGGCGGTAGAGCGCGCGCGCCGCCTGCGCCGCGTCGGACAGGTCGGCGCCCGCGCCCAGCAGCTCGGCGAAGCGCTCGACGAAGCAGCCCGCGCCGTAGAAGTCCTCGAAGTTGAAGTTGTTTCCGGAGCCGGAGCAGACGATCAGCACGGTCTCGCGCGGGTGCTGCGCCACGATGTGCCGCGCGAGCGCGCGCGCGTTGAGCAGCGCGCCGCAGTACACGCGCGCCGCGCCGGCCGCCTGGGACATCGCCACCGTGCCGTTGGTGGTGGAGTACACCACGGTCTTTCCCTCGACGCCGTGCTCGAGCAGCGACAGCGGCGCCGGGTGCGCGAAGCCGGGCAGGGTCTCGGCGTAGAGCTCGCCGGCAAGGACAAATGAATCCTCGAGAAATTCACTTGCTTGCGCACGGGCCGCCGCCTCGTCCAGCACCGGTACCACCTCCTTCGCGCCGTGCGCGAGCGCCGTGACCATGGTGGTGGTGGCGAACAGGATGTCGAGCACCACCACCACCTTGCCCGGCACGCGCACGCTGTCGAGCTCCTCCTTCTTGCCCAGCACGTGAATCTTGTGGTTGAGGTCGATCCTCGCCGGCATGGTCAGCGGGCGGGCCTGCGGCCGAACATGCCCCAGCCCTCCATGCTCAGGACCAGCTCGCCGTCCTGGTTGAGCGCCTCCCAGCGGTGCTTCACCAGGCCGACGCCGGGGCGGCTCGCCGAAGCGCGCGACTCGAGCACCGTGCGGCGGTAGGCGAGCGTGTCGCCCGGCCGCACCGGCTTCACCCAGCGGATGTTTTCGACCCCCGGCGAGCCCAGGCTGACCGTGCGGCGGATGTAGTGCTCCACCATGAGGCGCATGCCGATCACGCAGGTGTGCCAGCCGCTCGCGATCAGCCCGCCGAAGGCGCTGCGCCCCGCCGCCTCGGCGTCGGTGTGGAACGGCTGCGGGTCGAACTGGCGAGCGAAGGCGACGATCTCCTCCGCGCTGAAGCGGTGCGTGCCGATGTCCTCGGTTTCGCCGGCCTTGAAGTCTTCCCACCAGATCATGACGGAAGGCCGATCTCTGGGCATCCTAGACGAGTGGGGAATTTGCTGGCAACATCAATAAGATAGTAATCCAAAGGAGGGAAACTTCGATGCTTCGCTCAGCACTGCTCGCGTGCGCGCTCGCGGTCGCCGCGCCGTTCGCCCTGGCGCAGGGCACGATCAAGATCGCGATTGTCGGCCCGATGGCCTTCGTCCAGGGCGAGAACCACTGGGCGGGCGCCGAGATGGCGCGCGACAACATCAACAGGGCCGGCGGCATCAACGTCGGCGGCAAGAAGATGCAGATCGAGCTGATCCGCGCCGACACCAACGAGATGCAGTCGGTGCCCGATGCCACCAACGCGGTCGAGCGCGTCATCACGCGCGACAAGGCCGACTTCCTGATCGGCGGCTTCCGCTCCGAGGCGGTGCTCGCGATGCAGGAAGTGGCGATGGACTACAAGAAGATCTTCCTCGGCGCCGGCGCCGCGCACTCCAAGCTCGGCATCAACGTCGAGCAGAACCACGAGCGCTACAAGTACTGGTTCCGGGTCACGCCGGTCAAGGACGTCGACCTGGTGCGCACCACCTTCGCGGTGCTCGCCACCGTGGCGGGACAGATCCGCAAGGACCTCGGCAAGCCGGCGCCCAAGGTCGCGATCCTCGCCGAGAAGGCGGTCTGGGTCGAGGGCATCGTCGCCGCCTCGAAGAAGAACCTGCCGGCGATGAAGATGGAGGTGGTCGGCGTATGGCAGCCCTCGGCGGTCGCGACCGACGTCACGGCCGAGCTCTCGGCGATCGAGCGCGCCGGCGCCGACATCGTCTTCACGCTGCTCTCCGGCCCGGTCGGCATCGTCGTCGGCCGGCAGATGGGCGAGCGCAACATGAAGTCGATCGCCTTCGGCATCAACGTCGAGGCGCAGAAGGACGCGTTCTGGCAGGCGGCCGCGGGCAAGGCGAACTACGTCTCGACGCTCGACACCTACGCGCACGTGCAGATGACGCCGAAGACCATCGATTTCGTGAAGGCCTTCGAGTCGCGCTTCGGCAAGTCGCCGACCTACAACGCCGGCAGCCACGACGCGATCTACCTCCTCAAGGAGGCGATCGAGAAGGCCGGCACCACCGACGCCGACAAGCTCGTCGCGGTGCTCGAGAAGATCAGCTACGTCGGCGCCGCGGGCGTGATAGAGTTCGACAAGCGCCACGACCCGCTCTGGGGCCCGGGCAAGTCCACCGGCATCGCGGTGCAGTGGCAGGACGGCAAGAAAGTGCCGTTCTGGCCGCCCCAGGTGCCGGGGATGAAGCAGTTCAAGATGCCGGCGCATTGAAGGCGAACGAGCGCGAAATCGCGGGGGAACCTGATGAGGGTTCCCCCGTTCGTTTGTAGATGCTCCAGGACATTCTCGTCACCGGGCTGGTCAACAGCGGCGTGTACGCGCTGCTCGCGGTCGGCTTCTCGCTCATCTTCGGCGTGGCGCGCATCGTCAACATCGCGCACACCGCCTTCTACATGCTCGCCGCCTACTGCTTCTATGCGCTGCTGGTGAAGGGCGGGCTCGGGTTCGCGCTGGCGGGCGCGATCGCGGTCGCCGCGGTCACCGCGCTCTCGGTGCTGTGCTACCGCCTGGTGATCGAGCCGGTGCGCGAGCACGAGGCGGCGGTGCTGATCGCCACCATCGCGCTCGCGCTCATCTTCCAGGAGCTGATGCTGCTTTTCTTCGGCGGCTCCTACCTCGGCATCCCCTCGACGCTCGAAGGGATGGTGCGCGTGTTCGGCGTCAGCATCCCGTACCAGCGGCTGCTGATCCTGGTGGTCGCGGCCCTGATGCTCACCGCGGTGTGGTTCCTCCTGTACCGCACGCGCCTGGGCCTCGCCATTCGCGCCACCGCCAACGACCTCGAGGTCGCCAACCTGATGGGAATGAACGTGCACCGCGTGGCGATGGCCACGGTGGCGATCTCGGTCGCGCTCGCGGCGGTGGCCGGCGTGGTGGTGGCGCCGGTGTTCGTCGTCGACCCGTTCATGTGGCTCGCCCCGCTGGTCACCATGCTCGCGATCGTGGTGCTGGGCGGCCTGGGCAGCATGAAAGGCAGCCTGATCGGGGCGCTGATCATCGGCTACGTCGAGGCGATCACGGTGTTCGCCGTGCCCGCGGGCGCGTACCTCAAGGGCGCGGTGGCGCTGCTCATCATGGTCGTCGTGCTGCTCGTGCGTCCCGAGGGCCTGTTCGGCGTCGCTTTCGAGGAAGAACGTTGATGTATTTGTTGCGCCGCGCCTGGGCGGAGCTCGCGAACGAGGTGTTCGTGCTGCCCTCGCGCACCCTGGTCCTCGCCTGGGCGCTCGCGCTGCTCGCGCTGCCGCTCGTCTACGACGACGCCTATGCGCTGCGCATCCTCACCATGACCTGCCTGTTCGCCATCTTCGCGGCGAGCTGGGACCTGCTCGCCGGCTACACGGGACAGGTGAATTTCGGCCATGCGCTGTTCTTCGGCGCAGGCGCCTACACCTCGGGGCTGATGTCGCAGAAGCTCGGCGTGTCGCCCTGGCTCACGATCTGGGCCGGCGCCGCGGTCGCGACGCTGATCGGCTTCCTGGCGGGATACCTGTGCCTGCGGCTGCGCGGCTCCTACCTTTCGCTCGCGACGCTCGCCTTTCCGCTCATCGCGCTGGGGCTGCTGTTCGCCGTCCCGGAGTTTTCCGGCGGCGAGCTCGGCATCTCGGGCCTGCGCCGCCTGGCGACCACGCCGACGCAGAACTACTACGTCGCCGCGCTCGCCATGCTGGCGGTGGTGTTCGGCCTGTGGCTGCTGGCCGACTCGAAGTTCGGCATCGTGCTGCACGCGATCCGCGACGACGAGGTGGCGGCGCGCGCCTCGGGCATCAACACGCCGCGCTACAAGCTCGTGGTGTTCGCGCTTTCGGCGGCTGCGGCCGGCTTCGCGGGCGCGCTGTTCGCCCACTACATCCGCGTCGCCGGCCCTTCGACGCTGGAAGTGGCGCTGTCCTTCCAGGTGGTGATCTGGGGCATCTTCGGCGGCGTGGCCACCATCTACGGGCCGGTCGCGGCGGTGTTCATCCTCTATCCGCTCACCGAGTGGCTCGGCAGCTTCAAGGCGGTCGGCGAGCTGCGGCTGCTGATCTTCGCGGTGATCGTGCTGCTGGTGCTGCTGTTCATGCCGCGCGGCCTCACGCCCTGGGTGCGCGACAAGATCGAGGCGCAATGTCCGCGCTGCAAGCAAAGAAATGCCACCTGGAGAAAAATGTGCAGGTTGTGCGGCGCCGCGCTAAAGGCCGAGGTAGCCCGCGCGCAGCGTCTGGTCGGCCATCAGTGAGGCGCCGCTGCCGGCGGCGATGATGCGTCCCTGCGACAGCACGTAGTTGCGGTCGGCCATGCGGAACACCTGGCCGACTTCCTGCTCGATGAGCAGCACCGGCACGCCCTCGGCGTGGATGCGGCCGATGGCCGAGAACAGCTCCTCGCGGATGCGCGGCGCGAGCCCGAGCGAGGGCTCGTCGATGGCGAGCAGCTTCGCCTCGTACATCAGCGCGCGCGCGGTGGCGAGCATCTGCTGCTCCCCGCCCGAGAGCGTGCCCGCGATCTGGTCCTTCCTTTCGGACAATCTCGGAAACAGCGTGAAGGTGCGATCGAGGCGTCGCTGGGTCTCGCTCCTGCTCGAAGACAGGAAGGCGCCGGCGAGCAGGTTCTCCAGCACCGTGAGCTCGCGGAACGGGCGCCGGCGCTCGGGGCAGTGCACCAGGCCGCGCATGCGGATCTCGTGCGCCGGCAGCGCGTCGATGCGCTCTCCCGCGAACCTCACCTCGCCCTCGAGCACGATGTCGCCCGCCGTGCCGCGCTTGGAGCGCGCCTCGAACTGCACGATGCCGGAGATGGCGCGCAGCAGCGTCGACTTGCCGGCGCCGTTGGGGCCCACCAGGCCGACGAACTCGCCGTGCGCCACCTCGAGCGACACGCCGCTCAGGATCTGCGCCTTGTCGTAGCTGACGCTGAGGTCTCTCACCTCAAGCAACGGCATGTTCGCTCCCGCCGGGCGCTTCGTGCGAGCTTCCCAGGTATGCCTCGATCACTTTCGGATTCTTGACCACTTCGGCGGGCGAGCCGTCCGCGATGATCTCGCCGTAGTCGACCACGATCACGCGGTCGACGATCGACATCAGCTCCTTCAGCTTGTGCTCGATCATCAGCACCGCAGGCCCCTCGGAGTGCAGCCGCCCGAAGCGCCCGCCCTTGTGCAGGCGCCGGATCGACTTCGCGAGCAGCTCGGACTCCGCCGGGTTCAAGCCGCCCAGCGGCTCGTCGAGCAGGAGCAGCTCGGGCTCGGTGGCGATCGCGCGCGCCACCTCCAGGCGCTTCAGGTCGCCCTGCGAGAGGGCCGAGGCGGGCTCGAGCGCCATGTCGGAGATGCCGACGAATTCCAGCGCATCCATTGCCTTCGCCTCGACGCTCTTCACCCATTCGCCGCGGCGCCGGCCGCGCGGGGCGACCAGCGGCACCATCACGTTGGCGATGATCGGCAGGTGGCGGAACGGGCGCATGTTCTGGAAGGTGCCGGCGATGCCGCGCTCGACCACCTCCCAAGGGCGAAGCGCGGTGATCTCCTCGCCGTTGAACACGATGCGGCCCGAGTCGGGCTTGAGGATCTTGGTGATGAGGCGCAGCAGCGTGGTCTTGCCCGCGCCGTTCGGGCCGATCAGGCCGACGATCTCCTCGCGCGCGAGCGTGAAGCTCACTTCGTTCACGGCGGTCAGGCCGCCGAAGCGCTTGGTCAGGCGCTCGACTCCGAAGAATGGCCCGGTCATTTAATCCCGCTGTCCGTTCCGCAGTCCATCCGTGGTCCGTGGCGCGGCATCTTAGCAGCAGATGGCTAGAATCTCGCCGTGGACGATTCCATCGACCAGACGCATGCCGAGCTCGCCGGATGGGCGCATCCGGGAGGCAGGCTGCGCCAGGCCATCGAGAAGGACGAGTTCGCGCTCTACTGCCAGCCGATCCTCGCGCTCTCGCCGCAAGCGAGCGGCTCCGAGCGCTACCCGATGGCCGAGGTGCTGGTGCGCATGCGGGAGGAGGAGCAGGCGCTTCTGCCGCCCGGCGAGTTCCTGCCGGTGCTCGAGCACTACCGCATGATGCCGCAGCTCGACCGCTGGGTGGTGCGCAACACCGTCAGGCGCCTCGCCGCCGGCTCGCGCATCAAGCGCTTCACCATCAACCTCCACGGGCAGACGCTCGAGGACGTGGAATTTCCGCGCTTCATCGCCGCGCAGCTTTCCTCCAATCGGGTATCGGCCGAGGCGCTGCTGTTCGAGATCGACGAAGCCGACACGCTCGCGCGGCTGAACGCCGCGGCCGGCTTTGCGGCCGCCTACCACGCTCAGGGCGGAAAGGTGCTGGTCGACGGCTTCGGCCGGCGCTCGGTGTCCTTTGCCGCGATCAAGGCGCTCGGCGCCGACTTCGTCAAGGTCGACGGCGCCATCGTGAGGAAGCTGCTCTCGAGCGAAGTCGCGCGCACCAAGCTCGGCGCCATCCAGCGCGTCGGCAAGGCGCTCGGCTATGCGGTGGTGGCGGAGTTCGTCGAGGAGCAGGACATCCTGCTGCGGCTGAAGGCGCTCGACGTCGAGTACGCCCAGGGCTTCGGCGTCTACCAGCCGCACCCGCTCGACGCGCTGGCGGCCTGAGTGCCGCCGCAGGCTCAGGTGCTCGACTCTTCCCGCAGCTCGCGGCGCGACACCTTGCCCACGTCGGTCTTGGGCAGCTCGCCGCGGAACTCCACGAGGTGCGGCACCTTGTACTCGGCGAGGCTCTGGCGGCAATAGGCCTTGATTTCCTCCTCGCTCACCTTGCCGCGCGCGTCTCCCTGCAGCACCACGATCGCCTTGATGCGCTGGCCGACCGCGGGGTCGGCGACGCCGATCACGCCGGCGGCCTTGACCTGCGGATGGCCGTAGAGCACGTCCTCGACGTCCTTGGCGAAGATCGAGTAGCCCTTGTACTTGATCAGGTCCTTCGAGCGGTCGTAGAAATGGAAATAGCCTTCCTCGTCCATGCGCACGATGTCCCCGGTGCGCATCCAGCGCACCCCGGCGCGCTCGACGAAGGCGCGCGCCGTCTCTTCGGGCCGCTGCCAGTATCCCTGCATCACGTTCGGGCCGCAGAGCACCAGCTCGCCGCTCTCCCCGGGAGGCACGAATTCGAGCGTCTCGGGGTCCATGACCGCGGCCTGCATGCCGGGGATCGGGCAGCCGAACGAGCCGCTCTTCGGCCGGTGCAGCGGGTTGACGTGGCTGGTGGCGCAGGTCTCCGACAGGCCGTAGCCCTCGACGATATTGGAGCCGGTGCGCCGCGCCCAGCCTTTCATCGTCGACTCATGCAGCGTATCGGCGCCCGAGAGCACCAGCTTCAGCCGCTTCCAGTCGGTCTTGTTCGTGTCCTTGTGGTCCTTCAGGTACTCGTAGAGCGTCGGCACGCCGTAGAACACGGTAGCGCGATAGCGCTCCATCGCATCGAGGATCGCCTCGGTATCCGGGCTGGTGAACAGCACCAGCAGGTTTCCCTGGCAAAGGCCGTTCAGCATGATCACGACCTGGCCGTAGATGTGGAAGAAGGGCAGGAAAGCGAGGATCACCTCCTTGCCCGGCTCGAACACCGAGAAGGCGGCCTGCCCCATGGTCTGCGCAGCGACCAGGTTGTAGTGCGTGAGCATCACGCCCTTCGGGTTGCCGGTGGTGCCGCCGGTGTAGGGGAGCGCGGCGAGGTCGGTCTTCGGGTCCAGCGCCACCGCAGGCGGCTCGGGCGGGTGCGCCTTCAGCAGTTCCTGCAGCCAGTAGACCTTCGCGGAGATCGCGCTCTTCTTCGCGAACAGCCGCTTCAGCGCGGGAAGGTATTCCGCCACGTTGGTGACGACGACGAAATCGAGGGTGGCGCCCGATTTGGCCACCTTCTCGTACAGGATGTCCTGGCAGATCGCGACGCGCGCGCCGCTGTCTTCGAGCTGGAAGCGCACCTCGTGGCTGGTGTAGACCGGGCTGATCGGCGTCACCGTGGCGCCGCACTTGAGCGCCGCGAAGTAGGCGATGATGAACTGCGGGCTGTTGAGCAGGTAGAGCGCCACGCGGTCGCCCTTTTTCACCCCCAGGCGCGCGAGCGCGCAGGCGAGGCGGTCGGTCGCATCGCGCAGCTCCCGGTAGCTGATGCGCCGGCCGTAGAACACCACCGCGGGGCGCTCCGGCGAGCGCTCGGTCGCCTCGTCGAACGCCTGGGTGACGGTTTTCAGCGGAACCTCGATCGAGGCGGGCACGCCCTTCTGGTAGTGGGCGAGCCAGGGCCGGGCGAGATAGTGGTCGGTTGCGCTCATACCTCCTCCTGCCGAAGATTCTAGCTTCATGGACGAGATGGTCGCACGCAGCCTTGCCAAATGGCCGAACGTGCCCGCCGTGTACGGTTGGCTTGCGCTTGACCGGCGTGGGAACTGGCTTATCAAGGGCGAAAGGATCGCCAACCGCGCGCTGCGCGAGTTCATCGCGCGCAACTACGAAGCCGACGAGCGCGGCTGCTGGTTCTTCCAGAACGGCCCGCAGCGCGTCTTCGTCACGCTCGCCTACACGCCGTTCGTCATGCATTACGAGGGCGAGCGCCTGCTCGACCAGTGCGGCCGCGAGGTGACGGCGCGGCAAACCTACCTCGACGACGAAGGCTCGGTCCTGATCCTCGGCCAGCACGGCATCGGGCTGCTCGACGATCGCGACCTCGAGCGTTACGCTGACCGGGAAGGGGGGCTCGCGAGCATCGGCCGGGCCGAGGTCGCAGCTCGCTTCGGCTTCGTTCCGGACCCCTCGGTAGTGGGTCAGTTTGAAAGGCCAAAGGATTGACTCCTGCGCCCCGGTATGCCAGAAAGGGCCATGCCCAAGCGCTCAAGCAAGAAGGCCCAAAGGGACGTTAATCAGATTGCGGCAGACGTGCTACGGGCCGCCCTGGGAGAGCCTGAGCCGACCACGCCCAAGGGCACCAAGAACCCCGCTGCGGTGGCGCTAGGGCGCTTGGGCGGGCTCAAGGGGGGCAAGGCGAGGGCTGCCAGCCTTTCCAAGTCCAAGCGCGCCGAGATTGCCAAGAAAGCCGCTCTAGCCCGTTGGAAGAGTAAGCCCTAGTTCAAGTTGCGGCTTGTCAGCCGGTTGCGCTTTAGGCTGCGGCTGAGGCGGCTTGCCTATGGACGTAGGCAGGAAGGCAAGCATCGCTTCGATCTTCGCCCGATACCCTGCTGGCCCAGCCTCCACTAGCTCAAGCTTCTTGAGCCTATTCATGTCCCTGGTGATTGTTTTGGGCGTCTTGGTCGCGTACTGAGCGGCGATACCAGGATCGAGTTGCTTAATGTCGGAGGCCTTAAACGCGCCGCCCTTTTTTGACATAGCAAGGACAACATCACGCTGCCTTCGATCGGCTGGCGTTTTCTGAGCACCAAACTTTTCGTGAACGTAGTTAATCCACGAAACCATGAGTTGTTGATTTTGGACCGTGGCGATCTGCTCGCGTAACTGTTCCACTAGTCCAGTGACCGCGTACTCGATAAATGTGCGTAGGTCACCATTACTTTTGCTCGTGTAGTCGAGCTGCTTGTAATACTCACTTCGCGTCAAGTTATAGTGATTGCTGAGTAGATGAGCAGCGGCCGAAGGGACGCCAGCCTCAAGCAAAAACTTAGCCTCAAGCAATCTAGCCGTGCGGCCATTACCGTCACCGAACGGGTGAATCCAGGCCAGGTAGACGTGCCCAAGAATGGATTTGATGAGTCCGTAAATCACTTCATCGCCATCGGGCGCGTTGATACTGTTTAGCCATTCGCATAGCCGGTCTAGCAGATATTCGCAATCTTCGGCTGGCGCGCCTCGATATGTCCCGACGCCAACCGAGTGCTTTCTAATTTCGCCAGGCACTACCTCGGGGTCTAACTTCAGCTTACTCAGTACCTGCGCATTGAAGAATTTGATTAGCTGAGTAGACAAGGGAACGAGGCGGCGTCGTTCGACTTGCTTAAGGATTCCATTGAAGCCGCCCAATATGTTCTCGATCTCTTGCGCCAGATACTGTCGAGAGGGTGGCAGCTTTAGTTTGTTTTCGAGCAAATCGCGGACTTCTTTCTCTGTCAGCGTATTGCCCTCGATTGCTGTAGTGGCAAGCAGGCCGCGAGCCAAATAGATGCGGTGCATTTCCGCCGCTATGTCCGGTTGCAGCGGGACACCGGCAATGTGCTGGCATTTGGATTGGGCCTCGCCCAAAGCGATCCAGAGACGCGCGGAAACCTGCCGCAAATCCACCTTGAAGGTCAGCCAGGGGTGGGAAGTCTCGTATTTGCGAAGGGCGGGCATGTCCTACTTTATGCCCCAAATAGAGTCCCTAGTCAATTGCATATAAGCTGTTATTTATTAACAGTTAATATAATTATGTAGATATATTTGTCCTAAATAATGTCCTATGGTAAAGTCCCGGGCCTTGGCCCTTCAATAGCCTTGACTAATGCTTGAGCGGTCAAGCATAATGCAGTCATTGGAGGCTGCATATGAACCGCCTAAGCACAGAAGAACGCGCCCGAATCCTTGGCTGTCTCGTCGAGGGAAATTCCATCCGCGCCACTTGCCGCATGACCGGCGCGGCCAAGGGAACGGTCATCAAGCTGCTAGCCGATG
>MERP01000113.1 GCA_001772055.1 Betaproteobacteria bacterium RIFCSPLOWO2_12_FULL_68_19
CGCCGGGTACGCAGGGACCAGCACACGCACATCGGCCCCGGCATCGGCAAGCGCGCGCGGCAGGTCGCGGGACACCTCGCCCAGGCCGCCCGCCTTGGCCCAGGGTGCGAGCTCGGGCGTGACGAACAGCACGCGCGGCGCACCGCTCATCGGCGGTCGGTCGCGGCGACGCCTCCAGCTACAGCCACAGCATCAATCCCATCTCGAAGGGATGCGCGAGCAACTCATGAGACGGATAGGCGCGTACGCGGTAATCGATCCGGCCGCAGGACTGCGGCGAAAACTCGAGCGCATACACGCAGTCGCCGGAATCGGAGCGCTGCGGTGACGGCAGCAGGCGCCAGCGCTCCAGGCTCTCGCTTGCGTGGCTGGCCCCCGGGCGCGCGAGCACGATCTCGACGACCACGTCAGTCGGCGCAAGTCCGTTCAGCGCCGCCGCGATCGCGACGCGAACGCTGCCGCCGTGCTCGATCGACGCCACGGCCTGGTCGACGCTCTGCAGGCGCACGTCCTTCCACGCGGCGCGCACCCGCGCTTTCCAGTCGGCGAGCGCGCGTCCCTCGCGCAGGTCCTGCGCTGCGAGGCGCCGCCCGCGGTTCGACGCGGGCCCGTAGAACCGCTCGACATACTCGCGCAGCATGCGCAGCGAGGAAAAACGCGGCGCGACCGACGCCATCGACTCCTTCGCCATTGCCACCCAGCCCGGCGAAAATCCTTCGGCATTGCGGGCGTAGTACAGGGGCACGACCTGATCCTGGAGCAGCTCGTAGAGCGTGCGCGCCTCATCGGCATCGCGGCGCTGCGCGTCGAGCGCCTGCGACGCGGGCTTGATGGCCCAGCCGATGCCGCCGCCGTAGCCCTCGCCCCACCAGCCGTCGAGCACCGAAAGATTGAGCACGCCGTTGATCGCGGCCTTCATGCCGGAGGTGCCGCAGGCTTCCATGGGGTAGACGGGATTGTTGAGCCACACGTCGACTCCGGAAACGAGCCGCCGCCCGACGCGCAGATCGTAATTCTCGATAAACAGGATCTTCGATTCGAATTCCGGCATGCGCGCCACCTCGGCGACACGGCGGATCAGGTCCTGTCCCGGCTGGTCGGCGGGATGGGCCTTGCCGGTGTACAGGAACAGCACCGGGCGCTTCGGGTCGGACACGATCTCCCTCAGCCAGTCCAGGCGCTCGAACAGCAGCGTCGCCCGCTTGTAGGTTGCGAAGCGGCGGCCGAAGCCGACCGTGAGAACGTCCGGCTTCTCGGGGTCGGCGAGCTTGAGCAGCCGGTCCAGGTGCGCCTCGGAGCCGTCGGCGCGCAATTGCTGCCGCCTGACGCGGAAGCGCACCAGATGCAGCATCTGCGCCTTGAGCGCCTGGTGGACCGCCCAGAACTTCGCATCCGGAATCGCGCGCACCGCCTCCCAGCAGCGCGCGTCCGAGAGCCGCTCAGTCCAGTCCTGCCCGATGCAGCGCTCCAGTTCCTCGTGCCACCGGTCGGAAAGGAACGTCGGCACGTGCACGCCGTTGGTGATGTAGCCGAGCGGATTGTCCTCGGGGTCGATCTGGGCCCAGAGCGGGGCGCAACTGCTTGCCGCAACGCCGCCGTGGATGCGCGATACCCCATTCTGCGCGCGCGAGGCGCGCACCGCGAGCGCCGTCAGGTTGAAATCGAGCGCGCCCGGCAAGCGGCCCAGCGCGAGCGCAGCCTCGACGTGCGGCCGCAGTTCCGGGAACACGCTCTCGAGATAGGTCCGCACCGTATCCTCGGAGAAATGGTCGTGCCCCGCCGCCACCGGGGTGTGGGTGGTGAACACCGTGCTGGCCGCCACCGCCTCGAGCGCGGCATCGAACGCCACGCCGCGCGCCACCAGCCGGCAGATGCGCTCCAGCGTGAGAAACGCCGGATGCCCCTCGTTCACGTGCCAGCAACTCGGTTCGATGCCGAGCGCGGCGAGCGCGCGTACGCCGCCGACGCCGAGCACGATCTCCTGCTCGAGCCGCGTGGCGATGCTGCCGATATAGAGCTGGTGGGTGATATTCCGATCGGCAGCCCTGTTGCCTTCGATGTCGGTGTCGAGCAGGTAAAGCGCCACATGTCCGACGCGCGCCCGCCAGACCTTGCACAGCACCGTCCGGCCCGGAAACGCCACGGACACGCGCAACTCGCGGCCATCGGCGCCGTGCACCGGCTCGATCGGTACCAGGTCGAAGTCGGTGTCGGCGTAGTGCGCGTGCTGGCGCCCGTCGGCGTCGATCGTCTGCTGGAAATAGCCCTGGCGGTAAAGCAGGCCGACGCCGACGAACGGCAGGCGCATGTCGCTCGCGGTCTTGCAGTGATCGCCCGCGAGGATGCCGAGCCCGCCCGAGTAGATCGGCAGGCTCTCGTGCATGCCGAACTCGGCGCAGAAGTACGCCACGCGATCGCCCTCGGGAAGCGCCGGCGCGGACCCCGGGGCCGCGGGCGCATGGTAGGCGTCATAGGCGGCGATTACGAGGTCGTACGCATCGGCGAAGGCGGAATCGCGCGCCGCCTCGTCGAGGAGGCTCTGGTCGATGTTGCGCAGAAATGCCTTCGGGCTGTGCCCGATGTCCTGCCACAGGGTCGGGTTCAGGCGCGCGAACAGCGAGCGCGTGGGGCGGTGCCAGCTGTACCAGAGATTGCCCGCGAACTCGGCGAGGCGCTCGAGCCGCTGCGGCAATTTCGGCCGCACGTCGAGGCGGTAGATTGTTCCGTGCATCGGCGAGGAGGCGGTATCTTATCATCCATCATGGCCGGGACCCGACAGCTGACGCACGCGCAGGCCCGGCTTGTCGAGGAGTGCCGGCTGCGCTCGATCCGGCTGCTGCACGCCAACCTCGCGCCGCAGGGAATTCTCGCCGCAGGGCACAGCGGCCGTGCCGTGGCGCGCGGCTACCGCGCGGTGTTCAGTCGCGACGCCGCGGTGTGCGCCATCGGCATGGTGCTGTCGGGCGACGCCGCGCTGGTGCGCGGCGCCGCGGCCGGCCTCGCCACGGCCGCCGCACATCAGGCGCCGAACGGGCAGATCCCGAAATTCGTCGATCCGAAGGGTCCCGAGGCCGATTTCTGGTATCTCGGCTGCATCGATGCGACGCTGTGGTGGCTGATTGCCCTCGCGCTGCTCGACCGGCTCGCGGGCAAGCCGCGCCTGCGGCGGCGCTTCGCGGGACGGGTGCGCCGGGCGCTGGCGTGGCTCGGCGCACAGGAGCATCAGCGCTTCCACCTGCTGCAGCAGAACGAGGCGAGCGACTGGGCCGACATCATGCCGCGCTCGGGCTTCGTACTGTACAGCAATGCCTTGTGGTACCTGGCGAAGCGCCTATACCGGCTGCCGAATCGCGAGGCGACGCGCGAGAACGCCAACCTGCTGTTCCATCCGTTCGACGGCCGCATCGCCGAGTACCGGCGCGCGCGCCTGCTCGCCGACTACGCGACCCGCAATGCGAAGAACCGGGGCTTGTACCTGTCGTTCGTCAATTTGTACTCCTACGGCGACGAAGGCGACGTGTTCGGCAACCTGCTCGCGATACTGGGCGGCCTGGCCGACGGAGCGCAGGCGGCGCGCGTCCTGCGCGCGCTCAAGCGCGCCGGCGTGCACCGGCCGTATCCGGTGCGCGTCGTCTGTGATCCGATCCCCTCGGGCAGCCGCCTGTGGCGGCCTTACATGTCGCGCCACCGGCAGAACTTCGCCTGGCAGTACCACAATGGCGGCATCTGGCCGTTCGTCGGCGGCTTCTGGGTGGCGGCGCTCGCGCAGGCCGGAGAAAGCGCCTTGGCGCGGCAGGAGCTCGTCAAGCTTGCGCGTGCCAACGCGCTCGGAGGCTGGGCGTTCAACGAGTGGCTGCATGGCAGGAGCTGCGCCGCGCGCGGCATGCGCGGCCAGTCATGGAACGCGGCGGCGTTCCTCATCGCCTGGCATGCCGTGCAGGTCACGCCGCTGCGCGGGTCGGGGCCTCGAAGAGCAGCGCCGCGCCGGGGAAGTTCGCAAAGGACTGCGCCAGCGCGATCGCGCCGTCGCTCACCGTAAGCGCCTCGCCGGTGAGCACGTTGACCAGGCGTGCCCCGTCGCCGAGCTCGCCGGCGGCGACGGCGGTATCGCCCCAGGTCTCCCGGCCCAAGGGCAGGCGGCCCGGTTCGCCGAGCAGCTTGGCGAACAGCCGGCCGGCGATTACCACCAGCGTGCGCCCCTCGTGCCGGCGCGCGTAGGCGATCACGTGCGCCGCCTGCGCGCCGCGGCTCTCGAGCGGGAAGTAGCTTCCCAGGCGGAACAGTTCCGGCAGATCGCGCCGCAGCGCAAGCAGGCGCGCGGTGACAAGCAGCTTCGCGCGGCCGTCCTGCGGCGCCTGCGCGAGGCCGCGGGCCGCGGCGGCGCGATCCGCGCCGGGCGCGAGGATCTCCTCGAGAATGCGCGCGCGCAGCGCGAAATCCACCGGCCGCCGGTTGTCCGGATCGACGAGGCTGAGATCGATCAGTTCGCTGCCCTGGTACAGGTCGGGAACGCCCGGTGAGGAGAATTTGACGAGCGCCAGGGACAGGCTGTTGAGCGCGCCGAACCAGGCGAGCAGGCCGGCCTGGGCGCGCAGGTCGTCGAGGAACGGGTTGGGCTGCACGCGCGCCAGCAGGGCACGCACGAACGCGCCGAGCGCGCGCTCGTATTCCTCGTTCGGGCTGATCCAGCTGGTGTGCGCTTTCGCCTCGCGCGCGGCTTTCAGCGCGTAGCGCTCGATGCGCTCGCGGTAGCGACCGAGCGTGGCGTCGTCCAGACCCTGCGCCGGCAGCGTGCCCAGCAGGGTCTGGTAGAGCAGGTATTCGTCGGCCGGCGAGGGTGCAGCGCCGGACTCGAGATCGCTCCGGTGGGCGCGGTTGAGCCTGCTCCAGCGGCGCAGCGCGAGCCGCCAGCCGGCCGGAATTTCCGACAGAACGTTGATGCGGTTGCGCACGTCCTCCGAGCGCTTGGTGTCGTGCGTGGAAGTTGCGAGCATGGTGTGCGGCCAGCGCGCCGCGCGGTCCGCGCTCGCGCCGTGAAAGGCGCGCACGGTCAGGCCGAACTGGGACGGATCGCCGCCGACCTCGGTGAGCGAAGCGAGGCGGCTGTAGCGGTAGAACGCGGTGTCCTCCACGCCCTTCGCCGCGACCGGCGAAGTGAACTGCTGGAAGTGAATCGCGAATCCCCTGACGCGCGAGCGCAGTCCCTCGTCCGCCCCCTCGAGCGCCTGGCCGAGGAGCGACTGGCGCACGAAGTCGAAGATCGAGACGTCGGCAGCCCGGCTGCGGCGCCTGGCGTGCGCCACCCCCCAGTTGACGTAGCGCAGGTCCTGCGCCGATGGCGATTCGATGATATAGGTCCGGTACACCGGCATGCAGGCGGCGACCTCGGCGAGCGCCTGGCGCAGGGTGTTGAAGGTGTAGTCGCGCGTGCGCCGGTCGGAGCGGGCGATCCGCAAGAGCTCCGTCGAGAGCACCGTGAGCTCGGAGGCGAGCGCGCTGCGCATGATCGCGCGCTTGCCGCGGTACGCGAGCTCCTCGAAGGGCTCGTCCTGGCGCGTGAAGGCACGCCAGACGCGGTCGAGCCTGGCCTGCGTCGTGGTGTCCACCAGCACGCCGTTGACCACCATGGCGAAGCGGTAGCCCGTGGTGCCGTGCACGTGCCAGCTCTCCGGCACGTCCTCGTGCGGCGCGACGATTTTCTCGGCGACCACGTAGAGCGGGCGGCCGGGCCGGCCCTTGGCGTCGCGCTCCGCAAGAGGGATGCCGGCGCGGCGCGCGTACCCCTCCTGCAGGCGGCGAAAGTACTGCGCCGGGTCGTACAGCCCGTCGGGATGGTCGATCCGCAGCCCGTCCACCGTGCCCGAGGCGGCGAGCTCGAGCACGAACGCGTGCGTCGCCTCGAACACCTGCTCGCTCTCCATGCGCAGCGCCGCGAGGTCGTTGATGTCGAAGAAGCGCCGGTAGTTGATCTCGTCCGTGGCCACGCGCCAGTAGGCGAGGCGGTAGGCCTGTGCCTCGATCAGCGCGTGCAGCGCATCGCGCGGGCCGGGGGCGTTCAGCTCCGCGACGGCGGCCTCGATCGCGCGCGCCACCTCGGGCTGCCTGCCCGCGAGGCGCGCGAGCCGCCCCTTGTGGATTTCCCTGTCGCGCGCGCGCTCGGTGATTGCTCCGGCATCGGACGCCTCGCGCGCGGGAAGGTGACCAAACGCGGCGGCAAGGCTGGAGAACGCGGCGCGCGCCTCGCCTTCGGGCAGCAGCGCCTCGGCGCGCCCGAGCACGGCGGGGTAGCTGCGCGGGTCGAGCGGGAAGCGATGCTCGCGGTAGCGCAGCGCAAGGCTGCCCGCCTCGCGCTCGAAGACGAGCACAAGCTCGCCGCCCGCGAGCACGTTGCCGTAGTGTTCGCCGAGCGCCGGCACCAGCACCTTGCCCTCGAGCTCGGCGTTGACGGGGTGCCAGTCGATGTCGAAATACTGCGCGTAGGCCGAGGCGGGGCCGTTCTCCAGTACGTCCATCCACCAGGCATTGTCGGCGCCGAGCACGCCCATGTGATTGGGCACCATGTCGAGCAATTGCCCCATGCCGTGCCTGCGCAGCGCGGCGCCGAAGCGCTCGAAGCCCTCGGCGCCGCCGAGCTCGGGATTGATCTGGTCGTGCGCGACGATGTCGTAGCCGTGCATGCTGCCCGGGCGCGCGCGCAGAATCGGCGAGCAGTACACGTGGCTCACCCCGAGGCGCGCGAGGTAGGGGACGATCTTCGCTGCATCGTCGAATGTGAAGTCCCTGTTGAACTGCAGCCGGTAGGTGGCGCGCGGCACGCGCGCCTCGACGGAAGGCGGCGCGAGCGGCGCAGCGGCGGGCGACGCTGCCTCGCGCGGCTTCGGGTGCGGGCGGATCTTCGCGAGCACGGCGGCGAGATCGCGCACGCGCTCGCTCGTGGCAAGCGCCTCGAGCGTCTCGGGGAGTTTGCGCTTCCAGTTCGGGTGCTCCCCGGTGGTGCCGGGCATGTTGGCCTGTTCGCTGACGCCGATCGCGTCCTCGATCTGCGCCATCATCACGCACGAAGGCGTCGCGGCGACGAAAGCGTGAATCGCCTCGACCAGCCCCGGGGTGAGCGCCTGCGAGCCGGCGGGCTCGACCACGGCGCCCGGCGGCAGCAGGCCGGCGTGCTGCAGCGCCAGCAACAGGCGTACGCGCTCCTGTGCCCGGTCGACGAGCTGCTTCTCGTAGAGGCTCTCGCTGGGGAACAGCCCCAGCTCGCGGCGCATCTGGAAATCGCGCCCCGTCCACCAGCCGGCGAGCGTCGCGAGATCGTGGGTGCTCACCGCCACCAGCGCGTCGCGCGGATACTCGGCGCTCGGCTTGAATGCGCCGCCCTCGCCGCGCTCGAAGTACAGCAGCCGGTACGACAGCACCCCGCAGCGCGCGAGCGCCGCGCGCATTTCATCGGCCACCGTGCCGAGGTCCTCGCCGATCACCATGCAGCGGCCGCGCTCGCTCTCGAGCGCGACGATCGCCAGCATTTCCTCGAGAGCGTAATGCACGTAACCGCCGTCGCCGGCGGTCTTGCCCGGCGGGATCCAGAACAGGCGCATCAGGCCCATCACGTGATCGATGCGCAGCGCGCCCGCGTGCCGCATGTTCTTGCGCAGCGTTTCAATGAACGGGCGGTAGCCCGCCGCCCGCAGCCGGTCGGGCCGCAGCGGCGGCAGCCCCCAGTCCTGGCCGTTCGGATTGAACTCATCGGGCGGCGCGCCGATGCTCGCGCCCGGCGCATGGCACTCCTGCTGGGCCCACGTGTCCGCGCCGGCACGGTCGACCGACACGGCGAGGTCCAGATACAGCCCCACCGCGAGCCCGCGCGCGCGGCAGCGCTCGCCGAGCTGCGCGAGCTGGTGCTCGGCCTGCCATTGCAGGTACTCGTAGAACTCGATGCGTTCGAGGTGCTCCTCGGCAAAGCGCGCCACGGCCTGCGACTCGTGGTCCCGGTACGGGCCGGGCCACGCCGGCCAGCCCCAGATCGCCGCGTCGGCGCCGTGGAAGTGCGCCTGCAGCGCTTCGTAGGTTGCATAGAGGCGCAGCGCCCGGCGGCCGGTCTCGCGGAATTCGCGGAAGGCGGCGCCGCGCGGGCTTCCCGTGCCGAGGTGGCGCTCGCGGAAGTGCGCGTAGAGCAGCTCGAGGATCTCGAACTTTGCGGCGGCAACGCCGGCATAATCGACCAGCGGCAGCTCGCGCAGCCGCGCGAGCTGCGCCTGGAACGCGGCCGAGCGCACGCGACGCTGCGCCGCCTCGCATTCGCGGAACTCCTCGATCGCCTCGACGTCGAGGTAAAGCACGTTCAGCTGCAGGCGCGACGACGGGCTGTAGGGGCTGGCATGCGCCGGGTTGTGCGCAAACAGCGCGTGCAGCGGATTGAGCCCGACGATGCCCGCGCCGATCTCGGCGGCGTGCTCCACGAGCTTGGCGAGGTCGGCGAAATCGCCCATGCCCCAGTTGCGCTCCGAGCGCAACGCGTAGAGCTGCACCGCCAGCCCCCAGATGCGGCCGCCTTCGGCGAGCGCGGGCGGCCGGTAGGCGCGCGCCGGCGCCGATACGATCAGCGTCTCGCCCCGCAGGCCGTCGATGCTCAGCCGGTGGTAGCCCGCGGGCAACGCCAGCGAGACCTCGAGGCGGCGCTCGCAATAGGCCGCCCCTTCGAGTCGCGCGCGCCCGGTCTCCGGGAGCACCGACGCATCGGCTTCGCCTTCGTGGCGCGCGCCGCCTTCCTCGGCGATCGTCCAGCGCAGGCGGCGCGCCGATTCCGGCAGGCGCAGCGGCAGCGCCCATTGCACGGCGCCGGCGCCGATCGCCGCAACCGACGGCAGCGGCAAGCGCCACGCGGCGGCGAGCGCATCCTGTTCGGCGGCGGAAATCCCCGCCGGCGTGCTCGTGTCCACCTCGAACTCGGCAAGCAGCGCGCGCAGGTTCGGGTCGGACACCTCGTGGCGCCTTCCCCAGATGTCGTGGAACGCGGGCGCGATTCCGCAGGCGGCGCAAAGGCGCTCGAGGACCTCGCGTTCCCGGCCGCTATCGGACATCGGCGGACGCCAGCAGCACGCGCACCGCGCCGGGTTCGAGATGGACGTTTCCGCCGGCGGCGGGACGCACGCCGTCGCAGTAGATCACCTCGCCCGCAAGGCGCGGCGGCACCGTCACCGGCTCCGCGCCGAAGTGGGCGAGCAGGCGCAGGCGCGAGCCGTCGCCGAGGGCCCATTCGACCCGCAGGGCACCGTTCAGGATCTCGAGCCGGCCGCCACCCTGCGCGCCCTTGAGCCGCGGCACGAGATGGCGATGCCGCAGCGCGAGCAACTCGCGCACCAGCGCGAGCCGCGCGCGGTGCGCGCCCTGCTCGCGCTCGCCCCAGCGCAGCTTGGACGCCGTGAAGGTGGCGGCGCTTCCCGGGTCGGGGATCCGGGCGAGGGAGGCTTCGTCGCCGTATGCGGCGAAACGCGCGAACTCGCGGCGCCGGCCTTCGGTCACCGCCTGCGCCAGGTCGGGCCCGAAATCGCAAAAAAACAGGAAAGGCGTCGAGGCGGCGAATTCCTCGCCCATGAAGAGCATCGGAATATGCGGCGACAGCAGCAGGCAGGCGAGCGCGGTACGCTCCTGCCGCTCGCCGGCGAGGGCGTGCAGCCGCTCACCGAGCGCCCGATTGCCCACCTGGTCGTGCGTCTGCAGGAACGAGACAAAGGCCGTCGGCGGCAGCTGCGCGCTTGGCTCGCCGCGCGTCGCGCCGTTGCGGAACGCAGAGGGATCGCCCTGATAGACGAAGCCTTCGGCGAGCGCGCGTCCGAGCCGCGCCAGGGGCGCATCGGCGTAGTCGGCGTAGTAGCCGTCGCGTTCCCCGGTAACGAGCACATGCGCCGCGTGGTGCAGGTCGTCGTTCCACTGCGCGGTGGCGCAGAGCGGGGCCAGCGCCGTGCCGCGCTCGAGATAGTGCGCTTCGTTGGCGTCGTTCTCGAGCACCAGGTGGACGTGCCGTTCGCGCCCCGGGCCATCGTGCAGCCTGCCGGCGATCTCGCAGACGATGTGCTGCGGCGACGCATCGCGGATCGCATGGACGGCATCCAGGCGCAAGCCGTCGAAATGAAACTCCTCGATCCAGTAGAGGGCGTTATGCACGAAAAAATCGCGTACCGTGCGGTTGCCCTCGCCGTCGAAATTGATGGCCGCCCCCCACGGCGTAGGGTGCTGCGCGTTGAAGAACGGCGGGCAGTAGGCATGCAGGTAATTGCCTTCGGGGCCGAAGTGGTTGTAGACCACGTCGAGCAGCATCATCATGCCGAGCGCGTGTGCGCGCTCGACGAGCGCCTTCAGGTCCTGCGGCGTGCCGTACGAGGCGTCCGGCGCGAACGGCAGGACGCCGTCGTAGCCCCAGTTGCGCGTGCCCGGAAATTCCGCCACCGGCATCAGCTCGATCGCGGTGATGCCGAGCGCGGCAAGCTCGGGCAGGCGCTCGCGCGCCGCGGCAAATGTGCCCTGCGCGGTGAAGGCGCCGACGTGCAGCTCGTAGAGCACGGCGTCTTCCCAGGGCCGGCCGCGCCAGGCGCCGTCCTGCCATTCGTAGTCGCCGGGATCGACCACCTCGCTCGGGCCGTGCACGTCCAGCGGGTTGCGGCGCGAAGCGGGGTCGGGCACTGCCAGCCCGGAATCCAGCACGAACCGGTAGTGGGTGCCGGCGGGGGCGTCGCGCGCGCTCACCTCGTGCCAGCCGCCGGCGGCGGGCTGCATCGGCGCGAGCGCGCGGACCGCGGGACCGAGCAGCTCGAGTTCGACCCGCGCGGCCGCAGGCGCCCAGAGCCGGAACCGCGTGCCGCCGTCTCGTCGCAGCTCTGCGCCGAACGGCATCGCATGCTGCCGCCTCACGGGACCGCCGGCCTCAGCGCGCGTCGCCTGCGTGCAGCAGCAGCGCGAGCGAGCGCCCTTCGAGCGGATAGGTCTCGCCGGGCATGAACACGCCGTGGGCGGGCAAGCCGTCCTCGGGCGCGGTATCGAGCATCGCCAGCCAGCGGGTCTCGCCGCCCGGCGCCGGTACCGCGAACGGGACCGCCTCGTGATGCGCGTTGAACAGCAGCAGGAAATCGTCGTCGTGCACGGGCTGCCCGCGCGCGTCGCTCTCGCTGCGGCCCGCACCCGAGAGATAGACCCCGAGGCAGCGCGCGAAGTCGTGCCGCCACTCCTGCTCGGTCATTTCGGTGCCGTCGGGCTTGAACCAGACGATGTCCTTGACGCCGCCGCCGTGGATCGGCCGCCCCTGGAAGAAATCGCGGCGCCGGAACGTGGAATGCGCGCGCCGCAGGGCGATCAGGCGGCGCGTGAACGCGAGCAGCCGGGTGCGCCCGGCGTCCAGGTTCCAGTCGAGCCAGGAAATCCCGTTGTCCTGGCAATACGCGTTGTTGTTGCCGCGCTGCGTGCGCCCGAGCTCGTCTCCGGCGAGCAGCATCGGCACGCCCTGCGATAGCAGGAGCGTGGCGAGGAAGTTGCGCTTCTGGCGCTCGCGCAGCGCGCCGATTGCCGGGTCTTCGCTCGGTCCCTCGACGCCGCAGTTCCAGGCGAGGTTGCGGTTGTGGCCGTCGCGGCTGTCTTCGCCGTTGGCCTCGTTGTGCTTGTCGTTGTAGGACACCAGGTCGTGCAGCGTGAAGCCGTCGTGCGCGGTGACCATGTTGACGCTGGCATAGGGACGCCTGCTGGAGCGGCTGTACAGGTCGCTCGAGCCGGTGAGCCGCATCGCGAACTCGCCGATCACGCCGCCGTCGCCCTTCCAGTAAGCGCGCATCGTGTCGCGGTACTTGTCGTTCCACTCCGCCCAGCCCGCCGGAAAGCCGCCGACCTGGTAGCCGCCCTCGCCGAGATCCCAGGGCTCGGCGATCAGCTTGACGCGGTTCAGCACCGGGTCCTGCCGGATGATGTCGAAGAAGGCTCCCAGCCGGTCCACCTCGTGCAGCTCGCGCGCAAGCGCCGAGGCGAGATCGAAGCGGAATCCGTCCACGTGCATGTCGGTCACCCAGTAGCGCAGGCTGTCCATGATCAGCTGCAGCACGCGCGGGTGCACCATGTTGAGCGTATTGCCGCAGCCGGTGTAGTCCGCGTAGAGCCTGGGGTTGTCGGGCTGCAGACGGTAGTAGGACGCGTTGTCGATGCCGCGAAAGCACAGCGTCGGACCGAGATGGTTGCCTTCGGCAGTGTGGTTGTAGACCACGTCGAGGATCACCTCGATGCCCGCCGAGTGCAGCGTTTTCACCATGGTCTTGAACTCGTTCACCTTGCCGGAGGCCGAGTAGCGGCTCTC
>MERP01000114.1 GCA_001772055.1 Betaproteobacteria bacterium RIFCSPLOWO2_12_FULL_68_19
CACCAACGCCAGGGCCTACGAGGCGGACCAGCTGTTCGCCACGCTGGACACCACCACCAGGCGCGTATGGATCCCCGAGGCCGGGAACGTGGTGGTCTCGGACACCGTAGGCTTCATCCGCGACCTGCCGCACGGCCTGGTGGCGGCTTTCCGCGCCACGCTGGAGGAGACGGTGCACGCCGACCTGCTGCTGCACGTGGTCGATGCGTCCTCGCCCGCGCGCGAGGAGCAGGCCGAGGCCGTGGACCGGGTGCTGGCCGAGATCGCGGCCGGCGATGCGCCGCGCGTGCTGGTCTGGAACAAGATCGACGCCGTGGGAACGGGAAAGGAGCTCTCGCCCGGCGTCGAGCGCGACCAGTATGGTAGGATTTCACGCGTCTTCGTGAGCGCGCGCACCGGCGCCGGGCTGCAGCAGCTGCGCAGCGCGATCGCCGAGTTCGCGCAGGCACGCGCCGCCAGACGAGGCGCAGTCGCGCTTCCTGTCCATACTCATTAACTACTCATGTCCTTGAACGACCCCAACTGGGGACGCGGCGGTCCCCGCGGCCCGCAAGGCCCCGGCGGCGGCAACCAGGGCCCGCCGGACCTCGACGAGCTGTGGCGCAACTTCAACCGCAAGCTGAACGAGATGTTCCGCGGCCGGCGCGGCGGCGGCGGGGCGGACGAGCCGCCGGGCGGCGGTCCTTCGGCCAAGGCCTTCGGCGGCGGCGCCGGCGTGCTGGTCGCGCTGGTGCTCGCGGTGTGGCTCGCGAGCGGCTTCTACATCGTGGTCGAGGGCCAGCGCGGCGTGGTGCTCACCTTCGGCAAGCTCTCCGAGGAGACCCAGCCCGGCCTGCGCTGGCGCATGCCCTGGCCGATCCAGTCGCACGAGATCGTGAACCTGCAGCAGGTGCGCACCATCGAGGTCGGCTACCGCAACAACGTGCGCACCAAGGTGCTCAAGGAATCGCTGATGCTGACCGACGACGAGAACATCGTCGACCTGCAGTTCGCGGTGCAGTTCACGGTCAAGGACGCGCGCGACTACGTGTTCAACGTGCGCCGCCCGGACGAGACGGCGATGCAGATCGCCGAGAGCGCGATGCGCGAGGTGATCGGCAAGAGCCGCATGGACGCGATCCTGTACGAGACCCAGGTCGACATCGCCAACCGCGCGCACGAGCTGATGCAGTCGATCCACGACCGCTACGGCACCGGCATCCAGGTGAGCACGGTCACCATCCAGAACGCGCAGCCGCCCGAGCAGGTGCAGGCGGCGTTCGACGACGCGGTCAAGGCCGGCCAGGACCGCGAGCGCCAGAAGAACGAGGGCCAGGCCTACGCGAACGACGTGATCCCGCGCGCGCGCGGCGCCGCCTCCCGCCTGGGCCAGGAGGCCGAGGGCTACAAGCAGCGCGTCATCGCCAACGCCGAGGGCGACGCCTCGCGCTTCCAGCAGGTGCTCGCCGAGTACGCCAAGGCCCCGGCGGTGACGCGCGAGCGCATCTACATCGAGACCATGCAGCAGGTGCTCGCCTCGACCAGCAAGATCATGATGGACTACCGCGGCGCCGGGAACCTGCTCTACCTGCCGCTCGACAAGATCATGCAGCAGGCGGGGGCCGCGCCGCTCACCGATGCGCAGTCCTCGCAGCGGCCGAGCGAGCCCACGCCCGACCTCGGCCCGCGCTCGCGCGAGTCGCTGCGCGGCCGCGAGCGGGGAGAGCGCTAGTGAAAGCCCTCGGTCCCGTCGTCGCCATCCTGGTGGTGGTGCTGCTGCTCGTCTCGGGGGCGCTGTTCACCGTCGACCAGCGCCAGAACGCGATCGTGTTCCAGCTCGGCGAGGTGAAGGAAGTGGTGACCAAGCCGGGCCTCAACTTCAAGTGGCCGCTGCTGCAGAACGTGCGCCTGTTCGACATGCGCATCCTCACCTACGACGACGTCGAGCCGCTGCGCTTCCTCACCCAGGGCAACCGGCCGGTGCTGGTCGACTCCTTCGTCAAGTGGCGCATCACCGACGTGCGGCAGTACTTCATCAGCGTGCAGGGCGACGAGTTCCGCGCCGCGACGCGCATCCGCCAGACGGTCTCGGGGACGCTGCGCGAGCAGTTCGGCGTGCGCACCCTGCACGAAGTGGTCTCGGGCGAGCGCGACGTGATCATGAACCAGGTGCGCGAGCTGGTCGACCTGGACCTCAAGCGCATCGGCGTGGAGATCATCGACGTGCGCCTGAAGCGCGTCGACCTGCCGCAGGAAGTGAGCGAGTCGGTGTACGGGCGGATGCAGGCGGAGAGGAAGCGCCTCGCCAACGAGCTGCGCGCCACCGGCGCGGCGGAAGCCGAGCGCATCCGCGCCGACGCCGACCGGCAGCGCGAGGTGATCCTCGCCGAGGCCTACCGCGACGCGCAGCGCGTGCGCGGCGAGGGCGACGCCAAGGCGGCCAACACCTACGCCGCCGCCTTCTCCAAGAACCCGGAGTTCTACTCCTTCTACCGCAGCATGGAAGCGTACCGCTCGACCTTCCGCGGCCGCACCGACCTGATGCTGCTCGAGTCGAACTCCGACTTCCTGCGCTACTTCAGGGACTCACTGGGAAGACAGTCCTCCACGAGAAAATGAGCCATGGGCACCACGTTTCTGATGGCGCTCGCGCTCATGCTGATCCTCGAGGGGGCGCTGCCGTTCCTCGCGCCTAACCTCTGGCGCGACACCTTCCGGCGCATCACCCAGATGAGCGACGGCCAGATCCGCTTCGTCGGCCTGTCCTCGATGATCGTCGGGCTGCTGCTGCTGCTGTGGGCCCGAGCATAAATGCGAGCGTCATCCCCATGAAGTGGCTGCTGCCCGAGTTCATCGAGGACATCCTGCCGCCCGAGGCGATGCGCATCGAGCGGCTGCGGCGCAGGATTCTCGATTTGTTCTTTCGAAAAGACTATCAGCTGGTCATGCCGCCCCTGCTGGAGTACATGGATTCCCTGCTCACCGGCACGGGCCACGACCTGGAGCTTCGCACCTTCAAGGTGGTCGACCAGCTCTCGGGCCGCACGATGGGCCTGCGCGCCGACATCACGCCGCAGGTGGCGCGCATCGACGCGCACCTTCTCAACCGCAAGGGCGTGACGCGCCTGTGCTATTGCGGCGCGGTGCTGCACACGCGCCCGGCGAGCCCGGGCGCGACGCGCGAGCCGCTGCAGATCGGCGCCGAGATGTACGGCGAGGCGGGCAGCCGGGCCGACCTGGAGATCCTGCGCCTGCTGTGCGAGGCGCTGAGGCTCGCCGGGGCGAGGCGCGCGCGCATCGACATCGGCCACGTCGCGGTGTTCCGCTCGATCGTGCGCGCCGCTCGCGTGCGTCCCGAGCTCGAGGGCGAGCTCTTCGAGGCGCTGCAGAAGAAGGACGCCGCGGCGCTCGCCGGCCTGACGAGAAA
This sequence comes from Betaproteobacteria bacterium RIFCSPLOWO2_12_FULL_68_19, assembly GCA_001772055.1. Classification (GTDB taxonomy): domain Bacteria; phylum Pseudomonadota; class Gammaproteobacteria; order Burkholderiales; family SG8-39; genus SCGC-AG-212-J23. Next base: position 3,407 of record MERP01000114.1, read on the forward strand.
ATTGCCGGCGAAAGTCCGCGCTGCCCTGTGCCTGCTCCCCGAGCTCTATGGCGGTCCCGAAGTGCTCGCCGTCGCCGCGCGCAAGCTGCCGGACATCGATTCCCTGAAAAAGGCGCTTGCCACGCTGCGCGCCCTCGCGCGGGCCTGCCCGATCCCGGCGAGCTTCGACCTCGCCGAGCTGCGCGGCTACCACTACCATTCGGGCGTGGTGTTCGACGCGTACTGCAAGGGCGTGGGCGGCGCGGTGGCGCGCGGCGGCCGCTACGACGAGGTCGGCAAGGCCTTCGGCAGAGCCAGGCCGGCGACCGGGTTTTCCATCGATCTGAGGAGCCTGGCCGGAGCGGTGGCATGAGCACTCGGTTTTGCCGCCCCCCTGACAAGGGGGGAAGCGAGCGGGCTTTTCGCGAGCGGGGGGTTGGTTTACAAAATGAGAACGATCCAGACTGTGCGAAAACTCCCGACCGACCCCGCCACACGACGAATTGTCTCTTTTCAAAATTTTCTTCACGCAAGAAAGGGAGCGTAGAGGCCGCTACGCCGACTTTCGAAAGACGAAAAATCGGAGCGGTCGACTTTTCACACAGTCTGGATCGTACCCATTCCAAAAAGCCGCCAAAACCAACCCCCCGTTCGCCTTCGGCTCACACCCCCCTTAACAGGGGGGCGGCAACAGGGGCACCAATATGAGCGCGCGCAACGTCGTCGTCGTCGGCACCCAGTGGGGCGACGAGGGCAAGGGCAAGATTGTCGACTGGCTCACCGACCGGGCGCAGGGCGTGGTGCGCTTCCAGGGCGGGCACAACGCCGGGCACACGCTGGTGATCGCGGGCAAGAAGACGGTGCTGCACCTCATCCCTTCCGGGATCCTGCGCGAAGGCGTCGACTGCTTCATCGGCAACGGCGTGGTGGTCTCGCCGCAGGCGCTGGTCGCGGAGATGGACGAGCTGGAGGCCGCCGGCGCGCGCGGCGTGGTGGCGCGCCTGTCGGTCTCCGAGGCCTGCCCGCTCATCCTGCCCTACCACGCGGCGCTGGATCTCGCGCGCGAGGCGGCCAAGGGCGAGAAGAAGATCGGCACCACCGGCCGCGGCATCGGCCCGGCGTACGAGGACAAGGTGGCGCGGCGCGCCATCCGGCTGCAGGATCTCTTCGATCCCGAGCGCTTCGCCGAGAAGCTGCGCGAGCTGCTGGACTTCCACAACTTCGTCCTGAAGAACTATTACCACCAGGAAGAAGTGAGTTATCAAAAAACCCTCGATGAAACCCTGGCGCTGGCGCCGCGCCTCGCGCCGCTCATCGCCGACGTGCCGCGCGCGCTGTACCACGCGAACCGCGCCGGCAAGAACCTGCTGTTCGAGGGCGCGCAGGGATCGCTGCTCGACATCGACCACGGCACCTATCCCTTCGTCACCTCGTCGAACTGCGTCGCCGGCGCCGCTGCCGCCGGGGCGGGCATCGGCCCGATGCACCTGCACTACGTGCTCGGCATCACGAAGGCCTACAGCACGCGCGTCGGCGAGGGGCCGTTCCCGACCGAGCTCTCCGACGCCACCGGCGAGCGCCTGCGCCAGCGCGGGAAGGAGTTCGGCGCCACCACCGGCCGGCCGCGGCGCACCGGATGGTTCGACGCCGCCGCGCTCAAGCGCTCGATCCAGCTGAACGGCGTGTCGGGCCTTTGCATCACCAAGCTCGACGTCCTCGACGGCGTCGAGGCGGTGAAGATCTGCGTCGGCTACAAGCTGGAAGGCAGCTTCTCGGAAATCCTGCCGGTCGGCGCGGAGGAGCTCGAGCGCTGCCACCCGGTGTACGAGGAGCTGCCGGGCTGGATGGAAAGCACGGTGGGCATCCGCTCGCACGACAAGCTGCCCGCCGCGGCGCGCGCCTATCTCAAGCGCATCGAGGAGCTCGCCGGGGTGCCGGTCGACCTCATCTCCACCGGCCCCGACCGGGAGGAGACCATCGTGCGGCGCCACCCCTTCGACCCGTCGTAGGGAACAAGACTGGACTGACCAGTCTAGTCTAGAATGCGGGGGTTCCCATGACCCCCGCCCCCAACCGCGAGCGCGTGCTGCGCGCCGCCACCAGCGCCTTCCTCGCGCGCGGCTACGGCTCGAGCGTGGAGGAGATCGCGCGGCGCGCCGGGGTGGCGAAGCAGACCGTCTACCACCACTTCCCGAGCAAGGACCTGCTGTTCAAGGACGTGGCGCGCGAGCTCGCGCGCCGCGTGCTGATCGAGCTGGAGGACGCGCCGCGCGACCTGCGCGGGGCGCTGGTCGCCTTCGGCGAGGCTTACCGGGACCGGGCGCTCGGCACGCAGGGCATCGCCACCTTCCGCACGCTGGTGCCGGAGATTCCGCGCTTTCGCGCGCTCGCGCGCGCCATGTACGCGGCGAGCGCCGGCGAGATGGCGCGGCGCCTCGCGCAGGCGATCGGCCGCGCCATGGAGGAGGGGCGGCTGCGGCGCGAGGACCCGAGGTTCGCCGCCGAGCTGCTGCTCGGCATGCTGGTCGGGCACGACCGCATCAAGCGCCTGTTCGGCGTCCCGCTCGCCGAGGAGAGCGAGTCGGGCCGCACGGCGCGCATCGTCGATTGCTTTCTCAGGGCCTTTACGCCATGAAGCTCATTCTCGCGATCACCGCAATCGTGCTTGCCGGCTGCAGCCAGGGCGATGCGCGCCAGCAGAAAAAGGCCGACGCGCCCGCGACGGTCACGGTGGCCGCGATCGAGGTCGCGCCGCAGGCGGTGCCGGTGAGCTTCGAGGCGGTGGGCCGCACCGAGGGCTCGCGCGAGGTGCAGGTGCGCTCCCGGATCGCAGGAATTCTGGAAAAACAAATGTATGGGGAAGGCGATAGCGTGAAAGCGGGCGCGCCGCTGTTCCGCATCGAGCGCGCGCCCTTCGAGATCGAGGCTGCGCAGGCGCGAGCCTCGCTCGCGCAGGAGCAGGCGCGCAACGAGCTCGCCGCGCAGGAGCTCGAGCGCCTGCAGGGCCTCGCCGACCGCCGTGCCATCAGCCGCAAGGAAGCCGACCAGGCCGCCTCGACCGCGCGCCAGAGCGCGGCCGCGGTGCAGATGGCGCAGGCCCGCCTGCGCCAGGCCGAGCTCAACCTCTCCTATACGAACGTCAACGCGCCGATCGGCGGCGTGACCGGCCGCGCGCTGCAGTCGGTGGGGACGCTGGTGCAGCCCAGCAACGACTCGGCGCTGCTCACCACCATCACCCAGGCCGACCCGATCTGGGTGCGCTTCTCGCTCTCCGAGGCCGAATATTCAAGATTAAGAAACTCGGGAGAAAAAGACATCCAGGTCGGCGTCGAGCTGGCGGACGGCAAGGCCTACCCGGCCATGGGCCAGCTCAACTTCGCCGGCTCCACCGTCGACGCCGCCACCGGCACGGTGCAGATGCGCGCCGAGCTGCCGAACGCGGAGCACCAGCTCCTCGCCGGGCAGTACGTGCGCGTGCGGGTGGTCGCGGGCACCGAGCAGGCGATCGTGGTGCCGCAGACCGCGGTGCTGCAGAATGAGACGGGGCGCTTCGTCTGGGTGGCGGGCGGCGACGGCAAGGCGCTGCCGCGGCAGATCCGCGCCGGCCAGTGGCTCGGCGATAACTGGGTGGTGCTCGACGGCCTTAAGGCGGGCGACGTGGTGATCCTCGACAACCTCGCCCGGCTGCGTCCCGGGATCTCCGTGCAGATCAAGAAACCGGGCTGATGTCGCGCTTCTTCATCCATCGGCCGGTCTTCGCCGGGGTCATCGCCATCGTCATCGTGCTGGCGGGGCTCCTCGCCTCGCAGCTGCTGCCGGTGGCGCAGTACCCCGAGATCGCGCCGCCCACGGTGCTTATCACCACCAACTACCCCGGGGCGAGCGCCGAGACCGTCTCGCGCACGGTCGCCGCGCCGATCGAGGAGCAGCTCTCCGGCGTGGAGAAGCTC
>MERP01000115.1 GCA_001772055.1 Betaproteobacteria bacterium RIFCSPLOWO2_12_FULL_68_19
CATCCACCGCCGGGATCGCCGCATTGCCCGGCATGCCCACGCCGAGCGCCTCGACCATCGAGGCCATGGTGGAGGCGGTGCCCATGGTCATGCAATGGCCGTGCGAGCGGTGCATGCAGGACTCCGCCTCGTGGAACTCTTCAAGCCGGATCCTGCCGGCGCGCAGGTCCTCCGACATCGACCAGGTATTGGTGCCCGAGCCGATGTCGGTGCCGCGGTACTTGCCCGAGAGCATCGGCCCGCCCGAGACGAGCAGCGTCGGCAGGTCGACGCTCGCCGCGCCCATGAGGGTTGCCGGAGTCGTCTTATCGCATCCTGCGAGCAAGACGACTCCATCCAGCGGGTTGCCGCGGATCGACTCCTCGACGTCCATGGCTGCGAGGTTGCGGTAGAGCATCGCCGTCGGGCGCAGCAGCGTCTCGCCGAGCGACATGACCGGGAACTCGAGCGGGAAGCCGCCGGCTTCCAGCACGCCGTTGCGGACATGCTCGGCCAGCACGCGGAAATGCGTGTTGCACGGCGTGAGCTCCGACCAGGTGTTGCAGATGCCGATCACCGGCCGCCCGTCGAACTGGTCGTGCGGCACGCCGCGGTTCTTCACCCAGCTGCGGTAGATGAACCCATAGATGTCCTGCCGAGCGAACCACCGTGCAGAGCGTTTTTTCATTAGTAGGTTGCCCGACCTCCCGAAATGTCGAACACGCCGCCGGTGGAGAAGCTGCAGTCCCCGCTTGCCAGCCAGCACACGAGCGCGGCGATCTCGTCGACCTCGACGAAGCGGCCCATCGGGATCTTCGAGCGCATGTACTCGATGTGGCTCTCGCTCATCTGCTCGAAGATCGCGGTCTTCGCCGCCGCCGGGGTGACGCAGTTGACGAGCACGCCGGTCTGCGCGAGCTCCTTGCCCAGGGATTTCGTCAAGGCGATGACGCCGGCCTTGGACGCGGAATAGGCGACCGCGTTCGGGTTGCCCTCCTTGCCGGCGATCGAGGCGATGTTGACGATGCGCCCGTAGCCCGCGGCGACCATGCGTGGCGCGACCGCCCGGCAGCACAGGAACTGGCTGGTGAGGTTGACGCGCAGCACGCGCTCCCATTCCTCGACCGGATAATCGACGGTCGGCTTGTTCACGCCGGCGATGCCGGCGTTGTTGACCAGAATATCGATCCGATCGATTCCGGCCACAGCTTTTTCTATGGAAGCCGGAACAGACACATCCACTTTCGGCGAGCCGTCGAGGTCCCAGACGCTCACGCGCGCGCCGCCGGCCCGCAGGCGCTTCGCGATCGCGGCGCCGATGCCCTGCGCGCCGCCGGTGACGATCGCGTGCCGGCCCGCAAAAACCGATTCGCTCATGAGCACGCGAAGTATAATCGCTGCCCTCATGGCAGGCCGCCTCGCCGGCAAGACCGCGTTCATCACCGCTGCAGCGCAAGGCATGGGACGCGGCGCGGCGCTCGCCTTCGCGCGCGAGGGCGCGCGCGTCTGGGCGACCGACATCAACGCCAAGGTCGCCGAGCTCGAGGGCAAGGACGGCATCCGGACGCGCGTGCTGGATGCCACGAATGAACAAGCCATTCAGGAAACAAGCAAAACGGTCGGCGACATCGACGTGCTGTTCAACTGCGCCGGCATCGTCCACCACGGCACCATCCTCGATTGCACGCCGAAGGACTGGGCCAGCGCCTTCGACGTCAACGTGAAGTCCATGTACCTGGTGACGCGCGCCTTCCTGCCTGGAATGCTGAAGAAGGGTCGCGGCTCGATCATCAACATGGCCTCGGTCGCCTCCTCGATCCGCGGCCTGCCCAACCGCTTCGTCTACGGCGCCACCAAGGCCGCCGTGATCGGGCTTACCAAGGCGATCGCCGCCGATTACGTGAGGCAAGGGGTCCGCTGCAACGCCGTCTGCCCGGGAACGGTCGATACGCCGTCTCTGCAGGGCAGGATCGACGCGCAGCCCGACCCGGAGCAGGCGCGCAAGGACTTCGTGGCGCGCCAGCCCATGGGCCGCCTCGGCACGGTCGACGACGTCACCGGGCTACTGGTGTTCCTGGCTTCAGACGAGTCGCTCTTCGCGACCGGAAACGCTTATTCGATCGATGGGGGAATGACGATATGAAGCTGTGCCGCTACGGCAAACCCGGCTACGAGAAGCCCGGGATGATCGACGGCGAGGGACGGGTGCGCGACCTGTCGAAGGTCATCGACAACCTCGGGCCGAAGGAGATCTCGCCGCGCGGGCTGAAGATGCTCTCCAGGCTCAAGCCCGAGTCCCTGCCGCTCGTGAACGGAGCCCCGCGCTTCGGCGTGCCTTACGTCGGCATCGGCAAGTTCGTGGCCATCGGGCTCAACTACTCCGACCACGCCAAGGAGGCCGGGCTCGCGCTGCCCGCCGAGCCGATCGTGTTCCTCAAGGCCACGACCTGCATCAACGGCCCGCACGACGACGTCGTCCAGCCGAAGCACTCGACCAAGCTCGACTGGGAGATCGAGCTCGGCGTGGTGATCGGCACCAAGGCGCAATACGTCTCCGAAGCGAGCGCGCTCGAGCATGTCGCCGGATACTGCATCGTGAACGACGTCTCCGAGCGCAGCTTCCAGATGGCCACCAGCCAGTGGGACAAGGGCAAGGGCTTCGACACTGCGGGGCCGATCGGCCCCTGGCTGGTCACCGCCGACGAGGTGCGCGACCCGCAGGGCCTCGACATGGCGCTCGACGTGAACGGCAAGCGCATGCAGACCGGCAACACGCGCACCATGGTGTTCAGCGTGGCGAAGATCGTCTCGCACGTGAGCCAGTACATGACGCTCCTGCCCGGCGACGTCATCGCCACCGGCACCCCGCCGGGCGTGGGCCTGGGCATCAAGCCGACCCCGGTGTTCCTCAAGCCCGGCGACGTCATGACGCTGCGCATCCAGGGCCTGGGCGAGCAGCGCCAGAAAGTGGTCGCTTACCCCGGTTGAGAACAAGGAAGGGACGCTCATGAACAAGCGCGCGGAAGCCAGAGCACAGCTCGAGTCCTCGGCATTCTGGATGCCGTTTACGGCCAACCGGCAGTTCCGCAAGGCGCCGCGGCTGCTCTCGCGCGCCGAGGGCATGTATTACTGGACGCCCGAAGGCCGCCAGGTGCTCGACGGCACCGCGGGCCTGTGGTGCGTGAACGCCGGCCACTGCCGGCAGAAAATCGTCGAGGCGGTGCGCCGTCAGGTGGGCGAGATGGACTTCGCGCCCACTTTCCAGATGGGACACCCGATCGCCTTCGAGTTCGCGCAGCGGCTCGCCGCCATCGCGCCGCCGGGGTTCTCGCACGTCTTCTTCACCAACTCGGGCTCCGAGTCGGCCGATACCGCGCTCAAGATCGCGCTCGCCTACCACCGGGTGCGCGGCGAAGGCCAGCGCTATCGGCTGATCGGGCGCGAGCGCGGCTATCACGGCGTCAACTTCGGCGGCATGGCCGTCGGCGGCATTCCGTCGAACCGCAAGGTGTTCGGGCCCGGGCTCGCCGGCGTGTATCACATCCGGCATACCCATGATCTTTCAAAAAATTCGTTTTCAAAAGGTCAACCGCTGCATGGCGGCGTCGAGTTCGCCGATGACCTCGAGCGGCTCTGCGCCTTCCACGACCCCTCGACCATCGCCGCGGTGATCGTCGAGCCGGTCGCCGGCTCCGCCGGCGTGCTGGTGCCGCCGCGCAGCTACCTCGAGCGCCTGCGCGAGATCTGCACGCGCCACGGCATCCTGCTCATCTTCGACGAGGTGATCACCGGGTTCGGGCGGCTCGGCAAGCCGTTCGGTTCGGAGCGGCTGGGCGTGATGCCCGACCTCTTCACCACCGCCAAGGCGCTCACCAACGGCACCGTGCCGATGGGCGCGGTGTTCGCGAAGGATTCGATTCACGAGGCGTTCATGCAGGGCCCGGAAGGCATCGAGCTCTTCCACGGCTACACCTACTCGGGCCACCCGGTCGCCTGCGCCGCCGGCATCGCCATGCTCGATACCTGCGAGGAAGAAGGCCTTTTGGAAAGAGCAGGAGGATTGGAAGGCTACTGGGAAGCCGCCGCGCACGCGCTCAAGGGCGCCCGGCACGTGATCGACGTGCGCAACTTCGGCCTGATGGCGGCAATCGAGCTCGAGCCGCGGCCCGGCGCCCCGGCCGCGCGCGGCTACGAGGCTTTCGTCAAGGCCTTCGAGAACGGCGTGCTGATCCGCGTCACCGCCGACACCATCGCGCTCTCGCCGCCGCTCATCATCGAGCCGGCGCAGATCGATCGCATTTTCGGCGTCATCCGGGACGCGCTCGCCAGCATCGCCTGAACAGGAGTAGGCTTTCCCGACAAGGGGAAATGAAGGGGGAGGCTATGACCGATCAGACCGGCGCGGCAAGCGCGTATGGCGGCTTCTGGATCCGCTTTCTCGCCTACATCGTCGACAGCCTGATCGTCTTCATCGGCTGCGTGGTAATCGCGGCGGCAGCCGCGCTTGCCGGCGAGATCGCCTCTGCCATCGGATCGCTGGTCTTGCTGGTCGGCCCGTTCCTCTACTTCGCCGGCATGCAGGCCTCGGCGCGGCAGGCGACCTTCGGCAAGGCGCTGCTCGGGCTGAAGGTCGCAGGCGCGGGCGGCGGCCGTATCTCGTTCCTGCGCTCCCTGGGCCGCGAGCTCGCCAAGCTCATCTCGGCCTTCGCGCTGATGATCGGCTTCCTGCTTGCCGCGTTCACGCAGCGCAAGCAGGCCTTGCACGACATGGTGGCCTCGACGGTGGTGGTGCGCGACAGCCCCGGCCATGTGCTCGCCGCCCTCGCGCTCGCGCTGGCCGCGATCGCGGCGCCCTTCGTGCTCGTCACCTTCCTCGGCCTGGGCATGATGGCGGCAATGCTGGGCCCGATGGCCGGGGCCGTGATGGAAGCGCAGCCGCCCGCCCGGCCGCCCGCGGCGCAGGTGGCCAAGCCGCGCCCGAGCAAGCCCGCACCCGCGCCGCAGGCCAAGGCGCCGGCGAAACCGCCGGCCCCGGCGAAGCCCGCCGCTCCGGCCGTGGCCGTTGCCAAGGAACTGCCCAAGCCCGTGGAGCTCCCAAAACCCGCCCCCGCGGCGAAAGCGCCGCCGCCGCCACCTCCGTCGGTGGCGAAGCTGGCTTCCGCCCCGGTGCCGGTAGCCCCGCCAGTGCGCGCGGCCCCGGCTACGCCGTTCCGTCCCGGCCCCTCGGTGCCGGGGCCGAAATTCAACGATTTGATGACCGCGGTGATGTACCGCGATGCGGCCGGCGTGCAGGAGCTCCTGGCGTTCGGCAAATGGCCCGACAGGCCCGACGGCCGGGGCCTCACGCCGCTCGCTGTGGCGGTGATGCTGGGCGATGCGGCAAGCGCCGAGGTGCTGCTCAAGGCAGGCGCGAATCCGGACCGCGCGCGCCGCGTGGCGCTCGAGCTCGACGATGCGGCGATGCGCGCCCTGCTCGAGCGCTACCGGAGAAAGTAAGGGCCGGCTACTTCGCGGCGGCGCGCACCACGCCCAGCCGGCGCCCGCGCGCCGGCTGCTTCAGGCGCGCCGGGGTCACGAGGTCGCGCACGAAGTTCGGCAGGGCGAAGACGCCCTCGTGGGTCTCGCCGTTGTAGTAGCGCAGCTCCTGGAGCTTGCGCGCCTCGATGCGCCGGTCGATCTCGTCGGCGGTGAATGCCTTCGGGTCGAGCTTGTCCGAGCACACCGCCATCGACCACAGCGAACCGTAGAGCGGGATGTACATGGTGTACACGCGCACGATGCGGAACACGCCGTTCAGGCGCTGGGCGAGGTCGGCGACGCGCTGCGGCTGCGCGACCGGGGAGCCCAGGTGCAGCGTGAGCGCGCCGCCCGGCGCGAGCGCCTGGCGCAGCTGCTGGAAGAACTCGCTCGAGTAGAGCGCGGCCGCCGGCCCGACCGGGTCGTTCAGGTCGAGCGCGATCATGTCGAAGCGCTCGTGCGTCTCGCGCACGAACTTCATGCCGTCCTCGATCAGCACCCGCAGCTTCGGGTTGTCGAACACGCCGTTGTGCACGGCGTGGAAGTGCTGCTTGGCGACCTCGATCACGTCCGCGTCGATCTCGACCATGGTCAGTTCCTCGACCGAGGGGTGCTTGAGCGCCTCCTCGGAGGAGCCGCCGTCGCCGCCGCCGATGATCAGCACGCGCTTGGGCGCGCCGTGCGCGGTGAGCGCGGGGTGCACCAGGTTCTCGTGGTAGACGAACTCCTCCTTCTCGGAGGTCATGTTGAACCCGTCGAGGCGGAAGATCTTGCCGTAGTGCGGCGTCTCGTAGATCTGCAGCTTCTGGAAGCGCGTCTGCCATTCGCCGAGCTGGCGCGTCGCCTTGATGTGGAAGCCGGTCGAGGCGTTGAGCGGCTCCATGAGCAGGTGCTCGCCGCGGTCGAGCTCCTGGCGCGCGATCTCCGTGGGCTGGAAGTACGCGACGATCGACTCGAACAGCTTCCTCGCCTTGGCGGAGTTGTCGGCGCTGTAGTTGCAGACGTAGACGTCGAGCGTCAGCCCCTGGCGCTCGGGCCAGGTATGGATGGCGAGGTGCGACTCGGCCAGCACCACGCAGCCGGTGTAGCCCGAGCCGTCGAACTGATGGAAGCTCACGCCGACGGTCGTGAGGCCGCAGGCCTCGACCAGCTCGACGCACTTCGCGCGAAAGCGCTCGCCGTTCAGAAGGAGCTGCGGATCGCAGCGGCAGCCGGTGAGGTCACCGATGAGATGCAGGCCATTCATTTGCGTACCCTCCAAAATGCGAAGGCGCAGCCTCTGGAGTCCAGGCTACGCCTCCCATCCGCGCCTTGCGGCGCACAGCGCTCTTCGATCGCGCTCAACTCGTTCAAAACCTCCTAGACGTCAGTTGTGCTCTTGAGCTCGTCGACGATCTGTGCAACCACGGCATCGATCAATCTTCGAGCGATCGAGATTTTGCTTGGAAGTTTAGGCAATTGCAATACTTCGAACCAGCTCGCGGCCTCGATTTCTCCTGCTTGCGGCCTGAGCTCTCCGCTTTTCCAGTCGCAGACGAACGCGATCATCAGCGAGTGCGGGAACGGCCACGGCTGGCTCGCGAAGTAGCGGATGTTGCTTATTTGCACGCCGACTTCCTCCGCGACCTCGCGCGCCAGGCACTGCTCGAGCGACTCGCCCGGCTCGACGAAGCCGGCGAGCGCGCTCCACATGCCGGGCGGGAAGTGAGGGCTGCGTGCGAGCAGGATCTGCCTTTGCCGCCTTACCAGGGCCATGACTGCCGGCGCCACTCGCGGGTAGGCGGAGAGCTTGCAGGCGGGACAGACGCGCACGCGCTCCTCGCGCCTCGCCTCGGTGGGCGTGCCGCAGGTGCCGCAGTACTGGTGGTTGCGGTCCCAGTCGACGAGCTGCAGCGCCCGGCCAGCGAGCGCGAAGTGCGCGTCCTCGAGCACCGAGAACAGCGTGCGCAGTCCCTGCCAGGACATGCCCGCCGGCGGCTCGGCGCGCGCCGGGAGCTCCGCCACCCAGCAATCGATCCCGCCTAGACGCCCTAGATATAGGGTCCTGGAAGTCGCGCCCCCCAACCAATTGTGGTTTTTTTGCAACGGCAGTCGCGCCCAGGCCGGCCGCGCGCGCACCCGCGGATCGTCCGAGGGCCGCTCGAGCGGGCCCATCTCGACCAGCAGCTGGTCGCCGCGGAACACGAACCAGTGGCCCGCCTCTCTTGCGTCGGCGGGCGCCTCGCAGCTCACGCAGTGCTCGAAATCGACCGGGCTCGCGAAGGGCAGTTCGAACATGCGCTGAGTATAATTTGCGCCCTCCCCATGGAATCGTCCGTAACCGCCCAGGCCTCCGACGGCGCGCTCGCCAATTCCATCCGCGCGCTCGCCATGGATGCGGTGGAGGCAGCCAAGTCCGGCCATCCCGGCATGCCGATGGGCATGGCGGAGATCGCGGTGGCGCTGTGGAAGCGGCACCTGCGCCATCACCCCGGCAACCCGGCCTGGCCGAACCGCGACCGCTTCGTGCTCTCGAACGGGCACGGCTCGATGCTGCAGTACGCGCTGCTGCACCTCACCGGCTACGACCTGCCGATGCAGGAGCTCAGGCGCTTCCGCCAGCTCGGCTCGAGGACCCCCGGCCACCCGGAGTACGGCTACGCGCCGGGCGTCGAGACCACCACCGGGCCGCTCGGGCAGGGCCTCGCCAACGCCGTGGGCATGGCGCTTGCGGAGCGGCTGCTCGCCGCCGAGTTCAACCGCCCCGGCTTCGAGATCGTCGATCACCACACCTATGTGTTCGCCGGCGACGGCTGCATGATGGAAGGCATCTCCCACGAGGTGTGCTCGCTCGCCGGCACGCTCGGCCTGGGCAAGCTGGTCGCGTTCTACGACGACAACGGCATCTCGATCGACTCCGACAAGGGCCACATCGCCCACTGGTACACCGACGACGTGCCCAAGCGCTTCGCCGGCTACGGCTGGCACGTGATCCCGAATGTCGACGGCCACGACGTCGAGGCCGTGGACCGCGCCATCCGCAGGGCAAAGCGCGAGAAGTCGCGCCCCACGCTCATCTGTTGCAAGACCACGATCGCGAAAGGCGCGCCGCACAAGGCCGACACCGGCGCGGCGCACGGCGCGCCGCTCGGCGCCGACGAGGTCGCCGCGACCCGCGCGGCGATCGGCTGGCCGCACCCGCCGTTCGAGATCCCGCGCGCGATCTACGCCGCCTGGGACGCGCGCGAAGCGGGCAAGCGCGCGGAGCGCAGGTGGAACCGGCTCTTTTCGTCGTATGAAAAGCAGTTTGCCGCGCAGGCGGCCGAATTCCGCCGGCGCATGGCCGGCGCGCTGCCGGCCGATTTCGCGGGCAGGTTTTCCGCCTTGCTGAGCGAGTCGCACCAGAAAGGCGAGACCATCGCCACGCGCAAGGCCTCGCAGAACGTCCTCGACGCCGTGAAGGCGGTGCTGCCCGAGCTGCTGGGCGGATCGGCCGACCTCACCGGCTCGAACCTCACCATGGCAAAGGCATCCAAGGTCATCGGGCCGAAGGCGCTGGGCGGGAATTACCTGTTCTACGGCGTGCGGGAGTTCGGCATGTGCGCGATGATGAACGGCATCGCGCTGCATGGCGGCTTCATCCCCTACGGCGGCACCTTCCTGGTGTTCTCGGACTATGCGCGCAACGCGCTGCGCATGGCCGCGCTCATGAAGATCCGCGTCATCTACGTCTTCACCCACGACTCGATCGGCCTGGGCGAGGACGGGCCGACGCACCAGCCGGTGGAACACGCGGCGTGCCTGAGGCTCATACCCAATATGGACGTCTGGCGCCCCTGCGATACGGTGGAGTCGGCGGTCGCATGGGGGGCGGCCATCGCTCGCGCCAAGGGCCCCACCGCGCTGCTGTTTTCGCGCCAGAACGTGCCCCACGCGGAGCGAAACTCCCTGGAGCACATCGAGAAGGGCGGCTATGTGCTCGCCGATGCCCCCGGCGCCCGGGCGGTGATCATCGCCACCGGCTCCGAGGTGTCGCTCGCGCTCGGCGCGCAGAAGCAGCTCGCCGAGGCGGGGATCCCGGTGCGCGTCGTGTCCATGCCGTCGACCAGCGTGTTCGACCGGCAGCCGGAGGAATACCGCAATTCCGTTCTTCCGAGGGAAATTCCAAGGGTTGCGGTTGAGGCGGGCGTGAGCGACTACTGGCGCAAGTACGTGGGCCTCAAGGGCGCGGTGGTCGGCATCGACCGCTTCGGCGAGTCGGCGCCGGCAGGGGAGCTTTTCAGGCATTTCGGCTTCACCGCGGAGAACGTGGTGAAAGCAGTCAGGAGCGTATTAGGAGAGGTGAGGCAATGATCAAAGTCGCCATCAATGGCTTCGGCCGCATCGGGCGCATGATCCTGCGCGCCCACTACGAGGGCGGGAAGAAGCACGGCCTGCAGTTCGTCGCGATCAACGACCTGGGCGACGCGCAGACCAACGCGCACCTGCTCAAGTACGACACCGCGCACGGCCCGTTCCCGGGCAGCGTGCGCGTGGACGGCGACAGCATCGTCGTTAACGACGAGCGCATCCGCGTGGTCGCGGAGCGCGACCCGGCCAAGCTGCCGTGGAAACCGCTCGGCGTCGACGTGGTGCTGGAGTGCACGGGCCTGTTCACGAGCAAGGCCAAGGCCGGCGCGCACCTGCAGGCGGGAGCGCGCAAGGTGATCGTCTCCGCGCCGGGCGATAAGGACGTCGACCGCACCATCGTGTACGGCGTCAACCACCAGACGCTCAAGGCCTCCGACACCGTGATCTCGAACGCCTCGTGCACCACGAACTGCCTCGCGCCGCTGGTCAAGGCGCTCGACGACCGCATCGGCGTGTCCTCGGGGCTGATGAACACCATCCATTCCTTCACCAACGACCAGGTGCTCACCGACGTCTTCCACAAGGACCTGCGCCGCGCGCGCTCGGCGACGCACAACATGATCCCCACCAAGACCGGCGCCGCCGCGGCGGTCGGCCTGGTCCTGCCGCACCTGAACGGCAAGCTCGACGGCTTCTCGATCCGCGTGCCGACCATCAACGTGTCGATCGTCGACCTGACCTTCATGGCGAAGCGAGCGACGAGCGTGGAGGAGGTCAACAAGGCGGCCAAGCAGGCCTCCGAGACCGACCTCAAGGGCATCCTCGAGTACAACACCGAGCCGCTGGTGTCCTCGGACTTCAACCACAACCCGGCGAGCTCGATCTTCGAGGCTAGCCTGACGCGCGTCTCCGGGGGCACGCTGGTCAAGGTCTCCTCGTGGTACGACAACGAGTGGGGCTTCTCGAACCGCATGCTCGACGCCACCGTGGCGCTGATGAACGCGAAGTAGATGAAGTTCAGGCGCATGTCGGAGCTCGACCTGCGCGGCAAGCGGGTGTTCATCCGCGCCGACCTGAACGTCCCGCAGGACGACTCGGGCGGCATCACCGACGACACGCGCATCCGCGCCTCGCTGCCCGGCATCCGCATGGCGCTCGACGCCGGCGCGGCGGTGATGGTGACCTCGCACCTCGGCAGGCCGAAGGAGGGCGAGCTCAAGCCCGAGGACTCGCTTCTGCCGATCGCAAAGAAACTTTCTGAATACTTGAAAATGCAGGTTCCCCTCGTCACCGGCTGGGTCGAGGGCGTCGAGGTGAAGCCCGGCCAGGTGGTGCTGCTCGAGAACTGCCGCGTCAACAAGGGCGAGAAGGCTGACGACGAGCGCCTGGCGCGCAAGATCGCTGCGCTCTGCGACGTCTACGTGAACGACGCCTTCGGCACCGCGCACCGCGCCGAGGCCACCACGCACGGCGCGGCGAGATTCGCCAAGGTCGCCTGTGCCGGGCCGCTGATGGCGGCGGAGTTAGATGCATTGGGCAAGGCGCTCGCCAGCCCGAAGCGGCCGCTCGTCGCCATCGTCGCAGGCGCCAAGGTTTCCACCAAGCTCACCGTGCTCGCGGCGCTGGCAGGCAAGGTCGACCATCTGATCGTCGGAGGCGGCATTGCCAACACCTTCCTGCTCGCGGCGGGCAGGCCGATCGGCAAGTCGCTCGCCGAGCCCGATCTGGTCGGCGAAGCGAAGCAGATCATGGCCGCGACGAAAGTGCCGCTGCCCGCCGATGTGGTGGTGGCAAAAAGCCTTGAAGACAAGAATGCCAGGATAAAGCCGGCAGACGCAGTGGCGTCCGACGAGATGATCCTCGACATCGGGCCGAAGAGCGCAGCCGAGCTGGCGGCGATCGTGGCGCAGGCCGGCACCATCGTGTGGAACGGGCCGCTCGGCGTGTTCGAGATCGAGCAGTTCTCCAAGGGCACCGAGACCCTCGCGCGCGCCATCGCCGCCTCGAAGGCCTTCTCGCTTGCCGGCGGCGGCGACACGATCGCGGCGATCGCGAAATACGGTCTGGAAAAGAACATTTCCTACATCTCGACCGGCGGAGGCGCGTTCCTGGAGTTCCTGGAGGGCAGGACGCTGCCCGCGGTGGCGGCGCTGGCAGCGCGCGC
>MERP01000116.1 GCA_001772055.1 Betaproteobacteria bacterium RIFCSPLOWO2_12_FULL_68_19
CGGCTTCCCGCTCGCCATGCTGGATGCGGCTGCGCCCGCCCGCCCCGTCACCTACACGAACACCGCCTTCGAAGGCTTTTTCGGCTATCGGCCTGCCGACGCTCTGGGTCGCCCGCTGGCCGCGCTGCTGTTCCGCGGCGACGACGCGCTCGTGCAGCGGCTGCCTGCCGAGTCCGTCTCGCGCTGGGAGCTGAAGGCCTGGGCCAAGGACGGCACGGCGAGGCACGTGGAACTCGCCTTGGGCGCGCTGCGCAGCGCCGAGGGCCGGCTCACGCACTGGGTGGTAGCGTTTTCCGACCGCACCGGGTGCGAGCGGCTGCGCGCCGAGCTCGCCGCGCTCAAGACCCTGGCCTCCGCGCCCTAGTCGTCCTTCGACTTAAGCGACTGCCAGAGGTCGACCAGCATCATCGAGAGGCCGATCAGAATCACCGCGCCCAGCGCGACATCCCTCATCTTGATGATGTAAGGCAGGAGGAACAGCAGCATCAGCGCAGTAGCTACCACCCCCGCCACGATTTTCATCGCCATTGCCGTTTCCCCCGGGCGCTTCGCCTCAACCCTGCCGTAGGCGCGCCACCAGCCAGCGCGCGGTCCGCAGCAGGCGCGCGTCGTCCTCGCGCTTGCCAACCAGCTGCACACCCATCGGCAGCCCGTTCGAGCCGTGCATAAGCGGCAGGCTGAGCGCGGGCATGCCGCAGAACGTCCACAGCGTGCAAAAAGCGGGGTCACCCGTCGAGTCGAGCCCTCTGGGCGCCGTGCCGGGGGCCGTGGGCGTGAGGATCGCGTCGCAACGCTGGAGGACCTCGGCGATCGCGTCGTTCAGCCGGGCGATGCGTGCCAGAGATTTCTGGTACTCGAGCGCAGTGATGGCGCGGCCCCGCGCCAGCTGCGCGCGCAGCGACTCGCTCAACCGGTCGCGCCCCTTCTCCCATTCGAGGTCGAGGTTGGCCGCCATCTCTGCTTCCATCACCGTGCGGTGCCAGTCGAGCACGCCGGCGGCCGACTCCGGCAGCTCGATTTCCAGCACGCGGTCACCGAGAGTCTGCGTCAGCTCGGCGAAGGCCTCGCGCGTCTCGCCGTCCGCGCGCTCCCATGCCGGCCCCTTGACAAAGGCGAGCAACGGCGGCAGCGGCGGTTCCTGAGCCGCAATCTCCCGGTATGGCGGCGTCGCGCGCAGCCGCGTGTCGGGATCGAGCTCGTCCCAACCGGTGAGCACCTCCATCGCCAGGGCGATGTCTTCGATCGTGCGCGCGAATACACCGACGTGGTCCAGCGCACGCGAGAGCTTCATGACGCCGCTGCGCGGCACCAGGCCGTGCGTCGGCTTGAAGCCGTACACGCCGCAGAAGGCCGCCGGCCGAATCACCGACCCGTTGGTCTGGCTGCCAAGCGCGAGCGGCACCATACCGGCGGCCACGGCCGCGGCGGATCCCTGTGAGGAACCCCCGGGCGTGTGCTCCGGGTTATGCGGATTGCGCGTCTTGCCGGGCGTGTAGGTCGCGCACTCGGTGGTGACCGTCTTGCCCATGATCACCGCGCCCGCGGCGCGCAGCATCGCTACTACGCGGGCATCCTGCGCGGGCGTCCGGCCGGCGTGCAGCAAGGTGCCGTCCTCGGTCGGCATGTCCTGGGTGTCGATGATGTCCTTGATGCCGACCGGAACGCCGTGCAGCGGGCCGCTGGGCCGCGCCTCGCGCCGATCGGCGTCGCGCGTGCGCGCCTGGGCCCGCACGTGCTCCGCGTCGAGGAATTGCCAGGCCTGCACTTGCGGCTCGGCCTCGCGCACGCGCGCGAGGCAGGCTTCGGCAAGCTGCTCGGCGCTGAGCGCGCCGTCGCGGATTGCACGCGCCGCGTCGCTCGCCGAGAGCCAGTTGAGTTGCGAGGCGTCCACGGTCAGTCGGTCTCGTAGATCCAGCGCGGCATCCACAGCACGATGTCAGGCCACACGTACATGAAGATCATGGACACGACAATGATGAACACGAACGGCAGGCAGCCCCAGAAGATCTGGGTTAGCAGCACGTGCGGCGGCGCGATGCCCTTCAGGTAGTACGCCGCCATCGCCATCGGCGGCGACAGGAACGCCGTCTGCAGATTCAGCGCCACCAGGATGCCGAACAGTATGGGGTCGACGTGGAAATGCGGCAGCAGCGGCAGGAAGATCGGCACGAAGATGATGATGATCTCGGTCCACTCGAGCGGCCAGCCGAGCACGAAGATGATGAGCTGCGAGGCGATCAGGAAGGTCACCGGGTTCAGTTGCAGCCCGAGCACGAACTCCTTGATGATGCCCTCGCCGCCGAGATAGCTGAACACGCCCGCGAAGGTGGCCGAGCCGACGAACAGGAAGCACACCATGGCGGAGGTGCGCGCCGTGAGGTACACAGTCTCCTGCAGGCGCCCCCAGGTGAGTGCGCGGTAGGCCGCCGCGAGCAGGATCGCGCCCAAGGCACCAACCGAAGCGGCCTCCGTCGGCGTCGCCAGGCCGAACATGATCGCCCCGAGCACGCACATGATCAGGACCGCGAGCGGCACGAACGACTTGGCGAGGAGCACGAACACCTGCCCCGCCGGCACATTCGACTTGTCCTTGGGTAGCGGCGGCGCGAGCTCCGGCTTGAGGATCGCGAGGCCCACGACGAAGACGATGTACATGCCGGCGAGCACGAAGCCGGGGAACAGCGCCGCGGCATAGAGCTGCACCACCGACAGGCCGGCCATGGCGGCGTAGACGATGAGCAGGATCGAGGGCGGGATCATAATGCCGAGGCACCCGCCCGCGCACACCACGCCCGAGGCAAGCCGCACGTCGTAGCCGGCTTTGAGCATTTGCGGGAAGGCGAGCAATCCCATGAGCGTTACCACGGCGCCCACGATGCCCGTGGCCGTGGCGAACAACGCGCAGGTGATCAGCGTTGCCACCGCGAGCGATCCCGGAATCCGCCGCAACGCCACCTGCACGGCACCGAAGAGGGCGTCGAGGATGTTGGAGCGCTCCACCATATAGCCCATGAACAGGAACAGCGGCACCGCGACCAGCACGTCGTTGTTGAGCACGGTGAAGGTGTTCTGCGTGAGGAGGTAGAACACGCGGCTGTCGAAGAACGCCTGATCCGGCTGGAAATAGGCGTAATAGCCGAAGCCCACGCCGAGCGCCATCAGGGTGAAAGCGACCGGATACCCGATCATGATGGTGAACACCAGGATCCCCAGCATGACCAACGCGATCACCGGGTCGCTCATGGCGAGGCTCCTTGCCGCGTGTCATTGCCCTCGCCCCGCGCCTGCTTGATGAGCTGCTCCTCCAGTTCCACGACGTCGTGCAAGCGCTGCGGCCAGCGGTCCTCACGCAGGCATTGGACGCAGCGAAATACTTCGGCGACTCCCTGCAGCACGAGCAGGACCGCGCCGACCGGGATGACCATCTTGAGCGGCCATATCGGCACGCCCGCCGGGCTGTTGACGCTCACCTCGCGGATGCGCATCGACTCGAAGCCGTAGCCCCAGCCCGCATACACCAGCGCGAGGATGCCGGGAAAGTAGAACAGGATGTACAGCACGAGCTCCACGGTCGCCTGCGTGCGCGGCCGCCACAGGCGGTAGAACATGTCCGCGCGCACGTGCCCGCCCCGCGAAAGGGTGTACGCGCCGGCCATGAAGAACATCGCGCCGTAGAGCGTGTAGCTCATGTCGAAGGCCCAGCTGGTCGGCGCGTTCAGCAGGTAGCGCATGAATACCTCGTAGCAGGTGCCCATGACGAGGATCAGCATGCACCAGGCAAAGGCGTGGCCGACCGTCTTGCTGAGCTGGTCGACGCCGTAGATGAAGCGGTTCAACATGGCAGCTGCACGGGGATCCTCACGAAAAATGGGGCGACACCGTCAGGTGCCGCCCCAGTACGTTGCGCTCCGCGCGCGGATATCCTCAGGCCGGTATCTTGGTCTTGAAGATGTGCTCGTAGCCGAGCCGGTAGTCCGCCTCGTTGAACATCACGTAGTAGGCGGAGCGCTTGGCGAAGTCGCGCTGCGATTGCACTACTTTCGCGAAAAACGGGTCCGCTTTCGACAGCCGCGCGGTGAGCACGTCCCAGGCCTTGAGCTGCTCGGCCATGATCGACTTCGGAGTGCGGATCACCTTGACTTTGTGCTTGGTGATGAGCTCCTGCAGGTCACGCGAATAGTTGTCGATCCCGGTCCAGTAGTTCGCCGAGCTCGCGGCCTCGGCGGAGTACCGCAGAATCGCCTGCAAGTCCTTCGGCAGCGCGTCCCAGCGCTTCTTGTTGAAGATGATCTCGAAGAACTCCATCGCCTGGTGGAAGCTGCCCATCATGTAGTTCTTGAGCACGTCCTGGGCGCCGAAGCGGCTGTCCGAGGTCGGGTTGTTGAACTCGAAGGCATCGATCACGCCGCGTTGCAACGCCGGCATGATCTCGCCGCCGGGCAGCTGCGTCACCTTGGTGCCCATCTCCTGGAACAGATCGGCCGCCAGGCCCACCGTGCGGTACTTCAGGCCCTTGAGCCCGGCCGCGTTGGCGATCGGCTTCCTGAACCAGCCGAGCGGCTGGGTCGGCATCGGCATGGCGAAGAAGCCGACGACATTCAGGCCGAGATTGCCAAGCAGCTCGTGATACAGCGCCAGCCCGCCGCCCCGGTAGATCCAGGCGAGCGTCTGGTGCGCATCCATGCCGTTGATCGGCCCGGAGCCGAACAGCGATGCCGCCTTGGACTTGCCGTACCAGTACACCGGCACGTTGTGGGCGGCATCCAGCACGCCCTGGCTCACGGCGTCCATCTCCTGGAAGGTCTTCACCACGGACCCGGTATTCAGGTAGTCGATCCGCAGCCGTCCGCCCGCCATCTCGTTGACGCGGGTGACGTACTCCTGGGCCATTTCGTTGAAGATGTCCTTGGCGCCCCAGGCGCCCTGCATCTTGATGACGATCGGCGATTGCGTGCGGCCGATCATCGGGAAGCCGAGCGCCGCGGCGCCGGTCGCCGCAGCAGTCGCGCCCTTCAGGAACTTGCGGCGTGAAGCCTGGGGTTTCTCTTGCATACTCATTATGGTCTCCTCCTGCTGTGACTCGATGTGCGCGGACGAACCGCTACCGCGTGTAGGGATGAAGCGCGACGATTCTAACCCCCTGCCAGAGCGCCCTGCAAGGCGACTCCACGATGCGAAACGCCGAGGCGTACAGCTCACGCGGCCAGGTATTCCGCCGCCACCGGCGGAACGCCCCCCTGGAGCGCCCGGCCGCGCTTGTCGGTCGGATGCCAGCCCGCCAGCGCCAGCATCACCATGAACCCAAGGATGTACGCCAGGGTGACGTGCCAGCCGTGCCTGAGCCATCGGCCGACCGACTTCGCCTCCGGGTACATGTTCGAGAGCGCGACGCCCGCCGAGGAGCCGAACCAGATCATCGAGCCGCCGTAGCCCACCGCGTAGGCGAGCATGCCCCAGTCGTAGCCGCCCTGGCGCAGCGCGAGCGCGGTGAGCGGGATGTTGTCGAACACCGAGGAGACGAAGCCCAGGCCGAAGGCGGTCTGCCAGGAGGCCGCCGGCAGCTGCTCCACCGGCATCATCGAGGCGCAGGTGACCAGGGCAAGCAGGAACACCGAGCCCTTGAAGGCCTCGGGCAGCAGGTGCCAGTCGGGCCTGCGCAGCGCGGCGGTGGCGAAGATCGCGATCCAGACCGCGGCCCCGATCACCGGAAAATGATCGAGCACGGCGGGAAACTTCAGGTTCGCCGCCACGTTGGCGCCGATCGCCGAGGCGAGAATCACGACCACGATCGCGACGCGCATCCAGTCGAGCGCGATGCCCGCGGGCGCCTCGCGGGTGATCGGCGCGTAGCGCTGCTGCTGGATGGCGGCCGGGACCCCGCACACGATCAGCGCCACGGCCGCCGCCACATAGGCGTCCAGCACGACCAGCGGGCTCACGCCGTCGATCCACATCATGGTGGTCGTGGTGTCGCCGACCACGCTGCCGGCGCCGCCGGCGTTGGACGCGGCGACGATCGCCGCGAGATAGCCGATGTGCACCTTCTTGCGGAACACCGCCGCCGCCATGGTGCCGCCGATCAGCGCCGCGGCGATGTTGTCGAGGAACGAGGACAGCACGAACACCATGGCGAGCAGCAGGAAGCCGCCTTTCCAGTCGTCGGGAAGGAACTTCGGCAGCTCGGCCGGGATGTTGCTGTCCTCGAAGTGCTTGGAGAGCAGCGCGAAGCCGAGCAGCAGGCCGAGCAGGTTGGTGAGGATCACCCACTCGTGCGCCATGTGCAGCGCCAGCCCGCCCAGCCCCGGCCCGGCCTTGAAGCCGGTGAACGCGAGCTTGTAGAGCGCGATCGCGGCAAGGCCGGTGAGCGCCACCTGCAGGGTGTGGTGGTGGAACAGCGCCACGCCGGCGAGCGTGAGCCCGAACAGCACGAACTCGAACGGCACGCCGAGCGCCGCGCAGGCCGCGGCGAGCACCACGGCGCCGGCGAACAGGCCGCGCTCACGCGCAAGCACGCGCATCAGCAGCGAGCGCATGGCTTTCCTTCCCCCCAGAAGATTCTGGCTGGATTATAAGCAGGCAGCCCGCTCAGCCGGGCGTTTCCCAGCGCGCGCAGGCATCGCGCACCACGTCGGCGAGCGAGCCGCGCGCGCCGTGGCGCGCGCGCAGCCAGGCGGCGTCGGACTGGCCCACGCGCACCATCGCCGCGAGCTCCTCGAGCGCCTCGCCGCAGCCCAGGGGCGCGGCCTGCGGCGCGACCCGCGCGATCGACTCGAGGATGTCCTCGCCGATCTTCTTCCTCGTGCCGGAGTAGGGCTCGACCAGCTCGCCGGCGATGCCGAAGCGGCAGGCCTCGAAGCGGTTGAAGCCGTTGACGAGATACACCGAGCGGGCCGGCTGCAGGCTGCGCTCGGCGAGATGATGGGCGGCGAGCGCCTGCGCATACGCGGCGAGCAGCGCCGCGCGGCGCACGGTGAGCGGCGTGTCGCACACGCGGATCTCGACCGTGCCGTACTCGGGCTTGGGGCGGATGTCCCAGTAGAAGTCCTTCATGCTGGAGACGATGCCGAAGCCCTTCATGCGGGCAAAGTACTCGCCGAACTGCGCCCAGTCGGCGACGAACGGCATGTGCCCGGCGAGCGGGAAGGCGCTCACCGCGGTGAGCCGCGAGGACTGGAACGAGGTGTCCTCGCCCTGGTAGAAGGGCGAGGCCGCCGACAGCGCGATGAAGTGCGGCACGTAGCGCGTCAGCATGTGGGTCAGGTAGACCGCTTCGTCGCCGCCCGGGCAGCCGACGTGGATGTGCTGGCCGAACACCGTGAACTGCTTGGCGAGGTAGCCGTAGCGCTCGACGATGGCGCGAAAGCGCTCGTTCGGGAAGATGCGCCGCTCGGCCCAGTCGTGGAAGGGATGCGAGCCGCCGCCCGAGATGCGCAGGTTGAGCACGCCGGCCTCCTCGACCACCGCGGCGCGCATCGCCTCGAGCTCCGCGAGCAGCCCCGAGCAGCCGCTGTGCACCGAGCTGTTGAGCTCGATCATGCTCTCGGTGATCTCGGGCTTGACGGCGCCCGGCAGCTTGCGCCGGCCAAGGCGCGCCAGCAGGTCGGCCGCATCGCGCGACAGGTCGAGGTCGTGCGGCCGCACCAGCTGCAGCTCGAGCTCGATCCCGAGGCTCGCCTGCGGCGAGGGCCGGAAGCTCATCTCGTCGCTCGCGTCAGCCATCGGGATGCGCCTCCCCGGCGCGCCGCAGCGCGAACTGCGTGGCGAGCGGGCCGAGCAGCTCCAGCACCGCGACTGCCGAGAGCACCACGTCTGCGAGCTCGCGGCCGAACGACGGGTAGAAAAGCGCGGTGTCCTGCACCATGACGACCGCCAGCCCGGACATCGGCAGCAGCGCCACCGCGAGCAGGCCCGCGCCGCCGGGACGGATGCCCGAGAGCCGGCCGAACGCGAGCAGCGCGAGCGCCTTGCCGAGGAAGCGCATGACGATGAAAGCCGCCGCCACCGCCGCCGCCACGCCCAGCGCCTCGAACTCGAGGCTGGCCCCGGTCAGCACGAACAGGATGACGAAGAACAGCTGCCCGCCGTGCCCGAAGCGCAGCGGCAGCAGCA
Organism: Betaproteobacteria bacterium RIFCSPLOWO2_12_FULL_68_19; assembly: GCA_001772055.1. GTDB lineage: Bacteria > Pseudomonadota > Gammaproteobacteria > Burkholderiales > SG8-39 > SCGC-AG-212-J23. The sequence goes on from MERP01000116.1 coordinate 8,110, forward strand.
CGTGGCCGCGGTCGAGGTTGCGCGCCAGCATGCCCAGCGTGATCAGGGCCGCCAGCACCGAGAGGTTCAGGCTGTGGGCCACGCCGACGGTGAGGACCACGGTCGCGACCAGCAGCACGAACTGGCCTTCCTCGCGCTGGCCGATCCAGCCCGCGAGCCGCAGCATGAGCACGCTGGCGGCGAAGCCGGTGAGCACCGAGCCCGCGAGCAGGTACAGCGGGTGCAGGAGCGCGTCCTGCCAGCCCGAGGCCTGCTCGAAGTACAGGAACGGCAGCAGCAGCGTAAGCGCGAGATACGCGAATATGCTGTTCACCGCCGTGAACAGCAGCATCCGCTCGGTGACCTGCCCCTGGGCGCGCAGCTCCTGGGCCACGACCATCACCACCGCGGGCGAGGTCGCGGTGCCGATCGCGGCGGCCGCCGCAGCGAGCAGCGGCCTGAAGCCGAAGTACGCGAGCGTCGCGTAGATCGACCAGAAGCACAACAGGCTCTCGGCGAGCGCGGTGACGAGCAGCCAGGGGTTGCGCCGCAGCCAGCCGAAGTCCAGGCGGAAGCCGAGCTCGAACACGATCAGGCCGATCGACAGGTCGACGAGCAGGCGCGCGTCGAGCAGCGCGTCGGCCGACAGCAGGTTGCTCGCCTGCGGCCCGAGCAGCACGCCGGCGAGCACGTAGCCGGTAATGCGCGGCAGCGCCGCATAGCGGCGCACCGCCTCGCCGGCCAGGAGGCCGAGCACCAGCAGCGCGCCGAACAGCACCGGCTGCGAGAACGCGAACGGCAGCTGCGGGAGGAAGTCGAGCGTCATGCGCCTCGCGCGCCGCCGCGCCGCGTCAGTGCAGGGCCTTGAGCATGTCCTCGACCACCTTCTTCGCGTCGCCGAACACCATCATGGTCTTGTCCATGTAGAAGAGCGGGTTGTCCAGGCCGGCGTAGCCGGTCGCCATGCTGCGCTTGTTGACCAGCACGGTTCTCGCCTTGTGCACGTCGAGCACCGGCATGCCGAAGATCGGGCTGCCCTTCTGGTAGGCAAGCGGGTTCACCACGTCGTTCGCGCCGAGCACCAGCACGACGTCGGTGGTGCCGAATTCGCCGTTGATATCGTCCATCTCGAACACCTGATCGTAGGGCACTTCGGCCTCGGCGAGCAGCACGTTCATGTGGCCCGGCATGCGCCCGGCGACCGGGTGGATGGCGAAGCGCACGTTCACCCCCTTCTGCGCCAGCATGTCGGCGATTTCCTTCACCGCATGCTGCGCGCGCGCCACCGCGAGACCGTAGCCCGGCACGATGATCACGTTTTCCGCGTTGCCCAGGAGAAACGCGGCGTCCTCCGCCGAGCCCGAGCGCACGGCTTTCTGTTCCGCGCCCACCGCCGCCGCGCCTTCGGCCGCGCCGAAGCCGCCCAGGATCACCGAGATGAACGAGCGGTTCATGGCGCGGCACATGATGTAGGAGAGGATCGCGCCGGAGGACCCGACCAGCGATCCGGCGATGATCAGCATCGCGTTGTTGAGCGAGAAGCCGATGCCGGCCGCCGCCCAGCCCGAGTAGCTGTTGAGCATCGAGATCACGACCGGCATGTCGGCGCCGCCGATGGGAATGATGATCAGCACGCCGAGCACGAAGGCGATGGCCGTCATCGCCGCGAACGGCGTCCATGCCTTGTCCGCGGCGAGGAAGAACGCGGCGCCGAAGCCGAACATCACCAGCGCCAGCGCGAGGTTGAGCCAGTGCTGGCCGGCAAACACCACCGGCGCGGAGGAGAAGAGGCGAAAGTGCTTGCCGAGCCCGGCGAGCTTGCCGAACGCGATGACCGACCCGGAGAAGGTGATCGCGCCGACGAACGTGCCGATGAACAGCTCGAGCTTGTTCCCTGTCGGCAGCGGATCGGCGACGCCGAAGGACGCCGGATGGTTGACCGCGGCGACCGCGATCAGCACGGCGGCCATGCCGACCAGCGAGTGCATCGCGGCGACCAGCTCCGGCATCTGCGTCATCTGCACCCGCCGCGCGACGATCGCGCCGAGCGTGCCGCCGAGCAGCATCGCCATCAGGATCAGGTCGACGCGGCCGCGCGCCACCACCGCGATGGTAGTGAGCACGGCGATGGTCATGCCGGCGATGCCGAAGTAGTTGCCGCGCCGCGCGGTGAGCGGCGAAGACAGGCCTTTGAGCGCCAGGATGAAGCACACCGAAGCCACCAGGTACCACAGCGTGAGCTGGTTGGCGGTCATTTCTGCTTCTTCCTGAACATCTCGAGCATCCTCTGCGTCACCAGGAAGCCGCCCGCCACGTTCACCGCGGCGAGCGCGACCGCGACCACGCCCAGCCAGGAGCCGAAATCGCTCTCGGCCGGGGCCGCGGCGAGGATCGCGCCGACGATGATCACGCTCGAGATGGCGTTGGTGACGCTCATGAGCGGGGTGTGCAGCGCCGGGGTCACGTTCCAGATCACGTGGTAGCCGACGAACACCGCGAGCACGAACACCACGAGGTTGATGACGGTAGGATCGACGCTTCCGCCCATGGTCAGCCTTTCTTCACGAGTTGTCCCTGCATGCAGGCGAGGGTGCCGGCGATGATCTCGTCCTCGCGGTCGAGCTTGAATTCTCCGCTCTTCGGATCGAGCATCAGGGCAAGGAAGTTGTACAGGTTGCGCGCATAGAGCGCCGAGGCGTCGAAAGGCACCGTCGCGGGCAGGTTCTCGAGCCCGATCAGCTTGACGCCGTGCTTGACCACGACCTTGCCGCGCTCGATGCCCTCCACGTTGCCGCCCTGCTCCACCGCCAGGTCGACGATCACGGCACCCGGCTTCATGGCCCTTATCGTGTCCTCCTTGATGAGTCGCGGCGCCGGCCTGCCGGGGATCAGCGCCGTGGTGATGACCACGTCGGCCTGGGTGGCGCGCTGGTGCACCGCTTCGGCCTGCCGCCGCATCCAGTCGGGCGGCATGGGACGGGCGTAGCCGCCGGCGCCTTGCGCGATCTCGCGCTCCTCGTCGGTCAGGTAGGGGACGTCGAGAAACTTGGCGCCGAGCGATTCGATCTGCTCCTTGACGGCGGGGCGCACATCGGAGGCCTCGATCGCCGCCCCCAGGCGCTTCGCCGTGGCGATCGCCTGCAGGCCGGCGACGCCGGCGCCGAGCACCAGCACGCGCGCCGCCTTCACCGTTCCGGCCGCCGTCATCAGCATCGGGAAGAAACGGCCGATCTCGGCGGCGGCCAGCACCACCGCTTTGTAGCCGGCGATGTTCGCCTGCGAGGAAAGCACGTCCATCGGCTGCGCACGCGAGATGCGCGGCAGCCACTCCATGGCGAAACCGGTCACGCCGCGCTGCGCCAGCGCTTCGAGCGCCGCCGTATTGAAGGGCTCGAGCAATCCGATCACGATGCAGTCGCTCTTCAGCAGGGCCAGCTCGTCTTGCGCCGGAGCGCGAACCTTCAGGACGATGTCCGCGTCGTACGCCTCGGCAGCCGAGGCGACGAGCTTCGCGCCGGCGGCCTCGTAGTCGCGGTCCGGGATGCTGGAGGACGCTCCCGCGCCCGCCTGGATGCGCAGCTCGTTCTTCGCGGCGAGCTTCTTGACGCTCTCCGGGGTCGCGGCGACACGCGTCTCGCCCGCCCGCGTTTCCGCAGGCACACCGATTCTCATGAATTGCTTCTCCCTGTGCGGTGGCGCGGATTCTACCGTGGAGGGGCGCCGGTCCTTTGATTTAGGTCAACCCTCGCCATCCAGGCGAAGCGGCGCTCGCCGAGCTCGAACGCGCCTTGCACCAGCAGCGCGAGCGCGGCCGCGGGGATGGCGCCGGCGAGCAGCGTCAGGTTGTCGTTGAGCGCGAGGCCGGTGGCGATGCGCTCGCCGTAGCCGCCGGCGCCGATGAAGGCGGCGATGGTCGCGGTGCCGACGTTGATCACCGCGGAAGTCTTGATGCCGGCGAGGATCGACGGCACGGCGAGCGGCAGCTCGACCTGCGCCAGCACCTGGCGCGGCGAAAGGCCGATCGCCATGCCGGCCTGCACCAGGCCTCGCCCGGTCTGCGCGAGCCCGGCGTGGGTGTTGCGCACGATCGGCAGCAGCGCGTACAGGAACAGCGCGACCAGCGCGGGCATCGTGCCGATCGTTCCCACCAGGGCGATCAGGAACGCGAACAGCGCGAGCGAGGGGATGGTCTGGATGACGCCGACGGCGCCGAGGATGAGCTGCGAGGCGTGCGGCAGCTTCGCCGCCGCCACGCCCAGCGGCACGCCGGCCGCGATGCTCGCCGCGAGAGAAAGTCCGACCAGCAGCAGGTGCTCGCCGGTAAGACGCCAGAAGTCCGGGCCGAACAGCGTGGCGAGGAAACGCCGGGGTCTCGCCGCTTCGACAGGAAGCTCCTGGTTGAAAAGCGCCGCGGCCTCGGCGAAGCTCCTGCCTTCGAGCTCCGCGGCCGCGTTCATGCGGATCATCAGACGCTCGTCGATGCGCCCTTCGAGCTTTTTCAACGCCTCGAACTGCCCTGGAAAGCGCCGTGCCGCGTCCAGCCGGTAAAGCAGCACCGCGTCGTAGCGCGGGAAGAAGCCGCGCTCGTCCCGCAGCACGCGCAGCCCGTAGCGCTCGATCTTGGCGTCGGTCGAGTACACGTCCATCACCTCGATCCTTCCCGCCGCGATCGCCTCGTAGGCGAGGCCGTGATCGAGGCCCGAGGGGGTCGGGTGCGGCAGGGCGTACGCCGCCTTCAGGCCGGGCCAGCCGTCGGCGCGGCCGATGAACTCCTGCGACAGCCCGAAGCGCAGGCCGGGATGGCGCGCGAGGTCGGACAGGGCGCGGATGCCGAGCGCCTGCGCGCGCTCCTCGCGCATGGCGAGCGCGTAGCTGTTGTTGAAGCCCAGGGGCAGCGCGACGCCCAGGCCGAGCGGCGCAAGGGCGCGATTGAGCTCGGCGAGGCCGGGACGGCCTTCGAGCCTGAGGATTTCCTTTGCGATGGTGCCGGTGTACTCGGGATAGAGGTCGATCGATCCGGCTTGCAGCGCCGCGAACACGATGCCGGTGTTGCCCAGTCCGGGCCGGTGGCGCGCGCCGGCGGTTTGCGCGATCAGCTCGCCGAGGATGTAGGACTCGGTGAAGCGCTTGGAGCCCACGGTGAGCGTCTGCGCCTGCGCGCCGCAGACGGCTGCGGCGGCGAGGAGCGCCAGCCAGCGCGGCTTCATCGGCCGTAGAAGCGGTACTGGTTGCGGCCGAGCTGCTTGGCGCGGTACATGGCCGCGTCGGCATTGCGCAGCAGCGCGTCGCCGTCGCCGGCATCCGAAGGGAACAGCGAGATGCCGATGCTCGCGCCGAGCGCGAGCGCGCGGCCCTCGACGCGGAACTGCGGGGCGAGGCTGCGCAGCACCTTTTCGGCGACCAGCTGGCAATCGGCCTCGGCCTGCACGTCGGAGACCACGATCACGAACTCGTCGCCGCCGTGGCGCGCCAGCGTGTCGGCCTTGCGCACGCAAAGCGCGAGGCGCTGCGCCACCTCGCGCAGCACGGCGTCGCCGGCGCGGTGCCCGAGGGAGTCGTTGACCTGCTTGAAGTCGTCCAGGTCGATCAGCATCACCGCGAGCTTGCGGTGGCGGCGCTGCGCCAGGTGAATCGCCTGCGCGAGGCGGTCGTCGAGCAGCCGCCGGTTGGGCAGCCCGGTGAGCGAGTCGTGGTAGGCGAGGAAGCGCACCGCCTCCTCGCGCGCCTTGCGCGCGCTGATGTCCTGCGAGACGCCGATCATGCGGTACACCCTGCCCGCGGCGTCGCTCATCGGCACGCCGCGCGCCGCGAGCCACTGCGAGCGCGCGTCGGGCGCGGCGACCCGATACTCGATCTCGAAGGGCTCGCCGCGCGCGATCGCCGCGCGCAGGCTGCCGTCGGGGTCCGGCGCGAAGGACGGAGCGCGGCCCCAGTGCAGCCGGTCGGTCTCCGCGTCCCATTCCCAGTAGTAAAGGTCGGCCGCCTCGACCGCGAGGCGCAGCTTCTCCACCGTCTCGTGCAGCGCCGCGGCCGCGCGCTTGCGCTCGGTGATGTCGCGCGCCGTGCCCGCCGCGCCCAGCACCCGGCCCTCGGCGTCGCGCAGCGGCACGGCGCTGAACGAAAGGTCGACCGGCGCGCCGTCGCTGCGCAGGTGGCGCGTCTCGTGGTCGAACACGTGCTCGCCCTCCAGCACGCGGCGGAACACCGCGTGGTCGCGCTCGCGCAGCTCGCGCGCCACCACCTCGGTGAACGGCTGGCCGAGCAGCTCCGCCGCCTCGCGGCCGTAGATGCGCCGGGCGGCGAGCGGGTTGAGCGAAGTCCAGCGCCCTTCGCGGTCGAACGACCAGATCAGCTCCCCCGAGGTCTCGAGCACGGTGCGGTACAGGCGCAGCTCGTCTTCGCTGCCGCTCAAGCGGCTTTCTCGACTTCGACCAGGCAGTCGTAGAAAGTCGCCGCCCCGCCCAGGTCGGCGATGCGCTGCGAAGTGACGTCGTTGGCGTTCCTGCGGTCGGGCGAGAACTTCTTCCACCAGACCGAGAGCGCGACCACGACGCCCCGGCGCGGCCTGCCGTTGACGCGCGCCACGGCGCTGAACGAGCCGCGGTTCGAGCTGTACTGCAGCATGCCCATGGTGCCGGCGTAGCTGCAGGGCAGGATCATCTGCGGGTCCTCGGCGGCAATGCGCTTGAGCCGTGCCGCGATCTCGTCGAGCGCCTCGTCCCAGGAGATGCGCCGGAAGCTCCCCGCGCCCTTCTTTCCAGTGCGCTTCAGCGGATGAAGCACGCGTTCGGGCGAATAGGTGCGCTCGAGGTAGTGCGCGACCTTGGTGCAGAGCGTTCCCTCGGTGAACGGCATCGAGGGGTCACCCTGGATCTTCACCGCCACGCCGTCCTTGACGCTGACCAGCATGCCGCAGGTGTCGGGGCAGTCGTGCGGGCAGGCGGCGCGCACTACCTGGGTGCTCATAGAGAGGGCGATTCTACGCTCCCGGGAACGTCCTTCCCTCCAGGGCCTCGTCGAGCAGCTCGACCCAGTGCGCGACCGGGGTCGGCGTGCCCCCCTGCAGGTGCGCGAGGCAGCCGATGTTGGCGGTGGCGATGCGCTGCGGCCGGCCCTCGTGCAGCGCGCGAAGCTTGCGCAGCCGCAGCTGCGCGGCGAGCGCCGGCTGCAGCAGCGAATAGGCGCCCGCCGAGCCGCAGCAAAGATGCGCGTCGGGCACCGGCGCCAGCTCGAACCCGGCGCGCGCGAGCAGCGCCTCGACCTTGCCGCGGATCTGCTGCCCGTGCTGCAGCGAGCACGGCGACTGGAAAGCCACGCGGCCGAGGCCCGAGCGCGCAGGCAGCTGCTCCGCGGCGATCACCTCGCACAGGTCTCTCGTGAGCGACGAGATGCGCGCCGCCTTGTGGCGGTAGTCCGGGTCCTCGCCCAGCAGATGCGCGTATTCCCGGACCGTGGCGCCGCAGCCGCTCGCGGTCATGACGATCGCCTCGACCGAGCCGCTCTCCACCAGCGGCCACCAGGCGTCGACCAGCGCGCGCATGTCGTCGCGGCCGGCTTCCTGGCGGTTGAGATGGAAGCGCAGCGCTCCGCAGCACCCGGCCCCCGGCGCTTCGACGAGCGAGACGCCCAGCCGGTCGAGCACGCGCGCCGCGGCGGCATTGATCGAGGGGGCGAGCGCGCTCTGCACGCAGCCCGCGAGCGCGAGCATCCTGCGCGCGTGCCGCGGCGCGGGCCACTCCCCGGGCGCCCTTGCAGGCAGGATCTTGCGCTTCATGAATCCGGGCAGGAGCGGCCGCGCAAGCCGTCCGAGCTTGAGCGCCGCGCCGAACAGGCGCGCGCGCGGCAGCGCGAAGGAAAGCAGCGCGCGCGCGGCGCGATCCGGCAGCGGGCGGGTAGTGCGCGCCTCGACCACGGCGCGTCCGATGTCCACCAGGCGGCCGTAGCGCACGCCCGAGGGACAGGTGCTCTCGCAGGCGCGGCAGGTAAGGCAGCGGTCCAGATGCAGCCGCGTCCTGCCGCTGAGCGGGCCTCCTTCCAGCACCCGCTTCATGAGGTAGATGCGCCCGCGCGGGCTGTCCAGATCGTCGCCCAGGAGCTGGTAGGTCGGGCAGGTCGCGGTGCAAAAGCCGCAATGCACGCACTTGCGCAGGATGGCGTCGGCTTCGCGCCCCTCGGCGCTGTCGCGGATGAATTCGGCCAGCTGAGTCTGCATCGGCTCGCTATACTTTTCGCATGCAGCAGATCGCGTGGCTCATGCTGATGGCCATCGTCGCGGCGCTGGCGTACTGGGGCTGGCGCCTGCGCCGCGGCTGGCTCGAGCGCCAGCGCGCGGCCGAGGCGCGCGCCGCGAGCTTCATCGCGCAGGCCGCGCCGGCGGCGGTGAAAGCCCTGCCGCCGGCGCCTGTCGCGGCGCTCGTCACGCCCGTGACGAGCGCCCCCGGCAAGGACGCCGCGCTGACCGCGCAACGGCTGCTGTTCGAGGCGGCGGGCATGGCGGGCGAAGCCGGCGAGCCGGCGCTGTCCATCCAGCTATATGCCCGCCTGCTCGCGCGGTACCCGCAGACCGCGCTCGCCGGCCAGGCGCGCGCCGCGGTCGAATCGCAGAAGAAAAGGCTCGCCAAGCGCTAGAACTCGGGGTACATGCGCCCCGGGTTGAGAATCCCGGCAGGATCGAACGCCGCCTTGAGGCTGCGGTGCAGGCGCGCCACCATCGGCGCGAGCGGGGCGAACGCGCCCGCGGACTTGTCGCGCGCGCGGAACAGCGTCGCGTGGCCTCCGGCGCGCCTGGCCGCCTCGCGCACCGACTGCGGCGGCGCATCGCTCAGCAGCCAGCGCAATGCGCCGCCCCACTCGAGCAGCTGCACGCCGGGCAGGGCGAGCGGCGCAGCCACCGGCGGCAAGGCGATGCGCCACAGCGGGGCGGGCGCGGCGAAGAACGGGTGGCTGTGCTCCCGGATCGCGCCCCAGGGCGTCTCGCGCAGCGGCTCGCCGCCGATCTTCGCGGCGGCGGCGCGCACCGCGGGCTCGGCGCCCGACAGACGCAGCGCCAGCTCGCCTGCATGCCATGCGCTCGCCGAGAGCGGCAGCGGCTGGCCGGCCCAGCGCTGCAGCGCCTCGAGCGCGCGCTCCTGCGGCATCTCGAGCCGCAGGCTGAGCTCCAAGGGCGCTCGCGGCGCCACCTTGAGCGAGGCTTCTGCGATCAGCCCGAGCGTGCCGAGCGAGCCGGCGAGCAGCCGCGATACGTCGTAGCCGGCCACGTTCTTCATCACCTGCCCGCCGAAGCCGAGCACGCGGCCGCGGCCATCGACGATGCGCGCCCCCAGGACGAAATCGCGCAGCGCCCCGGCGGCCGCGCGCCGCGGGCCCGAGAGCCCTGCGGCGATGCAGCCGCCGAAAGTGGCGGCAGGACCGAAGTGGGGCGGCTCGAACGGCAAGCATTGCCGTTTCTCTTCAAGAATTCTTTCCACTTCGGAGAGCGAGGTGCCGCAACGCGCCGTGATGACGAGCTCGGTCGGCTCGTAGCTCACGATGCCGGCGTAGGCGCGCGTGTCGAGGATCTCGCCGCGCGGCTCGTTGCCGTAGAAGTCCTTGGTCCCCCCGCCGCGCAGCCGCAGCGCGACCCCGCGTGCCGCGGCGTCGCGGATGCGTGCCTGAAAGGGCTCGAGGCTCAAAAGCGCGGCAGCTCGGGGTGCAGGGCCGCGCCGGCACGCGCGCGCTCGCGCCCGTACTCGGCGCAGCGCGCGAGCGTCGGCACGGCCTTGCCCGGATTGAGCAGCCCGTGCGCGTCGAACGCGCGCTTGATGGCGTGAAACAGCTCCAGCTCGTCGGGGCGGAACTGCACGCACATCTGGTTGATCTTCTCCACCCCGACGCCGTGCTCTCCGGTGATGGTGCCGCCGACCTCGACGCATTTCTCCAGCACCTCGGCGGCGAACAGCTCCGTGCGGTGCAGCTCGTCGGCGTCGTTCGCGTCGAACAGGATCAGAGGATGCAGGTTGCCGTCGCCCGCGTGGAACACGTTGGGGCAGCGCAGGCCGTACTTCTGCTCCATCGCCGCGATGAAGCGCAGCACCTCGCCCAGGCGCTTGCGCGGGATGGTGCCGTCCATGCAGTAATAGTCGGGCGAGATGCGGCCGACCGCGGGGAAGGCCGCCTTGCGGCCCGACCAGAAGCGCAGCCGCTCCGCCTCGTCGCGCGACACGGTCATGCGCGTGGCGCCCGAGCGCGCCAGCACCGCCTTGGTGCGCTCGATCTCGTCGTCGACCTCTTCGGGCGTGCCGTCGCACTCGCACAGCAGGATCGCGGCCGCCTCCAGGTCGTAGCCCGCGGCCACGAACTGCTCGACCGCGTGCGTCGCCGGCCGGTCCATCATCTCCAGGCCGGCGGGGATGATGCCCGCGGCGATCACCGCGGCGACCGCGTGGCCCGCCCTCTCGACGTCGTCGAAGGAAGCCATGATCAGGCGCGCGCACTGCGGCAGCGGCAGCAGCTTGACCGTGATCTCGGTCACGACCAGCAGCATCCCCTCCGAGCCGACCGCGAGCGCGAGCAGGTCGTAGCCGGGCGCGTCGGGGCCGTCGGCGCCGAGCTCCAGCGGCTCGCCTTCGATGCTGTAGCCGCGCACGCGCAGCACGTTGTGCACCGTGAGGCCGTATTTCAGGCAATGCACGCCGCCCGAGTTCTCGGACACGTTGCCGCCGATGGTGCAGGCGATCTGGCTCGAGGGGTCCGGGGCGTAGTAAAGGCCGAAGGGCGCCGCCGCCTCCGAGATCGCCGCGTTGCGCACGCCCGGCTGCACCACCGCCGTGCGCGCGCGCGGGTCGAGGGCCAGCACGCGCATGAACTTCGCCATCGAAAGCAGCACGCCGTCGCCCGGCGGAAGCGCGCCGCCCGAGAGCCCCGTGCCCGCGCCGCGCGGCACCACCGGCACGCCCATCGCCGCGCAGGTCTTCAGGACCTTCTGCACCTGCTCTTCGGTCTCGGGCAACGCCACCACCATGGGAAGCTGGCGGTATGCGGTGAGGCCGTCGCATTCGTAGGGGCGGGTGTCCTCCTCCTCGTGCAGCACCGCGCGCGCCGGAAGGAAAGCGCGTAGCGCGTTCACGACAGATAGGCGCGCGCCCACTTCAGTCCCTCGACCGTGTCACCCTTCGGATTGTATTCGCAACCTATCCAGCCGGCGTAGCCGACGGCGTCGATGTGCGCGAGCAGGTAGCCGAAGTTGACCTCGCCCGAGCCCGGCTCGTGCCGCCCGGGCACGTCGGCGAGCTGCATGTGGCCGATGCGCGGCAGCAGCCGCTCGATGCTGCGCGCGAGATCGCCCTCCATGATCTGCATGTGGAAGATGTCGTACTGCAGGAAGGCGTTGTCCTCGCCCGCGGCGTCGAGGACCTCGATCGCCTGGCGCGAGCCGCTGAGGAAGAAGCCCGGGACGGAGCGCGTGTTGATCGGCTCGATCATCAGCTTCAGGCCGGCGGCGCCGAGCCTGCGCGCGGCGTAGCGCACGTTGCGCACCAGCGTCTCGAAGTGCTCGCGGTCCTGCGGCGCGAGGCCCGCCAGGCAGTTCAGGCTCGGGCAGGCGGCGGCTTGCGCGTACTCGATCGCGCGCTCCACGGCGTCGCGGAACTCGCTCTCGCGGCCCGGCAGGCAGGCGATGCCGCGCTCGCCCCCGGCAAGATCGCCCGCCGGCAGGTTGTGCAGCACCGCCTGCACGCCCGCCTCGCGCGCGCGCCGCGCCACTTCCTGCGCCGGCCATGCATAGGGAAACTGATATTCGACGAAGCGGAATCCCGCCCGCGCCGCCGCCGCGAAGCGATCGAGAAACTCGAGCTGGGGAAAAAGCATCGAAACGTTCGCGGCGAGCTTCGGCATAATGCGAGCATAGCTCGAAGAACATGGAAGCTGCCGCGCTCCCCTGGTGGATCTGGCCGATCGCGCTGTTCGCGGTGACCTTCCTGCTCGGCATCGTCGCGGTGCTGGCGGGCGTCGGCGGCGGCGTGCTGTTCGTGCCCATCGTCGGCGGCTTCTTTCCCTTCCATCTCGATTTCGTGCGCGGCGCCGGGCTGCTGCTCGCCCTGTCGGGGGCGCTCTCGGCGGGGCCCGCGTTGCTGCGCTGCGGCCTCGCCAACCTGCGGCTCGCCATGCCGCTCGCGCTGGTCGGCTCGATCACCTCGATCGCCGGCGCGCTGCTCGGCCTCGCGCTGCCCACCGCGTTCGTGCAGACCGCGCTCGGCGTCACCATCCTCGCCATCGCGGCTCTGATGTGGCGCTCGAAGAAGTCCGAGCATCCCGACGGCCTGCGGCCCGACGCGCTCGGCGAGGCGCTGCGCATGCACGGCGTGTACCACGACCCGGCGAGCGGACGCGACGTCGAGTGGCGGGTGCAGCGCACCGCCGCCGCCTTCTTCGCGTTCGGCGGCATCGGCGTGCTGGCGGGCATGTTCGGCCTGGGCGCCGGCTGGGCCAACGTGCCGGTGTTCAACCTGCTGATGGGCGTGCCGCTCAAGCTCTCGGTCGGCACCTCGGGCTTCCTGCTCTCGGTGATCGACACCTCCGCCGCCTGGATCTACATCAACCGCGGTGCCGTGCTGCCGCTGATCGTCGCCCCGTCCATCATCGGCGTAATGCTCGGCGCGAAGATCGGCGTGCGCCTGCTGCGCGTAGCGCCGGCGGCGACCGTGCGGCGCATCGTCATCGTGCTGCTCCTCGTTGCCGGCGCCCGCGCCCTGCTCAAGGGCCTGGGCTGGTGGAACTGAGCCGATGAACGACCAGCAGGTCTACGCACGCTGGCTGGACTGGGGGACGCGCATCTCGCTTGCGGTGCTGGTCGCCGCCTTCCTCGCCTACGTCTTCGGCCTGGCGCCGGCAGCGCTGCCGCTCGCCGAAATTCCGCGCTTCTGGCAGTTGCCGCTCGAGCGCTATCTCGCCCTCAGCGGATCGCCCACCGGCTGGGGGTGGCTCGCCATGCTCGACAAGGGCGAATACCAGAACCTGGTCGGCGTGGCGCTCCTCGGCCTGGTCACCGTCGCCTGCTACCTGCGCATCCTGCCGGCGCTGCTGGCGCGCGGGGAGCGGCTGCAGGCGGGCTTCGCGCTCGCGCAGGTGGTGGTGCTGCTCATCGCCGCCTCGGGGCTGTTGGCGGGCGGCCATTGACGCGTGCTAGACTTTTTCGGCTCCAAGCCCCCATCACCACAAAATAGGAGAAAGCCATGGGTGCCATCTTCCAGTCTCTCGGGCGCACGATCGTCGCGGGCGTCGTCATTCTCCTCGTCATCATGGCCATCGCCGGCAGCTTCGCCAAGACCGGCGACATGAACTGGTGGCGCTTCTTCATGCGCTGGCTGCACGTGCTCTCGGGGGTGATGTGGATCGGCCTGCTCTGGTACTTCAACTTCGTGCAGACGCCCTCCATGCCCAAGATCCCGGACGAGCAGAAGCCCGCCGTGAGCAAGGTGATCGCGCCGGCGGCGCTGTTCTGGTTCCGCTGGGCGGCGATGTCCACCATCGTCACCGGCCTGCTGCTCGCCTGGATGAACGGCTACATCGGCGCGGCGCTCGGCCTGCAGCAGCCGTTCTCGGCCATCGGCCTGGGCATGTGGTTCGGCATCGTCATGTGGTTCAACGTCTGGTTCATCATCTGGCCGAAGCAGAAGAGGGTGCTCGGCATCGTGCAGGCGTCGCCGGAGGAGAAAGCCGCGGCGGCGCGCATGGCGGGCATGACCTCGCGCTTCAACACCATGCTCTCGATACCGATGCTCTACCTGATGGTGGCGCAGCAAAACGGCGGGCTGTAGCCCTTATCGCCCGGGGATGCCGCCCAGGCGCATCCCCGGCCTGATTCCCTTCGCGGCGAACCAGCCGCGGTTCATCTCCAGCGCGTAGCGCGCCGGCCGGGCGGCGCAATGCGCCTGCTCGCTGTGCGGGGTCATGTCCGCGATGTTGGCGATCACGCCGCTCTCGTCGAGGAACGCCACCGAGAGCGGGATCAGGGTGTTCTTCATCCACATGCAGTGGATCGCCGGCTGGTCGAACACGAACAGCATGCCGGCGTTCGGCGCGAGCGCCTCGCGGTGCATCAGTCCGCGCGAGCGCGAGCCGGAATCCGCGGCCACCTCGGCGCGGATCAGGTACATGCCGGCGTTCAGCTCCAGGGTCGGGAGCTGCGCGAGCGCCGCCGCGCCGTACAGCAGCGCGGCCAATAAAAAAGGCAGGGCCGCGCCCTGCCTTTTCGCCCTTCGGGAGGACGTTACTTGCCGTCCCCCGCTTTCGCCTTCGCCTTTGCCTTTGCCTTTGCCTTTGCCTTGGTCTTGGCTTTCGCCGCCTTCTTGTCCCCGGCCTTCTTGTCCGACTGCATGGGCTTGGTTTCCGCATTTTCCGGCTTGTCCTGCGCGACAGCGGACAGGCTGGCCGCGGCGAACGTCGCCGCGAACAGCACTGCGAGCAACTGCTTCATCGTGATCCCCTTCTCTAGAGTGGTATGGGCGAGACCTGGCTGCCGCCTGGTCTCCCACCCTTAACGCGCTTTGCGCCGCCCGGTTGACCATCGCCCTAAACGATTGAAATAAAATATAATCGCAGCCCTTTTCTCGCAGCCTCTCCTATCAACCCCCATCCCGCAGGAGCTCGCGTTTCCATGGCCTATCAGCACATCAAGGTGCCCTCCGGCGGCGAAAAGATCCGCGTCAACAAGGATTTCTCGCTCGCCGTGCCCGACAACCCGATCATCCCCTATATCGAGGGCGACGGCACCGGCGTCGACATCACGCCCGTCATGCTCAAGGTGGTCGACGCCGCCGTCAAGAAGGCCTACGGCGGCAAGCGCAGGATCGTATGGATGGAGATGTATGCGGGCGAGAAATCCTGCCGCATCTACGGCGAGAACGTGTGGCTGCCGGAAGAGACGCTCGCGGCGGCGAAGGAGTACGCGGTCTCGATCAAGGGCCCGCTCACCACGCCGGTCGGAGGCGGCATCCGCTCGATCAACGTGGCGCTGCGCCAGGAGCTCGACCTCTACGTCTGCCTGCGCCCGGTGCGCTGGTTCAAGGGCGTGCCCTCGCCGGTGAAGGACCCCTCCAAGGTCGACATGGTGATCTTCCGCGAGAACGCCGAGGACATCTATGCCGGCATCGAGTGGCCGGCGCACTCGGCCGAGGCCAAGAAGGTGATCGACTTCCTGATCAAGGAGATGAAGGTCAAGAAGATCCGCTTCCCCGGCTCTTCCGCGATCGGCATCAAGCCGGTCTCGATCGAGGGCTCCGAGCGTCTCATCCGCCGCGCCTACCAGTATGCGATCGACAACAAGCGCAAGTCCGTCACCATAGTGCACAAGGGCAACATCCAGAAGTTCACCGAAGGCGGGTTCCGCGACTGGGGCTACGCGCTGGCGGTCAGGGAGTTCGGCGCCAAGCCGCTCGACGGCGGCCCCTGGCACAGCTTCCGCAACCCGAAGGGCGGGCCCGACATCGTCGTCAAGGACGTCATCACCGACGCCATGCTGCAGCAGATCCTGCTGCGGCCGGCCGAGTACGACGTGCTCGCCACCACCAACCTCAACGGCGACTACATTTCCGACGCCCTCGCCGCGGAGGTGGGGGGGATCGGCATCGCGCCGGGCGCCAACCTGAGCGACACGGTGGCGATGTTCGAGGCCACCCACGGCACCGCGCCCAAGTACGCCGGCAAGGACTACGTGAATCCGGGCTCCGAGATCCTTTCGGCGGAGATGATGCTGCGCCACATGGGCTGGGTCGAGGCCGCCGACGCGATCATCAATTCCATCGAGCGGGCCATCGCGGACAAGATCGTCACTTACGACCTCGCCCGGCAGATGGAGGGCGCGAAGCAGGTGTCGTGCTCCGGCTTCGGCCAGGCGATGATCGAGCGGATGTAGGAAAGGAACAGGGGAACCTAGGTTCCCCCGTACCCCCTCCGTCTGGAGTGAAAAAAAGGGCCGCCTGCGGGCGGCCTTTCTTTTTAGAAGCTTCCCCTCAGACTTTCTGGATATTCGAGGCCTGCTTCCCCTTGGGTCCCTGCACCACGTCGAAGCTGACCTTCTGGCCTTCCTTCAAGGTCTTGAATCCGGACATGTTAATCGCCGAAAAATGGGCGAAAAGGTCCTCGCTGCCGTCGTCCGGCGTGATGAAGCCGTAGCCTTTCGCGTCGTTGAACCACTTCACGGTGCCTGTTGCCATCTGCTCTCCCTGTTGTTGATTGAGCTACCGGGCCAGCGTCGTAGACGCTCCTGGTTACCCGAGCCATGCCTGGAACTCCACGACCCCGCCGCCCCGAACTCCGACCTGATGGCGAAACAGACAGCCTGAATCCAAACACAGCCCGCCTTTTACGCGCCCGCCCGAGGCTCGTCAAGGGCCGTGCCCGGAGCTGTTGCGCGCACGCAAGACCGTGATAAAGCACCGAATTCCAGCGCCAAGGCGCCGTGGCTCCGATTGCACCGCCCCCCCACATTGATTACGATAGACCGCAGGAACCGGGCGAAAGGGGACCTTGTCAGATCTTGCGGGGGGCACGGGCGCGTAGCGGGCCGCATGGCGCAGTTCAAGGACGACACCCTACTGGAGGCGCAGCGAGCCAAGCTGAAGCCTCCGCCGATGTTCAAGGTCATGCTGCTTAATGACGACTACACGCCCATGGAATTCGTCGTGGTGGTGCTACAGAAGTTCTTCGGCATGACCCGGGAGCGGGCCACCCAGGTGATGCTCAAGGTGCACCGCGAAGGCATCGGCGTGTGCGGGGTGTACCCTCGCGACGTGGCGGCTACCAAGGTGCAGCAAGTCGCGGCATACTCACGGAAGCACCAGCACCCGCTGCAGTGCGTGATGGAAGAAACGTAAGGTGGAAAGCGCCGTGACGGCAGGCAGGAGGAAACGGATCAGATGATTGCCCAGGAGCTCGAAGTCAGCCTGCACATGGCGTTCGTCGAGGCGCGCCAGAAACGCCATGAATTCATCACGGTCGAGCACCTGCTCCTCGCCCTGCTGGACAACCCGACCGCCGCCGAGGTGCTGCGCGCCTGCGGCGCCAACATGGACGAGCTGCGCAAGAGCCTGACGCAGCACATCGCGGAGCAGACGCCGCGCATCGCCGCCGACCGCGAAGTCGACACCCAGCCCACGCTCGGCTTCCAGCGCGTCATCCAGCGCGCGATCCTGCACGTGCAGTCCTCGGGCAAGAAGGAGGTCACCGGCGCCAACGTGCTGGTGGCGATCTTCGGCGAGAAGGACTCGCATGCCGTGTACTTCCTCCAGCAGCAGGGCATCGCGCGGCTGGACGTGGTGAACTACATCTCGCACGGCATCACCAAGACGCCGCAGGCGCACCAGGGCAAGCCCGAGCAGGAGGCCGACCAGGAAGGCCAGGCCGAGACCTCGAACAGCCCGCTCGACAACTACACGCAGAACCTCAACGCGCTCGCCCTCGCCGGCAAGATCGACCCGCTGATCGGCCGCGACCGGGAGCTCGAGCGCGTAGTGCAGACGCTGTGCCGGCGGCGCAAGAACAACCCGCTGCTGGTGGGCGAGGCGGGAGTCGGCAAGACCGCGATCGCCGAGGGCCTGGCGCGCCGCATCGTCGAGGGCAGCGTCCCGGACCTGCTGGCCAAGTGCACCGTCTACGCCCTGGACATGGGCGCCCTGCTGGCGGGCACCAAGTACCGCGGCGACTTCGAGCAGCGCCTCAAGGCGGTGCTGAAGCAGCTGGTCGACAACCCGAACGCGATCCTGTTCATCGACGAGATCCATACCGTGATCGGCGCCGGCGCCGCCTCGGGCGGCACGCTCGACGCCTCCAACCTGCTCAAGCCGGTGCTCTCGACGGGGCAGCTGAAGTGCATCGGCGCGACCACCTACAACGAGTACCGCGGCGTGTTCGAGAAGGACCATGCGCTGTCGCGGCGCTTCCAGAAGATCGACGTGATCGAGCCCTCCGTCGACGAGACGGTGGAGATCCTGAAAGGCCTGAAGACCCGCTTCGAGGCCCACCACAGCGTCAAGTACACCGCCAACGCGCTCACCACCGCGGCCGAGCTCTCGGCGCGCTACATCAACGACCG
>MERP01000117.1:0-372 GCA_001772055.1 Betaproteobacteria bacterium RIFCSPLOWO2_12_FULL_68_19
ATCATCGCCCTCGCCTTGCCCGGCGTGCCCACGCCGATGGTGTCGCCGAGCGAGACCTCGTAGCAGCCCAACTCGTAGAGCGCCGCCGCCACCTCGGCCACGCGCTCGGGGGCAACGTCGCCTTCGTACGGGCAGCCGAGCGCACAGGACACATAGCCTCGCACTCTTACTTTCTGCTTTGTTGCAAGTTCAATGATCGGCCGGAAGCGCTCGAGCGATTCGGCGATCGAGCAATTGATGTTCTTCTTCGAGAATGCCTCGGAGGCGGCGCCGAACGCCGCCACCTCGGTGGCCCCCGCGGCGCGCGCCGACTCGAAACCCTTGAGGTTGGGCGTGAGCACCGGGTAGGAGACGCCTGGCTTGCGCCGCAGC
>MERP01000117.1:398-11531 GCA_001772055.1 Betaproteobacteria bacterium RIFCSPLOWO2_12_FULL_68_19
CATCCGCGGCACCCACTTGGGCGAGACGAACGCCGTCGCCTCCACCGCCGGCAGTCCGGCGTCGGCGAGCCGCTCGATCAGCTCCACTTTCACCGCGGTCGGCACTTCGCCGGGCTCGTTCTGCAGCCCGTCGCGCGGCCCGACTTCCACGATTCGCACAAATCTTGTCATTCCAACCTGATGAGCTCGGCGCCCTCCAGCACCTGCTCGCCGGCGGCGTAATGCACTTCCCTCACTACGCCGTCGGCCGGGGCCGTGATGGTGTGCTCCATCTTCATCGCCTCGAGGATCAGCAGCGGCTCGCCCCGGCTCACCGCGCCGCCCGGCTGCGCCATTACCTTGATGATCCTGCCCGGCATCGGCGCGGTCAGCAGCCCGCTCACCACCTCCTCATCGGCGTCGTGCAGCTCCCGCTTGAGCGAAAGCCGCCGGTAGCTTCCTTCCCAGAACATGTGCCAGTCAGTCCCCTCGCGCACCGCGCTCGCCTTGAATACGCGGCCATCCAGGCCGATCCGCAGCGCCGCGCCTCCCATGCGCTCGCCTTCGAGCGCGTAATCGCGCCCTTCGATGGCGATCCTCAGGCCCTCGCCCAGGAAGCGCACCCGCACCGCCTGCTCGCTGGAGCCTTCGATGAACACGAAGTCGTGATGCGAGTCCTCGTTCAGCCGCCAGCCGTCCGCGCTGTGCCAGGGAGAATGCGGGTCGCCCGAGCCCCGCGCGCGCTCGCGCCCCGCCGCCTCCTCCTCGGCGAGCTCGGCAAAGGCCGCTGCCGCGAGCAATTCGTCGGAGAGCTTCTCGAGCGGCGCGAACAGCTCGTCGCGGCTGCGCTCGATCAGGCCGGTGTCGACATCGGCGCCGGCGAAGGCGCGGCTGCCGGCGACGCGGCGCAGGAAGGCTACGTTGGTGATCACGCCGGCGATCTCGACCTCGGCAAGGGCCCCGCGCAGGCGCGCCAGCGCCGCGGCCCGGTCCTCGCCGTGCACGATCAGCTTGGCGATCAGGGGGTCGTACCAGGGCGTGATCTCATCGCCCGCCTCGACGCCCGCGTCGAGGCGCAGCCGGGAGTTCTCGGCGGGAAAAGCGAGATGCACGAGCCTCCCGGCCGCCGGCAGGAATCCGCGCTCCGGATCCTCGGCGTAGATGCGCGCCTCGATGGCGTGGCCCGTAAAGGAGATGTCTTCTTGGAGCAACGGCAGCGTTTCTCCCGCCGCGACGCGCAGCTGCCATTCCACTAGGTCCAGCCCCGTAGTCATTTCGGTGACCGGGTGCTCGACCTGCAGCCGGGTGTTCATTTCCATGAAATAGAAGCGGCCGTCCTGCTCGGCGATGAACTCCACCGTGCCGGCGCCGGTATAGCCGATGGCCGCGGCGGCGGCCAGGGCCGCTTCGCCCATCTCGCGCCGGCGCTTCGCGCTCATGCCCGGCGCAGGCGCCTCCTCGAGAATCTTCTGGTGGCGCCGCTGCACCGAGCAGTCGCGCTCGAAAAGCTGCACCAGGTTGCCATGGCTGTCGCCGAACACCTGGATCTCGATGTGCCGCGGGCGCTCGAGATAGCGCTCGATCAGCACTCGCTCATCGCCGAAGGCGGCTTTTGCCTCCCTTCTCGCCGCTTCCAGGCTCGAGAGAAAATCCTTCCTGTCATTGACGATGCGCATGCCCTTGCCGCCACCCCCGGCCGAGGGCTTGACGATCACCGGGTAGCCGATGCGCGCCGCCTCCTTCGCCAGGCGTGCCGCGTCCTGCTCCTCGCCGTGGTAGCCGGGCACGAGCGGCACGCCGGCCTTCTCCATCAGCCGCTTCGCCGCGGCCTTGTCGCCCATGGCGGCGATCGCCTCGGGCGTCGGGCCGACGAACACGAGCCCGCTCTTGCCGCAGGCCGCGGCGAAATCCGCGTTCTCGGCGAGGAAGCCATAGCCGGGGTGGACCGCCTCGGCAGCTGAGTCCCGCGCCGCAGCGAGGATCGCCCCGATGTCGAGGTAGCTCTCGACGCGCCGCGCCTCGTCGGCGAGCCGGACGTGGCGCGCGTTGCGGTCGGCATCCGAATACACCGCGACACACCGTAGCCCGAGCCGGCGGGCCGTGCGGATGATGCGGCAGGCGATCTCGCCGCGGTTGGCGATCAGGACTTTGGCGAACACCAGGATGGCTTTCGCTTCTCGAGGAACGCGGCGATGCCTTCCTTGCCTTCCTCGGAGGCGCGGATCTCGGCGATGCGCCGCGCGGTATCGGCGATCAGCGCTTCGTCGAGCAAGCGGCCCGAGACGGCGCGCACCAGCTCCTTGATCTTTGCATGCGCCCGCGGCCCCCCGGAAAGCAGATGCTGCAGAAGGCCCTCGATCGCGGCATCGAGCTCGTCCGCCGCGACCAGCATGGAGAGCAGGCCGATGCGCAGGGCATCCTCGGCACCAAAGACTTCCGCGCTCAGGAAATAGCGGCGCGCGGCGCGCTCGCCGATGGCGCGGATGACGTAGGGACTGATGGTCGCGGGCGAGAGCCCCAGCTTCGCCTCGGAGAAGCAGAACTTCGCTTGCGGGGTGCCGACGGCGATGTCGCAGGCCGCGACCAGTCCGGTGCCGCCTGCGAACGCCGCGCCGTGAACGCGGGCGACGGTCGGCTTGGTCATGCGGTCGAGCGCACCGAGCATTTCCGCGAGCGCACGGGCGTCGGCCACGTTGTCGTGGTAGCCGTAGTCCGCCATGCGGCGCATCCAGTTCAGGTCGGCGCCGGCGCAGAACGCGGGACCGTTGCCCGCCAGCACCAGCACCCGCACGCCCGGGTCCTTCTCGATGTCGACGAACGCTTCCTTCAACCGGCCGATCAGGACGTCGTCGAAGGCGTTGCGCACTTCGGGCCGGTCGAGCGTGACGCGGGCGACGCCGCCCTTCTTCTCGATGCTCAGCATGGCTCTACCAGCACCTCGCTCTTCACCGAGTTGGCGATGAAGCATTTGCGGTGGGCTTGCTCGTGCAGCGCCTGAAGCTCCTGCCTCGAAGGGCTGCGGCCGGAGAAGGTCGCGGCGGGACGCAGGGTCACGCGCGAGATCGAGGTCTTGTCGAGAACGCCGACCGCCTCGTCGACGTAGCGCTCGACCACCCAGCCGGCGCGACAGGCGACATGCAGGAACCAGAGCATGTGGCAGGCCGAGAGCGCAGCGACGAAGGCCTGCTCCGGGTCGACGCCCGGCGCGCCCGCGGCGGTACGAGGGATGTTGGCCGGAGCTGCACTTCCCAGGATTATCAACCCATCCTGAAACCTGATCTCGTGGTTGCGCGAGTAGGTCTCGTAGCGAAACTCTCCCGAGCGATGCCATTCGACGCCGGCGCGGTGCTCGGACATGCGCTACATCCTGAACACGCCGAAGCGCGTCTTCTCGATCGGCGCATTGAGCGCCGCGGAGAGCGCGAGCCCCAGCAGGCGGCGTGTGTCGGCAGGATCGACCACGCCGTCGTCCCAGAGGCGCGCGCTCGAGTAGTACGGGTGCCCTTGCCGCTCGTACTGCTCCCGGATCGGCTGCTTGAAAGCCTGTTCCGCCTCCGCGGAAGGAAATTCTCCTTTGACCGTGGCAAGCACGCTCGCCGCCTGCTCCCCGCCCATGATCGAGATGCGCGCGTTCGGCCACATCCACAGGAAGCGCGGGCCGTAAGCGCGCCCGCACATGCCGTAATTGCCGGCGCCGAACGAGCCGCCGACGATCATGGTCAGCTTGGGCACCGCGGCGGTGGCGACCGCGGTCACCATCTTGGCGCCGTCCTTCGCGATCCCGCCGGCCTCGTACTTCTTGCCCACCATGTAGCCGGTGATGTTCTGCAGGAACAGCAGCGGGATGCCGCGCTGGCAGGCGAGCTCGATGAAGTGCGCCGCCTTGAGCGAGGACTCGGAGAACAGGATGCCGTTGCTGGCGAGGATCCCGACCGGATAGCCGTGCAGGTGCGCGAAGCCCGTGACCAGGGTCGTGCCGTAGTTCTGCTTGAACTCGTCGAGCTCAGAGCCGTCCACGATGCGCGCGATCAGCTCGCGCACGTCGTAGGGCTTGCGCGGGTCGGCGGGAATCACGCCGTAGAGCTCCTCCGCGGGATACAGGGGATCGCGCGGCTCCCGCACGTCGAGCGAGACGCTTTTCTTCTGGTTCAGGTTCGAGACGATGCGGCGTACCAGGGCCAGGGCGTGCTGGTCGTTCTGGGCATTGTGGTCCGCGACCCCGGAGACGCGCGTATGGACCTCCGCGCCTCCGAGCTCCTCGGGCGTCACCACCTCGCCGGTCGCCGCCTTCACCAGCGGCGGCCCGCCGAGGAAGATCGTTCCCTGGCCGCGCACGATGATCGTCTCGTCGGACATCGCCGGGACATAGGCGCCGCCGGCCGTGCAAGAGCCCATCACGCAGGCGATCTGCGGAATGCCGGCGGCGGACATGTTGGCGATGTTGAAAAAGATGCGGCCGAAGTGCTCGCGGTCGGGAAACACCTTGTCCTGCTCCGGCAGGTAGCCGCCGCCCGAATCGACCAGGTAGATGCACGGCAGGCGGTTCTGCGCCGCCACCTCCTGCGCGCGCAGGTGCTTCTTCACGGTCATCGGGTAGTAGGTGCCGCCCTTGATCGTGGCGTCGTTCGCGACGATCACGCACTCCCGGCCCGAGACCCGGCCGACGCCGCAGATCATCGAGGCGCAATGGACATCGCCCCCGTACATGCCCCAGGCCGCGAGCTGCCCGATCTCGAGGAACGGCGACCCCGGATCGAGCAGCGTGCGCACGCGCTCGCGCGGCAGCAGCTTGCCGCGCGCCAGGTGCTTCTCGCGCGCGGCGCTGTCTCCGCCTTGCGTGACCAGCGCGATCTTCTCCTTGAGGTCGCAGACCAGGCCGCGCATGCGCCCGGCATTGGCGCCGAACTCGGCCGAGCGGGCGTTGAGCTGGGTGGCGATCGCGTTCATCGTCCCGTCAGCTCGCGAGCGATCACCAGCCGCTGGATGTCGTTCGCGCCCTCGTAGATCTGGGTCACGCGCACGTCGCGCCACAGCCGCTCGACCACGAAGTCGGCGACATAGCCGTAGCCGCCGTGGATCTGGATCGCGTCGGAACAGACCTTCTCGGCCATCTCGGAGGCGAACAGCTTTGCCATCGAGGCCTCCTTGATGCAGGGGCGTCCGGCGTCGCGCAGGGCGGCGGCATGCAGGTAGAGCTGGCGCGCCGCCTCGACCTGGGTCGCCATGTCGGCGAGCCGGAAGTTGATCGCCTGGTGCTCGACCAGCGCCTTGCCCATGCTTCTTCGCTCGCGCGCATAGGCGAGCGCGGCCTCGAGCGCGGCACGCGCCACGCCGGTTGCCTGCGCCGCGACGTTGATGCGGCCCGACTCCAGGTTGGCAAGCGCGATGCGGTAGCCGACGCCTTCCTGGGCGAGCAGCTGGTCCGCCGGAACCTCGCAGTTCTCCAGCACGATCTGGGCGGTATCGGAGGCGCGCTGGCCGGTCTTTTCCTCGATGCGCGCGACGATGTAGCCGGGGGTCTTGGTCGGGACCACGAAGGCGCTGATGCCTTTCTTGCCGGCGCTCCTGTCGGTCACCGCGAACACCACCGCCAGGTCCGCGTTCTGTCCCGAGGTGATGAATTGCTTCACGCCGTTCAGCACGTAGTGCTCGCCGCGCCGCTCGGCGCGCGTGGCGATGGTCGAGGCATCCGAGCCGGCCTGCGGCTCGGTCAAGGCGAATGCACCAAGGGCCTTTCCGGAACTGAGAGATCTTAGAAATGCCTCTTTCTGCCGTTCGTTGCCGTACCCGGCGACAATGCCTGCGACCAGGTTGTTCACCATCACGATCGTGGCCGTCGCGCAATCGCCCGCGGAAATCTCCTCGCAAGCGATCGCGAGCGCGGTGTAGTCGAGGCCTGCGCCGCCCCACTGCTCGGCGACCGCGACGCCGCACAGGCCCATGGCGGCGAGGCCCTGCACCGCCTCGCGCGGGAAGAGCTTCTCGCGGTCCCAGCGCGCCGCGTTCGGGGCGAGCCGCTCGCGCGCGAAGCGCCGCACGGCCAGGCGAATTTCCTCAGTCTGATCTGACATATGTCATCGTGTGATGGCTGAACAGCCCGCCGCGCTTGCCGTGGCATTCGGCCACGCCGTAGATGCGCCGGCGCCCGAGCTTCAGGATCCTGGCGGTGCAGTACACATGCTCGGCCCTGGCCGGGGCGAGGAATGCCGTGTTGAGCTCGGAGGTGAGCGCATCCTCCTTGATGCCGATGCGCGCCTTGATCGCCAGCCACATCGCGCAGTCGGCGGCCGCCATCAGCGCCGGGCCGTTGATGATCCCGCCCGGCCGCTCCAGCGCTGTGCGGTGCGGCAGCTCGAGCGTGCACTTGTTTCTTCCGACCGAGACGACCCGGAAGCCGTAGCCGCGCAGAAAGCGCGCCCGGTCGACAAGGGCCTGCAGCTGCTTCTTCACGCCAGCTCGATCCCCATGGCGGTGGCTTCGCCCCCGCCGATGCACAGGCTCGCCACGCCGCGGCGCAGGCCGCGCTTGCGCAGCGCGCCGATCAGCGTCACGAGCAGGCGCGCGCCGGAGGCGCCGATCGGATGCCCGAGCGCGCAGGCGCCGCCGTGGACGTTCACCTTTTCGTGCGGCAGGCCATGCTCGCGCATCGCCGCCATGGTCACGACCGCGAATGCCTCGTTGATCTCGTAGAGGTCGACCTCTCTTGCGCTCCATCCGGTGCGATCGAAGAGCTTGGCGATCGCCCCCACCGGCGCGGTCGTGAACCAGCCCGGCTCCTGCGCGTGCGTGGCATGGCCCGTCACGCGCGCGAGCGGCTGCAGGCCGCGGCGCTCGGCGCTCGAGCGCCGCATCATCACCAGCGCGGCCGCGCCGTCGGAGATCGAGCTCGAATTGGCCGCGGTCACCGTGCCGTCCTTGCGGAACGCGGGCTTCAGGCTCGGGATCTTCTCCAGGTTCGCCTTGAACGGCTGCTCGTCGGTCTCGACGAACTTCTCGCCCTTGCCGGCCTTGATGGCGATCGGGGTCGTCTCCCAGGCGAACCAGCCTTCCTTGTTGGCTTGCTGGGCTCTCTTCAGGGAGCTGATCGCGAACTCGTCCTGCGCTTCGCGGGAGAACTGATACTTGGCTGCGCAATCCTCGGCGAACGTTCCCATCAGGCGCCCCCTGTCGTACGCGTCCTCGAGGCCGTCGTAGAACATGTGGTCGAGGAGCTGGGCATGGCCCATGCGCAGCCCGGCGCGCGCCTTGGGAAGCAGATAGGGGGCGTTGCTCATCGATTCCATTCCGCCGGCAACGACGACCTCAACTGAATTTGCTGATAGCAGATCGTGAGCGAACATGGCCGCCTTCATGCCCGAGCCGCACATCTTGTTCACGGTCGTGCAGCCCGCGGCGAGCGGCAGTCCGGCGCCGAGCGAGGCCTGGCGCGCCGGCGCCTGGCCCTGGCCCGCGGGCAGGACGCAGCCCATGATCACTTCCTGCACCTCCTCGGGCGCGAGCTTCGCCCGCTCCACGGCGGCGCGGATCGCCGCGGCGCCGAGCTCGGGGGCGGCAAAGCTCTTCAGCTCGCCCTGGAACGCGCCGATGGGCGTGCGCGCGACGGCGACGATGACGATCGGATCAGGATTCATGAGCTTCTCCTTTCAGTAGTTGCCTTGCCCGCGCCGCGATTTCCGGCGGAAACGCTCGCGGCTTGCGGCTCTGCATGTCAAGGCAGACCGTGGTCAGCTCGCAGACGGCGCAAATTTCGCCGGATTCCACGTGCACCATTTCGTGCGCCATCTTCAGCGTGCGCTCGCGCAGTTCGACCAGATTCGAGCGCACGAATATCAGGTCGCCGGGCAGCAGTTCCTTCCGGTAGGTGATGTTCTGCTGCACGCCGGCCATGCGGATCGCGTCGCCGCGCAGCACTGACGGCGTGATGCCGACGCGCTGGAACACGTGCCACAGCGCCTGCTCGAAGAACTCTCCGTAAACGCGCAGGTTCGCATGCCCCATATGGTCGCACTGCCAGGCGTGCACGGTGCCGCGTGCGGTCTCGAAGGCTTCTGCCGTCATCGTCAGCCCGTCTCGGTAAACAGCTCTCTGCCGATCAGCCAGCGCCGGATCTCGGAAGTGCCGGCGCCGATCTCGTAGAGCTTGGCGTCGCGCCACAGCCGGCCGGTAGGCGCTTCGTTGATGTAGCCCATGCCGCCCAGCGCCTGGATCGCCTCGCCCGCCATCCACGTCGCCTTCTCCGCGGCGTAGAGGATCGCCCCGGCCGCGTCCTTCCTGGTGGTTTCGTTTCTATCCAGGGCCTGTGCCACCGCATAGACGTAGGCGCGGCACGCGGAGAAGGTCGTGTACATGTCGGCGAGCTTGCCCTGCATGAGCTGGAACTCGCCGATCGGCTGGCCGAACTGCTTGCGCTCGTGCACGTAGGGCACGACGACGTCGAGGCAGGCGGCCATGATGCCGAGCGGTCCGCCCGCGAGCACCGCGCGCTCGTAGTCGAGACCCGACATGAGGACTTTGACGCCTTTGCCTTCCTCACCCAGAACGTTCACCGCGGGGACCTCGCAATCGCGGAACACCAGCTCGCAGGTGTTGGAGCCGCGCATGCCGAGCTTGTCGAGTTTCTGCGCGGTCGAGAATCCCTTCATGCCCTTCTCGACCAGAAAGGCCGTGATCCCCTGGTCGCTCGTCTTGCCGTAGATCACGAGCACGTCGGCATCCGGGCCGTTGGTGATCCACATCTTGCTGCCGTTCAGCACGTAGTGCTCGCCCCGGCGCTCCGCGCGCAGGCGCATGCCGACCACGTCGGAGCCCGCCCCGGGCTCCGACATCGCGAGCGCGCCCACGTGCTCGCCCGAGACGAGCTTCGGCAGGTACCTGCGCTTCTGCGCCTCGCTCCCGTTGCGGCGGATCTGGTTGACGCACAGGTTGGAGTGCGCGCCGTAGGACAGCCCGATCGAGCCCGAGGCGCGCGAGATCTCCTCCATCGCGATCACGTGCGCGAGGTAGCCCAGGGCGCTCCCGCCGTAGCTCTCCTCGACGGTGATGCCGAGCAGCCCCAGGCTGCCGAGCTTGCGCCACAGGTCGGCGGGGAACTCGTTCGCCCGGTCGATGCCGGCGGCGCGCGGCGCGATCTCCTTCGCCGCGAAGCTGCGCACCGAGTCGCGCAGCATGGCGATGTCCTCGCCATGGTCGAACTGAAGAAAGCTCATTCGGGCGTGTCCGGGGTGCCGGGCAGCATCATCAGGGTCTGCTGCATGGTGGCGACGTGCCCGCCATCGTCAGCGTACACCTCGCCCCGGGCGACCGTCAGCGTCCGGCCCGCCTTCACCACTTCGCCGCGCGCCAGCAGCGCCCGGCGCGCCGGGGCAAGGATGTTGAGCTTGTATTCGACCGTCACCAGCGAGCAGCCCGCGGGCATGAGCGAGAACGCGGCGTAGCCGCAGGCAGTGTCCGCGATCATGCCGATGATGCCGCCGTGGATGAAGCCCTTCTGCTGGGTCAGGTCTTCCCGGTAGGCGAGCGCGATCTCGGTCCGCCCGGGCTCGACCAGGGTGAGCCGCGCGCCGATCAGCGACATCGCCTTCTGGCGGCCGAAGCTCGCCCGGATCCGGGCCGCGAACTGGGGGTCGGCGGGGGCGTTCATCAGCCTGGGGAGGCTACTTGACGTTTACGTAAACGTCAACTTTGGCCACCGCGACGCAGTTGTTTGCGGACACGCTTTTCGAATGCCTGCAGCTCGCCGAGCTGCGCCTCGATGTCGGCGCGCTGCTGCAGCAGGCTCGCCTTGTGCGACTCCAGCACCGAGAGGAAGCGCTCGAGCTGCGGCCGCGCGTCGCGCCCCGGCTCGTACATGTCGATCAGCTCGCGGATCTCGGACAGGCTCAGCCCCAGCCGCTTGCCGCGCAGCGTGAGCTTGAGGCGCGTGCGGTCGCGCGCCGTGTAGATGCGCCGCTGGCCCTCGCGTCGCGGCGCGAGCAGCCTCTGGTCCTCGTAGAAGCGGATCGCGCGCGGCGTGACGTCGAACTCGTGCGCCAGCTCACTGATCGAGAACTCAACGTCAAGTGCGCGGGCGCGCTCCTTTTCCATGATAGCTTTCGTCCTGATTCTAGCTGATGTCATCGCTCGAGTATCCCTTCCCCGAAGTTCCCGCGCCCGGCACGACCGTCCAAGTCGCGCCTGGGATTCACTGGCTGTCGATGCCGCTGCCGTTCCAGCTCGACCACATCAACCTCTGGCTGCTCGAGGACGAAGGCGGCTGGACCATCGTCGACACCGGCATCGGCAACGGCCAGACGAGGAAGCTTTGGGAAACGATAATTCATGACAAAACCGCGAAGCGCGTGATCGTCACTCACTATCATCCCGACCACGCCGGCAATGCCGCGTGGCTGTGCCAGCGTCTTGGCGCCGAGCTCTGGATGACGCAGGGGGAGTACCTGACGGCGCACGCGGTGCGCTCGGGCGGCGCCGGCTACACCACCGACGCGGTGCTGGCGGTGTTCCGCCGCAACGGCCTGGACGAGGGGCGCGCCGCGGCGATGGCGGGCGGTCGCAACCGCTACGCCGCGCTGGTGCCCGAATTTCCGTTTTCCTATCGCCGCATCATCGAGGGAGATGAAGTTCGTGTGGGAAAACATGTTTGGCGCGCCATCATCGGCCACGGCCACGCGCCCGAGCACCTGTCTCTTTTCTCGGAGGAAGCGAACACGCTGATCGCCGGCGACATGCTGCTGTCGACCATCTCCACCAACGTGAGCGTCTGGTCGATCGACCCCGAGGGCGACCCGCTGCGCTTGTTCCTCGACTCGGTGGCGCGCTACCGCGGGCTGCCCGAAGACGTGCTGGTGCTGCCTTCCCACGGCAAGCCCTTCCGCGGCGCTCACCGGCGGGTCGAGCAGCTCGAGAAGCATCATCAGGCGCGGTTCGCGGAGCTGGTGTCTGCCTTGAAGGACAAGCCGCAAAGCGCCGGCGAGCTCCTCGGGGTGCTGTTCCGACGCCCGCTCGACGTCCACCAGACCTTCTTCGCCATGGGCGAGGCGATAGCCCACCTGCACTACCTGTACTACGCAGGGCGGGCAAGGCGCCGTATCGATCCTGATGGCATCATGCGATATGCAGCCAGCTGATCGGAAGGAAACCGAAGAGCTCGCCAAGGTC
>MERP01000117.1:11548-12066 GCA_001772055.1 Betaproteobacteria bacterium RIFCSPLOWO2_12_FULL_68_19
CGGAAGGAAACCGAAGAGCTCGCCAAGGTCTGCCGCGACGTCGCGGAAAGATCGTCCAGGATCCTCGGCGAGTTCGCTCAGAAGCAGTCGCAGAGCCTGTCCGCCGCGGTGCGCGACGAAATGGGCATCGCCAAGGCGTTCATGGACCTCTATGCGCGCGTGGCGGCCGACCCGAGCCTCATGGCAAGCGTGTCGGTGAATCTCTGGGTCGACTACATGCGCCTGTGGCAGTCGACGTGGATGCGCATGATCGGCGTGCAGACGCAGCCGGTCGCCGAGCCCGCGAAGGGCGACTCGCGTTTCAAGGACGACGACTGGTCGAGCAACTTCCTCTTCGACATCATCAAGCAGTCCTACCTCATCGCCTCGCGCCACATCCAGCACGCTGTCTCGAGCGTCGAGGGCCTACCCGAGGAGTCGGAAAAGAAAGTCGCGTTCTTCACGCGCCAGTACGTTGACGCGCTTTCGCCGTCGAACTTCCTGCTGACCAATCCGCAGGTCCTGCGCGAGACGCTCGC
>MERP01000118.1:0-6711 GCA_001772055.1 Betaproteobacteria bacterium RIFCSPLOWO2_12_FULL_68_19
CGGGTACTTGAGCTCGGGGCGCTCGACCTGGTCGGGCACCTCGCGCAGCCGGTAGAGGTTGACCGGGCCCTCGACGCGGTACAGGTCGGCCTCCTGCAGGCCGAACTGCTGCAGCAGGAATTCCGCCATCGGCGCCGAGCAGTTGTCGGCGACCTCCAGGCGCACCGCGTCGCCGAAGTGCCGGTGCAGTAGCTCCCCCTGCAGCGCGGTGTGCAGGTTCTTGATCTCCTCCTCGTCGACGAACAGATCCGAGTTGCGCGTGACGCGGAACTGGTAGCAGCCGGCCACCTTCATGCCGGCGAAGAGCTCGCCGACGTGCGCGTGCAGGATGGAGGAGAGGAACACGAAGGCGTGGCCGGCGCCGCCGATCGCGCTCGGCAGCCTGATCAGGCGCGGCAGGGCGCGCGGCGCCTGCACGATCGCGGCGCGCGAGCTCCTGCCGAAGGCGTCCTTGCCCTCCAGCTCGACCGCCAGGTTGAGGCTCTTGTTGAACACGCGCGGGAAGGGATGGGCGGGGTCCAGGCCGATCGGCGTGAGCACCGGCAGCAGCTCGCGGAAGAAGTAGCCCCGGATCCACTCGCGCTGCGCCGCGCTCCACTGCTCGCGGCGCAGGAACACGATGCCCTGTTGGCCGAGCGCCGGCAGCACCACCTCGTTCAGCAGCCGGTACTGCTCGCCCACCAGCGTGTGCGCTTCGCGGCTCACCGCCTCGAACACCTCGGCCGGGGCGCGGCCGTCGGGCACGGGCTCGGGCAGGCCGAGCTTGATGCTTTCCTTCAGCCCGGCGACGCGGATCTCGAAGAACTCGTCGAGGTTCGACGAGACGATGGTGATGAAGCGCAGCCGCTCGAGCAGCGGCACCGCGTCGTCGGCGGCCTGCGCCAGCACGCGGCGGTTGAAGGCGAGGATGCCGAGCTCGCGGTTGAGGAAACGGTCGACCGGCGGGATTTCACGCTTCACGGGGGATGCTAGAGTTTAAACCTGATGGCGCGACACGACACCCTGGCCGCGGTCGACCTCGGCTCGAACAGCTTCCACCTGCAGATCGGGCGCGTGGTCGAGCGCCAGATCTATCCCCTCGACGCGGTGCGCGAGGTGGTGCGCCTGGGCGGCGGCCTGACCGCGGAGAAGCGCATCGACCGCGCCACGCAGGCCGCCGCGCTCGAGGCGCTCGCCAAGTTCGCCGAGCGCCTGCGCGGCTTCCCGCGCCAGGCGGTGCGCGCGGTGGGCACCAACGCGCTGCGCGTGGCGAAGAACGCGGCGCCGTTCCTGCGCGAGGCGCGCGCCGTGCTCGGCTTCCCGATCGAGGTGATCTCGGGACGCGAGGAGGCGCGGCTCATCTACCTCGGCGTCGCGCACTCGCTGCCGGCCGCCGCGCACCGCCGGCTGGTGATCGACGTCGGCGGCGGCTCCACCGAGCTCATCGTCGGCACCGGGCTCGAGCCGCAGCTCACCGAGTCGCTCTACATGGGCTGCGTGAGCTACAGCCTGAAGTACTTTCCCGGCGGCAGGATCGACAAGGCGCGCGTGAAGGCGGCGGAGCTCGCGGCGCGCCAGGAGCTCTCGAGCATCGCGCAGGCCTACCGCGCGGCCGGCTGGGCCGAGGCGGTCGGCTCCTCGGGCACGGCGCGCTCGCTCGAGGCCATCCTGCACGAGAACGGCTTCGCCGCGGAGGGCCTGACGCGCGAAGGCCTGGAAAAGCTGCGCAGCTTGCTCCTCAAGCATGAAAAAGCAGACCCGGAGCGCATCGCGGGCTTGAGGCCGAACCGCGCGCCGGTGCTGCCCGGAGGGCTCGCCATCATGAGCGCGGCGTTCGACGCGCTGGGCATCGAGGCGATGAAGGTCTCGGAAGGGGCGCTGCGCCACGGCGTGCTCTACGACCTGCTCGGCCGCGTCGAGCACCGCGACATGCGCGAGGCGACGGTGGCGCAGTTCGCGCGCCGCTACCACATCGACGCCGCGCAGGCCGAGCGGGTCAAGAGCCTGTCGCTGACGATCTACGACGCGCTCTCGCCGGGCGCGGAGCGCGAGGAGGACGCGGACCGCTCGCTCCTCGAGTGGGCGGCGCGGCTCGCCGAGATCGGGCTGTCGATCGCCCACGCCCAGTACCACAAGCACT
Source organism: Betaproteobacteria bacterium RIFCSPLOWO2_12_FULL_68_19 (assembly GCA_001772055.1). Classification (GTDB taxonomy): domain Bacteria; phylum Pseudomonadota; class Gammaproteobacteria; order Burkholderiales; family SG8-39; genus SCGC-AG-212-J23. Next base: position 2,120 of record MERP01000118.1, read on the forward strand.
CGGCCTACGTGCTGTCGAACGCCGACATGCCGGGCTTCTCGCGCATGGAGCAGGCGCGGCTCGCGCGCGTCGTGCTCGCCCACCGCGGCAAGCTCGGCAAGGTGCAGGACGCGGGGCTGGAGAGCGCCGACTGGAAGCTGGTGTTCGCGCTGCGCGTCGCCTCCCTCATCCTGCGCAGCCGCACCGACTCCCGGCTGCCGTTCCTGCGCGTCGCCGCCGACAGCGGCGGCTTCGCCATCGACCTGCCTCAGTCCTGGCTCGACGAGAACGCGCTCTCGGCCACGGCGCTGGAAGACGAGGCCGAGCATTGGAAGTCGGTCGGGATGAGGCTCAGCGTGAGCGGTCTTTCCGACAAGAAGGTTTCAGTGTTAAAGCAAGTCAGGTGAAACCACCGCGCGCACGATCACGCCCTTGTCGTTCGCGACCCACCACAGCGCCCCTTTCTTGAGACGCCATTCGGCGCGCGCGCCCGCGACGAGATGAGCGATCGCCTGGCCGAAATCGGGCTGGTGGCCGACCAGCACCACGGTCCCGCCGCCTGCCGGCCAGCCCGCGGCCTTGAGGATCGCCTGCGCCGAGGCGCCCGGCGCGATCCTTCCCGAGGTGGTGATCTTCCTTCTCAGCGCGGCGGCGGTCTGTTGCGCCCGCAGCGCGGGGCTCGAGATGACCTCGAAATCGGCAGGCAGGTGCGCGAGCAGCCATGCGCCGACCCGCTCGGCCTGCCTGCGCCCCTCGGCAGTGAGCTTGCGCTCGAGGTCGGGCGCGCCGTCTTCCGCTTCGGCATGGCGCCACAGGATGAGTTCCATTCGACTAGTATAAAATCCCTACCTTCCTTAGGCGCGTAGCTCAGCTGGTTAGAGCACTACCTTGACATGGTAGGGGTCGTTGGTTCGAGTCCAATCGCGCCTACCAGTTTCCCGCAGGGAGAATGCCGGACATCCGTCTTCCCGACGGCTCGGTGAAGTCGTTCCCGCAGCCCGTCAGCGTCGCCCAGATCGCGCAGTCCATCGGCGCAGGGCTCGCGCGCGCGGCGCTCGCCGCAAGAGTGAACGGCAAGCTGGTCGACACCGGCCATCGCGTCGAGTCCGACGCCGAGGTGCAGATCATCACCGAGCGCGACCCCGAGGCGCTCGAGCTCATCCGCCACTCGAGCGCGCACCTGCTCGCGCACGCGGTGAAGGAGCTCTATCCCGAGGCGCAGGTCACCATCGGCCCGGTGATCGAGAACGGCTTCTACTACGACTTCTCCTACAAGCGGCCTTTCACGCCCGAGGATCTTGCTTCCATAGAACAAAAAATGCTTGAAATCTCGAAGCGCGATCTTCCCGTCGAACGCAAGGTGATGCCGCGCGACGAAGCCGTGGCCTTTTTCCGGAATTTGGGAGAGAAATACAAAGCCGAGATCATCGCCTCGATCCCGGAAAAGGAAGCGATCTCGCTCTACGGGCAGGGCAACTGGATCGATCTTTGCCGGGGCCCGCACGTGCCTTCCACCGGCAAGCTGAAGGTGTTCAAGCTGATGCGCGTCGCCGGCGCCTACTGGCGCGGCGATTCGAAGAACGAGATGCTGCAGCGCATCTACGGCACCGCCTGGGCGAAGAAGGAGGACCAGGACGCGTACCTGAAGATGCTCGAGGAGGCCGAGAAGCGCGACCACCGGCGCCTGGGCACGCAGCTCGACCTGTTCCACATGCAGGAGGAGGCGCCGGGCCTCGCGTTCTGGCATCCGAAGGGCTGGGTGCTGTGGCAGCAGGTCGAGCAGTACATGCGCCGCGTCTACCGCGAGAACGGCTACCACGAAGTGCGCGGCCCGCAGATCCTCGACGTCGGGCTGTGGAAGCGCACCGGGCACTGGGACAATTTCCGCGAGAGCATGTTCTTCACCTCGTCGGAGAACCGCGACTACGCGGTCAAGCCGATGAACTGCCCCGGGCACATCCTGATCTTCAACAAGGGCGTGAGGAGCTACCGCGAGCTGCCGCTGCGCTACGGCGAGTTCGGCTCCTGCCACCGCAACGAGCCCTCGGGCGCGCTGCACGGCCTGATGAGGGTGAGGGGCTTCGTGCAGGACGACGGCCACATCTTCTGCACCGAGGAGCAGATCCTCGCCGAGTGCGTGGCGTTCACCGCGCTGCTGCAGAAGGTGTACCGCGACTTCGGCTTCACCGAAGTGATCTACAAGGTCGCCACCCGGCCCGCGAAGCGCATCGGCTCCGACGCGGCGTGGGACAAGGCCGAATTCGCCTTGCAGCAATCGTTGCAGCAATCGGGCGTCGCCTTTTCCATTTCTCCCGGCGAAGGCGCTTTCTACGGCCCGAAGATCGAGTATTCGCTCAAGGACGGCATCGGGCGCGTCTGGCAGTGCGGCACGATGCAGGTCGACTTCAGCATGCCCGGGCTGCTCGGCGCCGAGTACGTCGCCGAGGACAACACGCGGCGCACGCCGGTCATGCTCCACCGCGCCATCGTCGGCTCGATGGAGCGCTTCCTAGGCATCCTGATCGAGCACTACGCCGGCGCTTTCCCGCTCTGGCTCGCGCCGCAGCAGGTGGTGGTGCTGAACATTACCGAGCGCCAGGCCGAATACGCCGCGGGCATAAAAAATCGACTACTCAATCAAGGATTTAGAGCCAGCGCGGATTTGCGAAACGAGAAAATTTCTTATAAGATTCGCGAACATAGCTTGCAGAAGCTGCCCTACCAGGTGGTAGTCGGCGACAAAGAGATGCAAGCTGGAACGGTGGCCGTGCGCACGCGCAGCGGCGAGGACCTCGGGGCGATGAGCCTGGAGGCCTTCACCGCCCGCCTCCAAGCCGAGGCGAAAGCGCAGTAGCACGGCCTATTTTTTCAACGGAAAGAGGAGCTTTTCACTCATCGCACTCGAGAGATCGCAGCGCATCAACCGGGAAATCACCGCCCCGGAGGTGCGCCTGGTAGCGGAAAACGGTGACCAGCTCGGCATCAAGACGACCGTAGAAGCGTTGCGGCTCGCCGAGGAGCAGAACGTGGACCTGGTGGAGATCGCGCCGCTCGCGGTACCGCCGGTCTGCAAGCTGATGGACTACGGCAAGTTCCGCTACCGCGAGCAGAAGAAGGCCCACGAGGCGAAGCTCAAGCAGAAGCAGATCCAGGTCAAGGAAATCAAGTTCCGGCCCGGCACCGACGAGGGCGACTACAAGATCAAGCTCGGGAAGCTCGTCCAGTTCCTCGAGGAGGGCGACAAGGCGAAGGTGACGCTGCGCTTCCGCGGGCGCGAGATGGCGCACCGCGAGTTCGGCGAGCGGCTGCTGGAGCGGGTGAAGAAGGACCTCGACGCGGTCGGGGTGGTCGAGCAGTTCCCGAAGCTCGAGGGCAGGCAGATGGTGATGGTGCTGGCGCCGAAGAAGAAGGCGGTGCCGGTGAAGGAAAGACCGAAGAAGGTCGCGGCAGCGAAGCCCGCTGCCGCCTAGGCACAAGTGATGGCCGTGGCATCAAGCACCCGCACCGCGGGTCGCCCGGCGTCAAGCTAAAAGAGGGAAGTCGTCATGCCGAAGATGAAGTCCAAACGGGGCGCCGCGAAGCGCTTCAGGGTGCGCGGCAGCGGCAGCATCAAGCGCGCCGGCGCCTACAAGCGCCACATCCTCACCAAGAAGACCACCAAGCGCAAGCGCCGGATGCGCCGCCGCAGCGGGGTACACCAGACCAACACGGCCGCCATCCGCGCGATGCTGCCGTACTCGTCGTAAGGAGCGCGCCATGCCGAGAGTCAAGCGTGGAGTCACGGCGCGCGCGCGCCACAAGAAGGTCCTGAAGCAGGCGAAAGGCTTCCGCGGCCGCAGGAAGAACGTCTATCGCGTCGCCAAGCAGGCGGTGATGAAGGCGGGGCAGTACGCCTACCGCGACCGCCGCAACCGCAAGCGCGTCATCCGCTCGCTGTGGATCGCGCGCATCAACGCCGCGGTGCGCGAGCTGGGCATGACCTACTCGAGCTTCATGGCGGGCCTGAAGCGCGCGCAGATCGAGATCGACCGCAAGGTGCTCGCCGACCTCGCCGTGAAGGACAAGGCGGCCTTCTCGAAGATCGCGAGCCAGGTCAAAGCCAGCTTAGCTCACTAGTTGCAGGACGAGCTTGGATGAACTGAGCGGCATCGTTTCCCGCGCGCTAGCGGCGTTCAGCGCGGCGGGCGATGCCGCGTCGCTCGAGAACGCCAAGGCGCGCTTTCTGGGCAAGACCGGCGAGCTGGCCGGCTTTCGTCCTTCACAGGGAACCCCCGAGCAGCGAAAGGCCGCGGGCGCCGCGTACAACGCCGCCAAGCAGCGCATCGAAGCGGCGCTCGAGGCAAGGCGCGCGCAGCTTGCCGACGCGCAGCTCTCGGCGCGCCTGTCCGAGGAGGCGCTCGACGCCTCGCTTCCCGGCCGCGGCCGCGGCCGCGGCGGCGTGCATCCCGTGATCCGCACCTGGCAGAGGATCGAGGCGATCTGGCGCTCGATCGGCTTCGAGGTCGCCGACGGCCCCGAGATCGAGACCGACTGGACCAACTTTACCGCGCTCAACAACCCGGAGAACCATCCGGCGCGCTCGATGCAGGACACCTTCTACGTCGACCTGAAGG
>MERP01000118.1:6719-12159 GCA_001772055.1 Betaproteobacteria bacterium RIFCSPLOWO2_12_FULL_68_19
GACAAGGACGGCCTGCCGCTTCTGCTTCGCACCCACACCAGCCCGATGCAGGTGCGCTATGCGCGCATGCACAAGCCTCCCATCAAGGTGATCGCGCCGGGGCGCACCTACCGCGTGGACTCCGATGCCACGCACTCGCCGATGTTCCACCAGGTCGAGGGCCTGTGGATCGACGAGCACATCAGCTTCGCGGATCTCAAGGGCGTGTACACCGACTTCCTGCGCCGCTTCTTCGAGAACGAGGAGCTCGAGGTGCGCTTCCGGCCCTCGTTCTTCCCGTTCACCGAGCCCTCGGCCGAGATCGACATGAGGTTCAAGGGCAGCTGGCTCGAGATCTCGGGCGCGGGGCAGGTGCATCCCGCGGTGGTGCGCAACTTCGGCCTCGATGCGGAGCGCCACATCGGCTTCGCCTTCGGCTCCGGGCTCGAGCGCCTGACCATGCTGCGCTACGGCATCGAGGACCTGCGCCTTTTCTTCGACGGCGACCTGCGCTTTCTCGAACAGTTTTCATGATAGTTCCCGAGAGCTGGCTGCGCAGCTTCTGCAACCCGCCGCTGTCGGGAGAGGAGCTCGCGCAGCGGCTCACCATGGCGGGGGTCGAGGTCGAGTCCTACCAGGCGGTGGGGCCGCAGTTCTCGGGCGTGGTGGTGGCCGAGGTGCTCTCGGTCGAGCGCCATCCGAACGCGGACAAGCTCGCCGTCTGCACTGTCGATGCCGGCGCCGGCAAGCTGAAGGTGGTGTGCGGCGCGCCGAACGTGCGCAAGGGCATGAAGGCGCCGCTCGCCACCGTCGGGGCGAAGCTGCCTTCTCACGAAATACGAGCCACCACGCTGCGGGGCGTGGAAAGCGCCGGCATGCTCTGTTCGGCGCGCGAGCTCGGGCTGTCGAACGACCACTCGGGCCTGCTGGAGTTGAAAGCGGATGCGGCCGTGGGCTCGGACGTGCGCTCGGCGCTCGGCCTGGACGAGCATGTCTTCACGCTCAAGCTGACTCCCAACCGCGCCGATTGCCTGTCGATCCTCGGCGTGGCGCGCGAGGTCGCGGCGCTTACAGGTTCACCTCTGGAAAACCCTCCCATAGGGAAAATTGCGGCCAGGAGCACGGCAAAGCACGCGGTGCGCATCACCCACCCGGAGGGCTGCGGGCGCTTCGCCGGGCGGGTGATCCGCGACGTCGATGCCGCGGCGCAGACCCCGGCGTGGATGAAGCAGCGCCTGGAGCGAGCGGGGCAGCGGCCGATCTCGGCGCTGGTCGACGTGACCAACTACGTGATGCTCGAGCTCGGGCGGCCGCTGCACGTCTACGACCAGGACAAGCTGCGCGGCGCGATCGACGTGCGCTGGGGCCGCAAGGGCGAGAAGCTGCTGCTGCTCAACGAGCAGGAGGTCGAGGTCGATCCCTCGGTGCTGTGCATCACCGACGACTCGGGCGTGATCGGACTCGCCGGCATCATGGGCGGGGAGAGCACCAAGGCCGACGAGGCGACAAGGCACGTGTTCCTCGAGTCGGCGTTCTTCTTTCCCGCCGCGGTCGCCGGCCGCGCGCGGCGCTACGGCTTCTCGAGCGACGCCTCGCACCGTTTCGAGCGCGGCGTCGACTTCGCCAACAACGTGGACGGGATCGAGCGCGCCACGCGCCTGATCCTCGACATCTGCGGCGGCGAGCCCGGCCCGGCCGAGGACCTGGTGGCGCGGCTGCCGGAGCGAAAGCCGGTGCGCATGCGCATCGCGCGCGCGCAGAAGATCATCGGCGTGCCGGTGCCGGAAGAGGAGATGGCCGCCGCTTTTTCCCGGTTGAATCTTCCCTTCAGAAAAGAACCCGAGCAGTTCGTGGTCGAACCGCCGAGCTTCCGCTTCGACCTGGAGATCGAGGAAGACCTGATCGAGGAGGTGGCGCGCCTCTACGGCTTCGAGCGCATCGCCGCCCATCCGCCGCGGGCCGCAGTGATGATGTTGGAAGTCTCGGAAAAGAAAAGAAGTCTTCACGAGCTGCGCGAGCGGCTCGCGGCCGCGGACTACCGGGAGGTGATCAACTTCAGCTTCGTCGAGCCCGCCTGGGAGGAGGACTTCGCCGGCGAGAAGAACCCGATCCGCCTCCTCAACCCGATCGCGAGCCAGCTCTCGGTGATGCGCACCACGCTGATCGGCTCGCTCGTCGCGAACCTGAAGTACAACCACGACCGCAGAGTGCCGCGCATCCGCGTCTTCGAGCTCGGGCGCGTGTTCCTGCGCGATCCCTCGGCGCCCGACGGGCCCTTGTGGGTCGGGGGCCTGCGCCAGCCGATGCGCATCGCGGCGGCGGCGTACGGGCCGGCGTTCCCCGAGCACTGGGACGACTCGCTCGACCGGCGGGTGGACTTCTTCGACGTGAAGGCCGACCTCGAGACGCTGTGCGCGCCGCGCGCGCCGCGCCTGGAGCCGGCCGGGCATCCTGCGCTGCACCCCGGCCGCGCCGCCCGCGTGCTGCTCGACGGGCGGCCTGCGGGCTGGATCGGGGAGCTGCACCCCCGCTGGCTGCGCAAGTACGAGCTGCCGCAGCCGGCGATCGTGTTCGAGCTGGAGGCGCAAGTCTTGCAAGCGGCACCCTTGCCCCAGCCGCGGGTCCCCTCCCGGTTCCCCCCGGCGGTGCGCGACATTGCCCTGGTTTTCGCCGCCCAGACCCCGGTACAGGCGATTTTCGATGCCATCGAGGCCGAAAAGCCCCCGATCGTACGCGCCGTGAGGCTGTTTAGCCTGTACCGTGGCTCCGGCCTCCCCGCAGGGTCAAAAAGCCTTGCGTTTCGGGTAGTTATGCAACATACTGAACGAACCCTTACGGATGCGGAGGCGGACGCTGCCCGCGATGCGCTGGTGGTGCTCCTAGGCACCAGATTTTCCGCAAAATTAAGAAGTTAGGGACCCAGGGAGCGGTGGCATGACGTTGACGAAGGCCGAGCTGGCGGATTTGCTGTTCGAGAAGGTCGGGCTGAATAAGCGCGAGGCCAAGGACATGGTCGAGGCCTTCTTCGAAGAGATCCGCGGCGCCCTTGAGCGCGGCGAGAGCGTCAAGCTCTCCGGCTTCGGCAATTTCCAGCTGCGCGACAAGCCCCAGCGCCCGGGTCGCAATCCCAAGACCGGCGAGGAGATCCCGATCAGCGCCCGCCGCGTCGTCACTTTCCATGCCAGCCAGAAGCTGAAGGCCATGGTCGAGAAGGCGCGCCATGGAGCCAAGCCGCAGGAAAGCTGAGCTCCCGCCGATCCCCGCCAAGCGCTACTTCACCATCGGTGAAGTGAGCGAGTTGTGCGGGGTGAAGCCCCATGTGCTGCGCTACTGGGAACAGGAATTCACCCAGCTCAAGCCCGTCAAGCGGCGCGGCAACCGCCGCTACTACCAGCACCACGAAGTGCTGCTCATCCGCCGCATCCGCGAGCTGCTCTACGAGGAAGGCTTCACCATCAGCGGCGCGCGCAACCGCCTCGACAGCAGCGCCCTCGGCCACGAGGACAAGGCGGCGGAGCCCCCGCGCAACGGGCGCGCCGTCCCGGCCTCGGGCGTCGACCTCGCCGCGATCAAGCGCGAACTGCGCGCCGTGCTGGACGAGCTACGAGGGTAAAATCAGCCGCTTCGGGGCGTAGCGCAGTCTGGTAGCGTACCGGCATGGGGTGCCGGTGGTCGTGAGTTCAAATCTCACCGCCCCGACCAGTATAACCAGTCACTTAGGTGATATGACAAAGCCGGCGTAAGCCGGCTTTGTCATTTGCGGTACGGTACGCGATAGCTGCCACATCTGCGAAGTGGAAATAGATCCCGATGTCGGCCAGATTGAACTGGCAAGTTACTGCGTGGTTGACGATGTTGGAGTGGTTGTAAATCCGATGCTTCTTGAAGGCCAGGTTCACGGAAGCGTGGCGCAGGGGGTAGGGCAAATTCTGATGGAGCAGGTGGTATTTGACGTCGAGTCCGCGCAACTCTTGACCGCATCGCTGATGGACTACGCTTTGCCGCGCGCAGATAACCTCTGCAACCTCCGTGTCGACTCACTTTGCGTCCCCACAAAACTCAACCCGCTAGGCGCTAAGGGCGCGGGCGAGGCCGGAACCATCGGCTCACTTGCCGCCGTTGTGAACGCCATCATCGATGCACTTTCTCCACTCGGCGTGCGGGAGCTAGATATGTCGGTTACGAGTGAGCGTGTGTGGCGTGCAATTAGGCGAAAGACCGAGTCCTTGCGTGGGAGTACCCAGGGGGCCTGAGATGCGAGAGACGTACGACGTGATCGTCGCTGGTTGCGGCATAGCAGGTCTGTCTGCCGCTGTTTCGGCTATGCAGGAAGGTGCCCGCGTCCTCGTCGTAGAACGGGCGCCACGTGAAGAGCGTGGTGGGAACACACGCTACACGGACGCCTACATGCGCATGAAGAGCAGTACTGACGTAGCGGACGACTTTATTGACCATCTCGCGGCGAACTCAGGTCCTGGATACATCTTTCCGGACCTTATGGCCGAAGTCGTCAAGCCCCGCGACAACTGGCCACCGCAGCTGAAAAGCCTGAATTTCTCGGATCCGGATCTAATTCAAACGTTCGCGGACAGCGCGGGGCCGACTATTCGTTGGCTAGAGTCCTTTGGCATTCGCTTTGGGATGTTGCCCATCTGGCATCTAACAGGTCATACGGAGCGATTTGCGCCCAGCGGAGGAGGGTTGGCGCTAATCGAAGCCCTCGCCAAGCATGCCGAGGACCACCATGTTCAGTTTGCCTACCAAACTTGCGCCCACACCCTGATACAGAACGGCAAAGGCGCGGTTGTCGGCTTGCGTACCCTCGAGGCAGATGCACGGTCACGCGAGTACAAGGCCAAAGCGGTGGTGCTTGCGTGCGGAGGGTTCGAGGGGAATTTCGAGATGCTCGCGCGCTACCTAGGCCCGCAGGCGATCTATCTTCGTCCTCTCGCTAAGGGCGGTTACTACAACAAAGGGGAGGGCATTCGCATGGCGCTCGACATCGGCGCCGCCCCTTCTGGGGATTACAGTAACTTCCATGCGTCGCCAGCCGATCCGCGTTCGGGAAAGCCTGACGCGGCGAACTATATCTTTCCCTACGGCATTCTCGTTAACCGGTTTGGCAAGCGATTCATCGATGAGGCGCCCGGACCCGTAGATCGAACATATGAAAACATTACCCGGGAGATTTTCCGGCAGCCACGCAATATGGCCTATGTAATCCTTGATGCCAAGCTAAGGGACGTACCGGGCTATACCCGGGCTATTAGGACTGACCAGAAGCCCGAAGAGGCAAGTACGATCGAGGATTTGGCGACGCGGTTGGGCTTGCCGCGCGAGGTACTCGCGCAGACCGTAAGGGAGTACAACACCGCTTGCGGAAGAGGCAGATTTGCGCCGCTCGAAATGGACGGACTTTCGACGCTAGGACTCAGTCCACCAAAATCCAACTTCGCACGCT
>MERP01000119.1 GCA_001772055.1 Betaproteobacteria bacterium RIFCSPLOWO2_12_FULL_68_19
ACGATTCCTCGATAGCTCAGTTGGTAGAGCGTCGGACTGTTAATCCGCAGGTCCCTGGTTCGAGTCCAGGTCGAGGAGCCAGATGGTCGCGTTGACGGCGCCGGCGAAGCGGGTTATTCGATCGAGTCCCGCTCGAGGTACCCTGCTTCGCGCTGATGCCGGAACGCCAGGATCAGGACCCGGTCCATGCGAACGTCGTATGCATAGAGCGCCAGATAGCCGGTCTCGCCGCGCGAGATGACCAACTCCCGCAAGTCGTCATCCACCGGACGGCCGATCGAAGGGTAGGTTCGCAGCACCTCCAGGGCGCCGAGCAGCAGGTCGTAGGTCGCGAGCGCCGCGACGGGCTCTTGCCCGGTCAGGAACTCGACCAGCCGGCCGAGATCGGCGTCCGCATTCTCCGAGACGATTACTTCGGCCACAGCCGCGGCGCGGGCTTGCGTGTCCTGCGGCCCTGCAGCTTCGCGCGGTAGTGTGCCTTGACCTCGCCCAGCACATATCCCAGGCCGGTGCGCTGAAACTGCGCACGCGCCGCCATCGCTTCGGCGTGGAACCGGCGCCGCTTCTCGGCGCGCTCCGTTTCCTGCCGGATCGCCTCGACCATGAACGCGTGAGCGCTCTGATTGGTGCCCTTGACGACGCGGGCGACGCGCTTTTTCAGGTTTTCGGGAAGCTTGATCGAGGTGGCCATGGTGACCTCCGGCATGCAGGTATTACGATATTATCACCTGCGTGACGCGGCCGCCGCCCGCCGCGCCGGTGACGGCGGCGGCCGTGCCCGCGCGTTCCATCGCTACTTTATCGCCATCGGGTTGATGGGGGAGCCCACCGCCCCGGTGACCGGCAGCGGCGGCGCGCAGAAAAAGAATTCGTAAACGCGGTTCCCGGCGCAGTCCGCCGCGAGGTCCTTGAGGTAGAAGATCTCGCCCATGGTGATGCCGATCATGGGTATCACCACCCAGTGCCAGGGCTGGCTCGCGTCGTCGGTCTCGTTCGGCCGCACCTCGCAACCCCAGGTGTCGGTGCAGATCGCGGCGATCTCCTTCCCGTGGATCCACTCGCAGGTCTCGAAAGCGAGCCCGGGCGCGTCGCCGCTGGCGTAGCCGCCCCACTCGCCGCAGGCCAGCCGTTCTTCCATCTGCCCGGTCCGCACGATCACGAAATCACCCCTGCGGATCTCGACCCCCTGCGCCCGCGCGGTGGCCTCGAGATCGTCATTGGTGATCGCCATGCCGTCCTCGAGGAACGCGGCGCCGAGGTGACGCGCGACGTCGAGCAGCACGCCGCGGCCCGCCATCCGGTCCTTCACCTTGTGGATGCCGTTCTTCTGCGCGCCGTTGCTGTCCACCAGGCGCGCGTCGTAGCCGTTCCACATCTTGTCGTCGTAGAAAATATGGCCGAGCGCGTCCCACTGGGTGCCGCATTGCAGCGGCAGCGACACCATGTCGTCGGCATAGCGCAGCCCGCCCTTGTCCTGGTTGCCCGACACCGCGTCGGTGCCGGTCGCCAGCATGGTGTGGATCGGATTGAAGCGGTTGCCCCAGAGCCCGCGCTGCGGACCGCTGCGGTCGAAATTCAGGCCGAGCGAGAACACCTTGCCCCGGCGGATCAGCTGGCCCGCGTTGACGACCTCCCGGGGGGAAATGAAATTGAGCGTCCCGGCTTCGTCATCCGGTCCCCAGCGGCCCCAGTTCTTGCACCGCTCGGCGGCGGCTCTCAGATGCTTGATGTCGAATCTCTTTGCGTCGTAGCGGCGAGGCATGACTTTCTCCTTGCGTAACAGTGGAATGGGGCGAAAAGCCGGGGCAGGAACAAAATGCGCACAACGGTATTCTATTCACCCCGGCCCTGCGCCGGCGTGAGCAAGCGGTGCTGTATCATTCCCGCCATCGGAGCGAATCGTGAAAGCGCCGTCGTTTTCCTACGCCAGGCCCGGCTCTCTGAGCGGGGTTTTCGAGTTGCTCGAGCGCCATGGCGACCGCGCAAGGGTGCTCGCCGGCGGCCAGAGCCTGCTCGCTTCGCTCAACCTGCGGCTCTCGGCGCCGGAGCTGCTGGTCGACATCGCGTGCGTTCCGGGCCTGACCGGCATCACGGTCGCCGGCGATAAGGTACGCATTGGCGCGCTCACCACGCATCGCCAGATCGAGCGCTCGCCCGAAGTTGCCCGGCACCTGCCGTTGCTTGCCCAGGCGGTCCGCAACGTGGCGTGCGCCGCGATCCGCAATGTCGGCACCTTCGGCGGCAGCATCGCGCTCGCCGATCCGGCGGCCGAGTATCCCGCCTGCGCCGTCGCGCTCGATGCCACGTTCGTGCTCGCCGGGCGCGCGGCGGAGCGCCGCGTCAGGGCGCGGGAGTTCTTCCGCGGCCTTTACGAGACTGCGCTGCGGCCGGGCGAGCTGCTGATCGCGGGCGAATTCCCGGTCTCCGGCGACGGTTACCGCTCGGTTTTCCTGGAACTCGCGCGGCGGCGCGGCGACTACGCGATGGTGGGAATCGCGGCGCACGCGCGCACCGCCGGTGGGCGCATCAGCGACGCGCGCCTCGCGTTCCTCGCCGTTTCAGGCACCCCCGTGCTCGCGGTGCGCGCCGCTGCAGCGCTCGAGGGCCGGCCGCCGGACGCTCGGACGGTCGCCGCCGCGCAAGCCGCGCTCGGCGATGAGCTCGAGGCGCCGGCGGACCTTTACGCCTCGCGCGCCACCAAACTGCATCTGGCGCGCGTACTGCTCGGCCGCGCGCTGGGCGCGCTTGCCCGGTAGAACTTGCCGGCACCCATCCGACCGACATGGACGACACCCTGCCGACAACCCTGATCGTGAACGGCGAGCGCGTGACCCGCAACGTCGCCGCGCGCCAGCATCTGAGCGACTTCCTGCGCGACGAGCTCGGCCTTACCGGTTCGCACACGGCCTGCGAACACGGCGTGTGCGGCGCGTGCACCGTGCGCGTGGACGGGGCGATCGTGCGCGGCTGCCTGATGCTCGCGGTCCAGGCGAACGGGCGCAAGGTCGACACCATCGAAGGCCTGTCCGATTCCGGGGAGATCGCCGACCTGCAGGAGGCGTTCCACCGGCGCAACGCACTGCAATGCGGTTTCTGCACGCCGGGGATGCTGATGGCGGCGCAGGATCTGCTCACCAGCCAGCCGGAGGCGACGCGCGAAGAGGTTCGCGAGCACCTGTCGGGCAACCTTTGCCGCTGCACCGGTTACCAGGCGATCGTCGACGCGGTCGAGGACGTGCTGGGATCGCGCCGGAGAGGCAGGAAATGAACGCCCGCGCCGAACTGCCGCTGCACGCCCCTGGCGCCACCACCGACAAGGGCTACATCGGCCAGAGCGTCCCGCGCCCGAACGCCAGGCGCCTCCTGCAGGGCCGCGGCGCTTACGTCGACGACCTGCGCTTTGCGCGGCTGGCGCACGTCGTGTTCTTCCGCAGCCCCTACGCGCACGCGCGGCTCAAGCGCCTCGATCTGTCGAAGGCCGCGCGCCAGCCGGGCGTGATCGCGGCATTCGACGGCCGCGCGGTCGCCGAGTACTGCAAGCCGTGGGTCGGTGTGCTCGGCCATCTCAAGGGCATCAAATCGCCGCCGCAGTTCGCCATCGCGATCGAGCGCGCGTGCTGCCAGGGCGAGGCGGTGGCGGCGGTGGTGGCCGAAACCCGCGCGCAGGGCGAGGACGCCCTGCAGCACGTCGAGGCCGATTGGGAGGAGCTGCCGGTGGTCACCGACATGGAGGAAGCGCTCGCCGGCAAGGTCGTCATTCACGCCGATCTCGGCGACAACGTCTGCTTCACGCGCGGGCTCGACACGGGGGGCGTCGACGAGGCGTTCGCAAAAGCGGACGTCATCGTCGAGGAGACCTACGAGTTCGGCCGCCACACCGGCGTGACGCTCGAGGGACGCTCGATCCTCGCCGATTACAACGCGGCGGAGCACACGCTGACGGTCTACCATTCCACCCAGGCACCCCACATGATGCAGGACGTCTTCTCGCGCCACCTCGGCATCCCCGAGGCAAACGTGCGGGTGATCTGCAAGGACGTCGGCGGGTCCTTCGGCATCAAGGTGCACGTGTACCCCGACGAAATGGCGACCGCGGCGATTTCGGTGATGCTGCGCCGCCCGGTCAAGTTCATCGCCGACCGGCTCGAGTCCTTCCTCACCGACATCCACGCCCGCGAGCACAAGGCGCGGGTCCGGATCGCGTGCACCAGGGAAGGTGAAATTCTCGCCTTCGATCTCTGGGATCTCACCGCCATCGGTCCGTACTCGGTCTATCCCCGCACCAGCGGGATCGAGGGCAACCAGGTGGTCAATCTCACGGGCGGCCCGTACAAGCACCAGCAATACCGGGCGCAGATGAACGTGGTGTTCACCAACAAGAACGTCACCTGCCAGTACCGCGCGGTGGGCCATCCGATCGCCGTCGCCCTCACCGAGGGCATCGTCGATCTCGCGGCCGAGAAGCTCGGCATCGATCCGGCGGAGTTCCGCAGGAAAAACCTGATCCCCGACAGCGCCTATCCGTACACCTTCCCCTCCGGCATCAAGTTCGAGAAGCTGTCGCACCACCAGTCGCTCGACCGGCTCCTGGAGTTGATGTCGTACAAGGAGTTGCGCGAAGAACAGCGGGCGTTGCGCGATAAGAGCATTTATCGCGGCATCGGGCTCGCGGCGATGATCGAGGTCACCAATCCGTCGCCGGCCTTCTACGGCGTCGGCGGCGCGCGGATCTCGGCGCAGGACGGCGCCACGCTGCGCCTGGAGCCGACCGGGATGGTGACCTGCATTGCGAGTGTTACCGAGCAGGGGCAAGGCACCGAGGGGGCGATGGCGCAGATCGCGGCGAGCGCCGTCGGCGTCGCGCTGGACAAAGTGCGCGTCATCACCGGGGATACCGGCGTGACCCCCTACGGCGGCGGGACCTGGGCCTCGCGCGGCGCGGGCATCGGCGGCGAGGCGGTGCTGCAGGCCGGCCGCGCGCTTCGCTCGAACATCCTCGAGGTGGCAGCACACATCCTGCACGCCGACCGCGCCGAACTCGACATCGTCGGCGGCGAGGTGGTGAACCGGCTCACGCTCGAGTCGAGGCTGCCGCTCGTCGAACTCGGCCGCGTCGCCTATTTCCGCCCCGACACGCTGCCGTTGAAGTTCCAGTCCGAACTCACGGTCACGCGGCACTACACGCCGCGCGAGTACGGATTCACCTTCACCAACGGCATCCAGGCGTGCCTCGTCGAAGTCGACGTCGAGACCGGATTCGTGAAGCTGCTCAAGCACTGGTGCGTGGAGGACTGCGGCACCATCATCAACCCGATGCTGGTCGACGAGCAGATCCGCGGCGGCGTGGTGCAGGGCATCGGCGCGGCGCTCTACGAGGAATGCCTCTACAGCGCCGAGGGGCAGCTGCTGAACGGCAGCCTGGCCGACTACCTGGTGCCGATGTCGGCGGAGATGCCCGACATCATCGTCGCCCACATCGAGACGCCGCCCCGCCAATCGGATCTGGGGGCGAAGGGCGCCGGCGAAGCCGGCACCGCGGGGGCGCCCGGCGCGGTGATGAACGCGATCAACGACGCGCTGCGGCCGTTCAAGGCGCGCGTCGCCGCGCAGCCGTTCACGCCGCAGCGGGTGCTGCAGGCGCTCGGCAAGGTGTGACCGGCGCGGCACCCTAAATGGAGCAGTAACGCTCCTGGATCTCCTGGTTGGCGATCAGGTTCGCGGCGCTGTCGTGAAACACGATCTCGCCGTGGTCCATGATGTAGGCGCGGTCCGAGATCGCCAGCGCCCGCTCGACGTTCTGCTCGACCAGCAGAATGGTGGTGCCGGATTCCTTCATCTTGCGGAACAGCGCGAACATCTCGTCGACCAGCACCGGCATGATGCCCTCCGAAGGCTCGTCCAGGAGGATCATCTTCGGCTCCGACATCATGGCGCGGGCGATCGCCAGCATCTGCTGCTCCCCGCCGGAGAGCGAGGTGCCGTCCTGGTCAATGCGCTCCTTGAGTCGCGGGAACGTCCCGGCGATGCGCTCTATCAGGCGCTGCTCCTCGCGCAGGCGCGGGGAGGCGAGCAATCCCAGGCGCAGGTTCTCCCGCACGCTGAGACCCGGAACGATGCGCCGGTCCTCCGGCACGTAGCCCAGGCCGCGCCTGAACCTCCGGTGCGGGGGTTCGGAAAGGATCTCCGCGCCGTCGAAGCGCACGCTGCCGGCGCGCCTCGCCACCAGTCCCATGACCGTGCGCAGGGTGGTGGTCTTGCCGGCGCCGTTGCGCCCCATCAGCGTGACAATCTCGCCCGCCTTCACTTCGAGGGAGATCCCCTGCACCACGTGGCTGCGGCCGTACCACGCGTGCAGTTTGTCGACGGCCAGCATGTCAGACGTTCTGGCCGAGATACACGCGCCGGACCTCGGTGTTCGCCCGCACCTCTTCCGGCGACCCATCGGCGAGCAGCTCGCCGTGGTGCAGGACGATGACGCGCTGGCAGATGCCCATCACCAGCTTCATCTTGTGCTCGACCAGGATCACGGTACGCTCGGCGGCGAGCCGGACGATCAGGTTCATCATGCCGACTGTTTCCTCCGGCGACATGCCGGCGGTCGGCTCGTCGAGCAGCAGCAGCTTCGGATCGCAGGCGAGCGCCAGGGCGATCTCCAGCCCGCGCTGCTGTCCATGCGCAAGGTCCGCGGCGGGCCGCTTGCGCGCGCCCGCCAGCCCCACGGTCCCGAGCAGGCGGTCCGCCTTGTCACTGAGGTCCCCGAGCGACTCGCGCGGCGTCAGAATGTCGAATCGCGCACGCCGCATCTGGCAGGCGACACGCACGTTCTCGTGCGTCGTGAGCTGCGGGAAAACGTTGGTGATCTGGAAGGATTTGGCGATTCCCATGCGCGCAAATGCGTGCTGCGGGCTGCCGGTAATGTCACGGCCCTCGTAGATGACGCGTCCCGAACTCGGCGCGAAGGCGCCCGAAATCGCGTTGAAAAAGGTGCTCTTGCCCGCGCCGTTCGGCCCGATGATCGCGGCGAGCGTATTGCGGTCGAAGGACACGGTCACGTTCTTCAACGCAAGGAACCGCCCGAACGCCATGCTGAGGTTCTCGGCGGCGAGGATCGGCGGCGTCATCGGCCCTCCCGGCGGATCCAGTGCAGGATCGAGCCCCAGATCCCGCGGGGAAAGAACAGCACGCACGCCATGAACACGACCCCGGTGATGAGCTGCCAGTGCCGCGTCAGGTTGGTGAACGTCTCCTCGATCAGCAGCAGCGTCGCCGCGCCGACGAACGGGCCGAAGAACGTTCCCATCCCGCCCAACAGGCACATCATCACCACCAGGCCGGAGGTCAGGTAATGAAGCGAATCGATCGGCACGATCGAAAGGTGCAGAGCGCGCAGCGTTCCCGCCAGGCCGCAGAGCGCCGCTGAAATGACGAACGCGACCAGCTTGGTCCGCGCCACATCGTAGCCGCAGGCCTGCGCGCGGCGCTCGTTCTCCCGCACGGTCTCGATCACGGCGCCGAAGGGCGAACCCAGCACGCGCGAAACGAACCAGAGCGCGAACGCGACGAACGCCAGCACGACGTAGTACTTGACCGTCGGATCGACGAAGTCGAGCCGCCAGCCGAACAGGTCGATGACGCCCACTTCGACCCCGCGCAGGCCGTTTTCGCCGCCGGTGTAGGTCTCGGCCTGGAAAAAAACGTAGTACACGCACTGGGCGAGCGCGAGCGTCACCATCGCGAAATAAATGCCGCGCGCGCGGATGGCGAGAAATCCGACCACCATGCCGACTGCCGTGGCCGCCGCGACGCCGGTGGCAATGGCGACATACCACGGCCAGCCAAGATGCACGATCGCGATGCCGGCGCCGTAGCTTCCGGTGCCCAGGAACGCCGCGTGGCCGAACGACAGCATTCCGGTGTAGCCGAACAGAATGTTGAATCCCATGGCGTACAAACCGAAGATCAGGATGTTCACTGCAAGCGCCTGGTAGGGCACCAGCAACGGGAACAGCGAGAGGAACACGACCACCGCAGCGACGCGATGCCGCGCGATGAAATCGACCTGCGGGCGAAAAGCCTCCATCGCTCAGCCCATCAGCCCGGCGCGGCCGAGCAGGCCCTGCGGCCGGACCAGCAGCACCAGCGCCATCAGCGCAAAAATCGACGTTTCGGCGAACGCCGGCGCGTAGAGCGACGTCAAACTGAACACCACGCCGACCAGAAGCCCGGCAACCACCGCGCCGGCCAGCGACCCCATGCCCCCGACCACGGTGACCACGAACGATTCAACCAGGACCGGAATCCCCATCTCCGGGGTCACCGCGCGGATCGGCGCCGCGAGGATGCCCGACAGCCCTGCGATCGCCGTCCCGAGACCGAACACCAGCAACCAGACGCGCGAGATGTCGATTCCGAGCACCCGCACGATTTCCGGATCCCGGGCGCCGGCGCGGATGATCAGACCGAAGCGCGTGCGCTCGATGAACAGCCACAATCCACCGACGACGACCGCGGTCGCGACGATGAGGAACAGCCGGTAGAGCGGAAAGTGCCCGACGCCGATGTTCACCGCGCCGCGCAGGCCCTCGGGCGTGCTGATCGGAATTCCCTGGACCCCGAAGAAAATGCGCACGATCTCGATGAGCACGTACGACAACCCGAATGTCAGCAGGAGCGGGTAGTCGATGCCGCGGCCGTAAAGCGGGCGCACCAGGAAACGCTCGGTCAGCAGGCCCACCGTCCCGACCACCAGCGGCACCACGACAAGGCTGATCCAGAAGTTTCCGGTGACGCCGTACTGGTACACACCGATGTACGCGCCGACCATGAAGAAAGCGCCGTGCGCGAAGCTGACCACCGTCAGCATGCCGAAAATCAGCGACAGGCCGGTCGCGAGAAGCACGTACACCGAACCCAGCGCGAGTCCGGTAAAGAGCTGAAGCAGGAACAGGTTGACGTCCGCCAAACCCGCAAGCCCCTCAAGTCGAACTACACGGAAACGCCGCGCCGGGCGGCACCCTGCGCCCCCGCGGCGCGGCGCGTCAGACGACGCCCGGTACGCTCAGGCCTTGTGGCCCAGTTCGGCGCAACTGCGCAGGTTCCCCTCGCCGGGCTGCTCGATCGAAACGATATCGAACACGTCGTTCTTGTCTTTCATGTTCTTGGACTTCGACCGCAAGATCAGCACCGACTGCACCGACTGGTGGTCGCAGGCACGATAGTACTGCGGGCCCTTGTAGTAATCGTATTTCAGAGCGCGCAACGCGGCGATCACCTTATCCGCTTCGGTGGTGCCCGCGTTCCTGACGGCGGTGAGTACCGTGCGTACGCCGCCGTAGCCGAGCGCGCCGTAGTCCGAGGGTACTTCGCCGCCGTAAGCCTTGCGGTACTTGTCGTTGAACGCCCTGGCGCTCGGCACGCTGCTCTCGAGCCCCCAGTAGAACGACGCTCCGCCGACCACGCCGTCGAAGGCGTCCGCGCCTCCCGCCAGGCGTGCGGTAAACAGCAGCACCGGCGTGGCGATCCTGGTGGTCGACTTGATGCCGAAATCGGCAGCCTGCTTGACCGAGTTGACGAGATCCCGGCCGAAATTGCACAGGATGAGGATATCCGGCTTGAGCGCCTGGATCCGCGGCAGGAACGCCGAGAAGTCCGAGGTGCCGAGCGGATGCCGGATATCGGCCAGAGTCTCGACGCCAAACGCCTTGCCGGCGGTCTGGAAACCGCGCACCATCTCGTGGCCGTAGGCGTAGTCCGCGGTAAGGAACGCCACCCGCTTGCCGAAATTCTTGAACAGGTAGCGCCCGACCGCGCCCGCCGTCATGTGCGGATTGAGCGCCTCGTGGAAGGTGTACGGGCTCCAGTCGGAGGCCTCATTGATCGTATCCGACTGGCTGATCGAGTTGAATATGACCTTGCGCGCCTTGGTGACGTTGTTCACCGATAGCTGCACCGCGGCAGACAGCGATCCGACGACGAAGTTCACCTTGTCCTTCTCGATCAGCTCGAGCGTCCGCGTCGCAGCCTCGCCCGCATTGAGCTTGTCGTCGCGCACCAGCAGTTCCGCCATGCGCCCCTTGAAACCGCCTGCGTCGTTGAATTCCCTGACCGCGATCTGCGCCGCGCGCTCCTGACCCTGGGCCTCGGCGCTGAACGGCCCGGTCAGCGGAACCGGAAAGCCGATCTTTATCGGATCGGACTGCGCGCGTGCGATGTTGAACCAGAACGGCGACGACGCGGCGGCCGCTGCGCCGAGCAGCACCCGGCGGCGGTCCGGGCTGATACGGAAGTTGTTCATGGTTTTCCCCTCGATGATTGACAGAAGTCATGATCGGGACGCGCGGGAGTTCTGCCGCGCGTTCTCCCACGGGCTTGGCGAAGAGTCTAGAACAAACCGCTGCGCGCGCCTAGCGCAGTCGATCGGGTGCCACGCGTAACCTGCGGCCGGAAACAGCACACGTTCTCGTTATGCATCCGGTCGTAAAAACCGGACGTTGCCAAACCCGCTCTCCCGGTGCCTGCTGGCTAGCGGGGGCGGGCCAAGTTACAATGCTTGACGGACTGGAACTCTCCCTGCTGATCGGCAGGTCCCTGGTTCCAGCCCAGGCCGGGGAGCCAGATCCGGGTGCGTTTCTCAAACCTCACCGTCCGGGTTCAGCCGATGGAAATGTCAGCCGAAGAAGTCAAACAGTTCTGGCGCGGCTTCTGCCAGCGCCGCAAGATCGGCGCGGATGTGGTCGCAACGGGAGAGGCGATCATCGACAAGGACCCGGAGTACTGGGCCGACCAGACCATGGGCGACCTGCTCGATTCGATTTCCGGCAAAAAGCCGGGTTGAACGGTCCGAAGCCGTCGTTTCATCCCCCGCCCGGCACGCGCAGCGGCAGGCGCTGCTGGCGGACAATCCCCTGCGCCTGTGCCAGTTCCGCGTTACTGCGCCTTGAATCCGATCGCCTTCACCACCGCGCCCCATTTTTTCTGCTCCTGCACGAGGTAGACGGCGTATTCCTCGGGCGACGAGGGCATCGGCACGCCGCTCACCTTTGCATACTGATCCGTGAGC
>MERP01000120.1 GCA_001772055.1 Betaproteobacteria bacterium RIFCSPLOWO2_12_FULL_68_19
CATCGCGGCCTTGCAGGCGGCCGATCGGGGAGACTACGTCCCGCTGCTTGGATTCGTCCGCAGCGGAAGCAGCCAATGAAGAACCGAAAAAAAGGCCCGCCTTCAGGGGGACAAAGGACGGGCCCAGGGGAGAGATCGGCCTTGCGGCCGCCGCTTGAAAAAATGTGCGCGCTAGAAGCTGCCCTTCGTCCAGAACATGGCGAGGTAGGCGAGGCCTGCCGCGGCAAAGCCGTACACCAGCAGGTCGGAAAAGTGGTTGCGAGAGCGCGGCGAGCTCCAGCCGCGCGAGAACCAGGCGAGCGCGGCGATCATCAGCAGCGAGCCGAGCGCCGCGGCGCCGGCCGAGGCGCTGCGGCCGAAGGCCTGCGCGACCCAGCCCTCGGGCGAGATGACCTTGTAGATCGTCCCGCCGATGCCGGTCAGGACCAGCCCGACCACGGCGAAACCGATCATGGCCTGCAAGAGCGCCTGGATTTCCTGCTTCAGCTTGATTGCGTCGATTTGCATGCCAGGGCTACTGCAAACTGCGTGCCTGCCTGGCTCCCTAGTCCGAACAGCACCTTAGCCCCAGGAGTTGTCGGGCTGCGGCGACGAACGATGTCACGTATCGGGAAAGGGCCTTGAGCCGACAAGCCTTTCGCTGTCGCCGGGCGGCGACGGAAAACCATGCTCCTTTCAATCCTTGACCAGTCGCCGGTGATCAGCGGCCTGGGCGCGCGCCGGGCGATCGAGGAAACCCTCGCGCTCGCGCGCCGCGCCGACGAGCTGGGCTACCACCGCTACTGGCTCGCCGAGCACCACGCCATCGCAGCGCTCGCCGACCCCTGCCCGGAAGTGCTGCTTGCCCGGCTGGGCGCGGAAACGCGCCGCATGCGCGTAGGCACCGGCGGCGTGCTCCTTCCCTACTACAGCGCCTTCCGCGTCGCCGAAGCCTTCCGCATGCTCGAGGCGCTCTACCCCGGCCGCGTCGATCTCGGCATCGGCCGCGCTCCTGGCGGGGACGCGCGCACCGCGCAGGCGGTGTCGGGCGGCGGCTTCCCGGACGCGGCGCGCTTCCCCGAGCAGGTCTGGCAGCTCGTCGGCCACCTGGACGGGAGCCTGCCTGCCGGGCATCCGCTCGAGCGCGTGCGCGTGCAGCCCGAGGTGGAGGGCTCGCCCGAGGTCTGGCTGCTCGGCTCCTCCGACTACAGCGGCGCGCTCGCCGCCGAGCTCGGCCTGCCGTTCTCGTTCGCGCACTTCATCAACCCGCAGGGCGGCGACACGGTGATGCGCGCCTACCGCGAAGTGTTCAAGCCCGGGCGCGAGAAGGCGCCGCGCACCATGGTCTGCAGCTTCGCCATCTGCGCGGCGAGCGACGAGGAAGCCGAGCGCCTCGCCGCGCCGATCGACCTCAGGCGGCTGCACATGGCGCTCAACATCGACTCCCCGATGCCTACCGCCGAGGAAGCCGCGCGCCACCGCTACAGCGACGAGGAGCGCCGCTACGTGATGGGCCAGCGCGCCCGCGCGGTGATCGGCTCCCCCGCCACCTGCCGGCGCGAGATCGAGGCGATGGCGGCTCGCTATGGCGCCGACGAGGTGATGGTGCTCACCATCACCGGCGACTACGCCTCGAGGCTCCGCTCCTACGAGCTACTGATCGAGGCCTTCGGCTAACGCCTCGGCAAGATGCAGCGTGCGCCTTGCGCCCAGACCTTCGATCTGCTCGCGGCAGGAGAAGCCGTTCGCCACCACCGCGGCCTGCGGCTCGGCCTCGAGCGCCGGCAGCAGCGCGAGGCCCGCGATGCGCCTGGAGGCCTCGAAGAACTCCGGCCGGTAGCCGAAGGAGCCCGACATGCCGCAGCAGCCGGTGTCCGGGGCGAGCACCTCGCAGCCCGCCTTGCGCAGCACCTCGAGGTCCGCGCCCGTGCCCCACAGCGCCTTCTGGTGGCAATGGCCGTGCAACAGGATTCTCGAATTCAACTTCGGGATCTGCAGGTTTTTCACCATCTCCGCAAAACCTATTGCCTGGCCGGCAAGCTGCCTGGCACGCGCATCGCCGGGCATGAGCTGGCGCAGCTCGTCGCGGAACACCGAGAGGCAGCCGGGCTCGAGCACCACGACCGGCGCGCCGGCCTGGAGCTCCGGGGCGAGCACGTCGAGCGTGCGCTCGAGCGCGCGCTTCGCCCGGTCGAGCATGCCGTAGTCGTAGTAGGGCCTGCCGCAGCAGACGTGGCTGCGCGGCAGGCGCACCGCGCAGCCCGCGGCTTCGAGCACGCGCTGCGCCGCGCGCGCGGTACCCGGGCGGAAATGGTTGTTGAAGGTATCGTCGAACAGCAGCACCGGCGCGCCACCGCCCCCGTTGGGCTTGAACTGCGAACGGAAGCTCGCCTGCAGCTGCGGAAGCGGGCGTTCGCGCGCCACCCCCGCGATCGTTTTTCCGAAAGAGGAAATCCGGTTGAAAAGCCAGGGTGCCTGCGCCGCTATCGGCGCCCATTCGCCGATCCTGCCCATGCTGTGCGCCTGGCGCGGGCGGCGATGCGTCTCGTAGTAGTGCGACATGAACTCGGCCTTGTAGGCCGCCATGTCGGTGTGCGTCGGGCAGTCGCTGCGGCAGCCCTTGCAGCCCAGGCACCACTCGAGCGCCTCCTTCACGTCCTCGCTCGCCCAGCCCTCGGTGATCAGCTCGCCGCGCAGCATCTCGGCGAGCAGCCGCGCGCGGCCGCGCGTCGAGTAGCGCTCCTCGCGCGTGGCGCGGTAGCTCGGGCACATGGTGCCGCCCTTCTCGGCGCGGCACTTGCCCATGCCGACGCAATGCTCAGTGGCGCGCACGAAGCCGTTTCCTACGTCGCTTTCGAATGAAAAGCGGGTTTTCAAGGAGACGGGGCGGTACTCGGGCCCCAGGCGCAGGTGCTCGTCGGCGCGGTAAGGGTCGATCAGCTTGGCCGGGTTCATGCGGTGGTGCGGGTCCCACAGCGCCTTGAACTCGCGGAAGGCCTGCATCAGCTCGGGCCCGAACATGATCGGCAGGAACTCGGCCTTCGCCTGCCCGTCGCCGTGCTCGCCGGAGAGCGAGCCGCCGTATTTCACCACCAGCTCGGCCGCGGCCTCGAGGAAGCCGCGCCACTGCGCCACGCCCTCGCGCGTGCGCAGCTCGAAGTCGATGCGCGCGTGGATGCAGCCGTCGCCGAAGTGGCCGTAGATCGAGGTGCGGTAGCCGAAGCGCCGGACCAGCCCGGTGAACTCGCGCAGGTACTCGCCGATGCGCATCGGGTCGACCGCCGCGTCCTCCCAGCCGACCACCGGGTCCGGGCCCTTCGCCCCGAGGTTGAGCGCGGTGGCCGAGGCGCCGGTCTCGCGGATCGACCAGATGCGGGCCATCAGGACGGGGTCGTCGATGAGAATTCCCTCTACATTTCTCGCCAATCGAACGGCTTGTTCCTTGGTGTCCGCCCCGAACTCGAGCATCAGCCAGGCCTTGCCCGGCGGCAGCAGCGCGATGTCCTCCAGCCGCAGGCCGCGGCTCTTCAGCCCGCCGATGATGTTCTCGTCCAGGCCCTCGCAGGCGATCGGCCCCGCGGCGAGCACCCGCGGCACGGCGTCGCCCGCGGCGAAGATGTCGTCAAAGCCC
Source organism: Betaproteobacteria bacterium RIFCSPLOWO2_12_FULL_68_19 (assembly GCA_001772055.1). Lineage (GTDB taxonomy): Bacteria > Pseudomonadota > Gammaproteobacteria > Burkholderiales > SG8-39 > SCGC-AG-212-J23. The sequence goes on from MERP01000120.1 coordinate 3,611, forward strand.
GCGACCACCAGCACGCGATGCCGCGGGCTCTGCACCAGCCGCACCTCGGCCTGCAGCGTGAGCGCGCAGCTGCCTTCGGTCCCGACCAGGGCGCGCGCGACGTGAAAGCCGTTCTCGGGCAGGAGCTGGTCGAGGTTGTAGCCCGAGACGCGGCGCTTGATCTTCGGGAAGCGCCTGCGGATGAGATCGCCGTACCGGTCGGCGAGGCTTTTCAGGCCGCGATAGATCTCCGCCTTTCTTCCTTCCAGCAAAGAAATATCTTCATTGGAACCACACCAGAAACGGGCGCCGTCGTAGGTGAGCACCTCGAGGCGCTCGACGTTCTCGACCGTCTTGCCGGCCATCACCGAGTGCGGGCCGCAGGAGTTGTTGCCGATCATGCCGCCCAGGGTGCAGCGCGAGTGCGTCGCCGGATCGGGCGCGAAGGTCAGGCCGTGGCGCTCGGCGGCCTCGCGCAGCGTGTCGCACACCGCGCCGGGCTCGACGCGCGCCAGTCGCGCTTGCGGGTCCACGCCGATCACGCGGTGCAGGTACTTGGACCAGTCGATCACCAGCGCCGCGTTCACGCCTTGCCCGCACTGCGAAGTGCCGCCGCCGCGCGCGAGGATCGGCGCGCCGTGCTCGCGCGCCGCGGCCAGCGCCGCGACCACGTCCTCGACGCTGCGCGGCAGCACCACGCCGATCGGCACCTGCCGGTAGTTGGAAGCGTCCGCGGCATAAGCGCCGCGCGCGCCCTTGTCGAAGCGCACCTCGCCCGCGATCGCCCTGCGCAGCCGTGCTTCGAGTCGCCGGAAATCGACCATGCGTCGCGGATTCTTGCATGGGGAATCGGCTTGACTTTGCCCGGGGCGGCGACTATTTTTCCACCTCTCCCTTCCCCCTCCCAGGAGCAGACATGAACACCGCATGGGCAAGAGGTATTTGCCGCCTGTTGATCGTGCTGATGGCGCTCGCGCCATACCAGGTCGCGCAGGCAGGAATGATCGGCACCGACCAGCTCGCCGCACCCGCCTCGCAGGCCGAGCGCGACACCGTGCTCAACTTCGTCACCCGCGGCGACGTCGCGCGCCAGCTCCAGGCGCTGGGGCTCGATCCCGCGGACGCGAAGGACCGCGTGGCCGCGATGACCGACCAGGAAGTCCAGGCCCTCGCGGCGAGGATCGACAGCCTGCCGGCCGGCGCCGACGCCGTCGGCGTGCTGTTTCTCATCCTGGTGCTGGCTGCGATATGGTACGTCTGGAGAGGAGGCTTCCGATAAGGGGCTCGCCGACGAACCCACGGAACGCCCGCGCCGTCGCGGGCGTTTTCGTTTTTGCCTGCGCGCTGCTGCTCGCGGGCTGCGCAAGCTTCTGGCCGCAGACCGCGCAGCTCGCCGAAGGGCTGCCGCCGGGGCTGCCCGAGCGCGTCGAGCTGAGCGAGGTGCCGTTCTTCCCCCAGGTCGAGTACCAGTGCGGGCCCGCGGCGCTCGCCACCGCGATCGTTGCCTCCGGCGTCAAGGTCACGCCCGAGGAGCTGGTCCCGCAGGTCTATCTGCCCAGCCGCAAGGGCAGCCTGCAGATCGAGATGATGGCGGCGGCGCGCCGCCACGGCCTGGTGTCCTACCAGCTCGCGCCGCGCTTCGAGGACCTGCTGCGCGAGCTCGCCGCCGGCACGCCGGTGATCGTGCTGCAGAACCTCACGCTCGGCGAAGGCTGGCACTACGCGGTCGCGGTGGGCTACGACTACCCCGCGGGCAAGCTGGTGCTGCGCTCGGGCGAGACCGAGCGCCAGGTGCTGCCCTTCGCCGCGCACGAGACGTTCTGGAAGAGGAGCGGCTACTGGGCGATGGTCGCGCTCCCGCCCGGGCGCATGCCGGCCACCGCCGAGGAGGGACGCTGGCTCTCTTCCATCGCCGCGCTGGAACGCGCCGGGGGCGCCTCGGGCGCCCGCGTCGCCTACGCCGCCTTCCTCGAGCGCTGGCCGGACAACCTCGGCGCGGCGATCGGTCTCGCCAACGCGCACCATGCGCTGGGCGAGCTGCGCGAGGCCGAGCGCGTGCTGCGCGCGGCCGAGCGGCGCGACCCGAATTCCGCGATCGTGCTCAACAACCTCGCCCAGACGCTCTCGGACCAGGGGCGCGACGAGGAGGCGCTGCCCTTCATCGAGCGCGCCGCGGCCGCCGGCGGCCCGCACGCCGCAGCGATCGAGGAGACCCGGCGCGCCATCCTGGAACGGATCTCTAGGAAAAAATAGTCGGCGGCACAGGGCAGTCGAGCGTCGCGGCCACCATGCGCACCAGCTCGGCCTCCGCGAGACCGACCTTGCCATCGGCCGCCGCCGCCTCGACGCAGGCTTTCAGCACTCCGGGCTTCTGGAACGGCGCGAGATGCCGCAGGCGCTCGAGCGCTTCGCCCACGCGTGCAGTGCTCAAGGCTTCTATTGAAACGATTTCCGTCCAGCCCAGCTTGAGCACCGCGGCGCCCCTCGCGAATGCCGTGGCATGGTCGCCGCCGGCGAGCGCCACCAGGGACACGACGTCCTGCGCGTCGGCGGCCACCTCCTCGACGCGGCGGAACTGCGTGGCGATCGGCTGGCCCGCCCCTTCGCGCAGGCGCTGGCGCAGCAGCGTGAGCAGCACGAACTCGCGCAGCGTGACGCGCCGGTCCGCCTCCACGACCGCGGCGAGGTCGGCGAGGAAGGCGTCGCGCGCCTTCTGCCGCTGCTCCTTGATCGCCGGCACCGCCAGGTCGGCGAGCGTGAGCATGTGGTTGCGCGCGAGGATGCCGACATATGCGTACAGCTCTTTGGCGCGCGCGGCCGCGGCCGGGCCGCGGCGCGCCTCGAGCGCCGCCAGCTCGCGCCCGCGGGTCTCGTCCTCGGGCTCGAGGGCGAGCGCGAACATCGCCGCCTCGGCCTCCCCGGGCCGGCGCAGCGCGAGGCGCAGCCGCTCGGGCATGTCGGCGAGCAGCTTCGCCGCGTGATCGACGTGCTGCGCTCCCGGGTGTCCTATTGAACTTATGAAAGAAAGGGCCTTGACGTGCTTGACGACGTTGCCGGCGCCGTCGATCGCCGCGACCTCCTGGCGCCGGCCGTGGCGCCTCGCGCGGTAGTCGTCGCGCAGGAAGCGCGGGTGCGCGCGCCGGATGCGCGTCTCGAGCGGCGGATGGGTCGGGAAGCCCCACCAGCGCCCGAGCGCCTGCGCGAAGAACATGTGCGAGAAAAGCTCGCAGTGCAGCGCGCTCACGGCGGTGTGCGCGCGCAGCGCCAGGATCGAGTCGAGCGCGCCCGCGATCGCCTCGGGATTGCGCGTGAACTGCACGCTCGCCGCGTCGGCGAGCAGCTCGCGCTCGCGCGAGATCGCGGCCTTGATGGCGTCGGCGGCGAGCGCGCCGGGAAAGCCGATGAAGGCGACGAGCGCGCCGCACACCGCGAGCAGCGCCTCCCCGCCCCGCTCTTCGCGCTCCTTCGACTGAAATTCCTTTCCCACCTGGAAGACCATGTTCTCGCCCGCGTCGACCAGCCACTCCAGGCCGGCGAGCAGGCCCACCAGGCGCACGTTGAGCGCCATGTCGCCGTTGAGGATGTGGCTGAACTCGTGGCCCATCACGCCTTGCAGCTCGTCGCGCGAGAGCCTGGCGAGCGCGCCGCGCGTGACGATGATCACCGCCTCGTTGGGCGAATAGCCGGCGACCAGGGCGTTGATCGCCTCCTCGCGCTGCAGGCAGTACAGCGGCGGCACGGCGACGCCCGAGGCGATCGCCATCTCCTCGACCACGTTGAGCAGGCGCCGCTCGGCCGGGCTGCAGTTGCCCGGCTCGACGTAGCGCGCGCCGAGCAGGTAGGCGACCGCGGCGCCTCCGTCCCTCAGCTGCCAGATGCGCCACGCAGAAACCGCGACGATGCCGCCTCCGACCAGCAGCGCGACGCCGGCGAGCAGCTCGCGCGGCGGCTGCACGCTCGCGCCCCAGTAGAGCGCGAGCAGCGCGTAGAACCCTGCGGCGACGGCGCAGTAGCTCGCGACCACCGCGGCGGCGGCGGCGAGATACCACAGGACGAGCCAGCGCGACCTGCGGCGCGCGCGCTCCTGCTCCTCGAAGAAGTCCAAGCTAGCTGAAGGAGACCTTCGGCGCCTTGCGCTCCTCCTCCGAGCCGGTCGCCTGCAGCAGCTCCGCGCCCGAGAAGCCGAACAAGCCGGCGAACAGGTTGTCGGGGAAGCTCTCGCGCCGGGTGTTGAACTGCATCACCGAGTCGTTGTAGGCCTGGCGCGCGAACGCGATCTTGTTCTCGGTGCTGGAGAGCTCCTCCTGCAGGCCGAGCACGTTCTGGTTCGCCTTCAGGTCGGGGTAGGCCTCGAACACCGCGAGCAGGCGCCCGAGCGCGCCGCCGAGCGCGCCCTCGGCCTGGGCGAGCGCGCGCATCGCCGCCGGATCGCCCGGCGCGGCCGCGGCGCGCCCTTCGGCGCTCACCGCCGCGCCGCGCGCCTGGATCACCGCCTCGAGCGTGCCGCGCTCGTGCTGCATGTAGCCCTTCACCGACTCGACCAGGTTCGGGATCAGGTCATAGCGGCGCCTGAGCTGCACGTCGATCTGCGCGAACGCGTTCTTGAAGCGGTTGCGCAGCACCACCAGCCGGTTGTAGACGGCGATCGCGAACAGCACGATCGCCACCGCCACGCCGAGCGTGATCCATCCGCCTGTGCCCATGTTCTTCCTCCCTCTCGCCTACTATAGCGCATGGCCGTGCGCTCGCCCGGGGCCGCGGTCGCCTTGCGGCCCGGCGCTAGAATGAATCATGGACGCCCGCCGCCGCGCCCTCCTCGGCGCGCTCGCTGCATTGGCAACGAAAAAAGTGTTTTCACAGGGAAAAGTGAAGCTGCCTGCCATCGGCCTGGGCACCTGGCAGACCTTCGACGTCGGCAACGACCCCGCCGCGCGCGCGCCGCTGCGCGAGGTGCTGAAGCTGCTCGACGGCAACGTGGTGGACTCCTCGCCGATGTACGGCAGCGCGGAGAGCGTGGTGGGCGATCTGGTCGCCGAGCTGGGCATGCGCGGGCGGCTGTTCCTGGCGACCAAGGTCTGGGCCAGCGGCCGCGAGGCCGGCATCGCGCAGATGGAGGCCTCGTTCAAGCGCCTGCGCGTCGAGCGCATGGACCTGATGCAGGTGCACAACCTGGCGGACGTTCAAGTGCACGCAAAGACGCTCGAGGAGATGAAAGCTCGAGGAAGGACGAGATACATGGGGGTGACTCATTACAGCTCGTCGGCGTACGCCGAAGTCGAGCGCGTGCTGACGAGCGGGAAGTGGGACTTCCTGCAGATCAACTACTCGCTCGCGGAGCGCGAATGCGAGAGGAGATTGCTGCCGCTCGCGCGCGAGAGGGGCCTGGGCGTGATCGTCAACCGGCCGTTCGCCGAAGGCTCGTTATTCAGGAGGACCAGAGGCAAGCAGCTTCCCCCCTGGGCTGCCGAGGTGGGCATCGCGAGCTGGGCGCAGTACTTCCTGAAGTGGATCGTCTCGCACCCCGCGGTGACCTGCGCCATTCCGGCCACGAGCAAGCCCGAGCACATGAAGGACAACCTCGGCGCGGCGCAAGGGCCGCTGCCGGACGCGGCGGCGCGCAAGAAGATGGCCGACTACCTCGGCGCCCTGTAATGCACAACGTCGCCATCCGCCCCGAGATCGTGGAGCGCGTGGTGGCGCGCCGCGGGCGGCTGCACCTCTTCGAGGCGCTGGAGGCGAAGCGCACGGCGCTGCTCGTGATCGACATGCAGAACGCCTTCGTCGCGCCCGGCGCGCCGATCGAGGTGCCGGCGGCGCGCGCCATCGTCGCGCCCATCAACCGCCTTGCCGCCGCGCTGCGCGGCCGCGGCGTGCCGGTGATCTGGGTCATGCACGAGAACCAGCAGGGCGGCCGCGACTGGGCCGGCTTCTTCGATGCCTTCGTCGCCCCGGGCAAGCGCGGCCAGGCGGCGGCCGCGCTCGAGGCCGGCTCCCGGCTGCAGGGCCTGTGGCCCGAGCTCGAGGCCGCCCCCGGGGACCTGCGCGTGGCCAAGAACCGCTACAGCGCCTTTATCGGGAACGCCTCTCCCCTGGAAGGCATCCTCCGGCAAAGATCTCTCGATACTTTGCTGATTGCGGGCACGAAGACCAACGTGTGCTGCGAATGCACCGCGCGCGACGCGATGATGCTCGACTTCAAGGTGGTGCTGCTCTCGGACTGCACCGCGGCGCTCTCGGACGAGGAGCAGCGCGCCACGCTCGAGAACGTGATCCAGCAGTTCGGCGACGTGCGCGGCTCCGACGAGGCGCTCGCGCTGCTGCGCTAGCCGCGCCGGTCGACGAACCTCGCGGCCTTGACGTTGGCCTCGAACTCGCGCGCCAGCGTGCCGCTCTCGAGCACCAGGACTTCGGGCAGCAGCTCGAATTTCTCCTTCAGCTCGGTTTTCAGCCTGGATGAGACCGCGTTGCCATCCGCCCCCCGCCGAACCTCGATCGACAGGCGCAGGATGTCGTTGCCGCCCTCGTTCAGCGCCTCGGCGCGGAAGTCGCCGATCTCGGGCTGCCGGAACATGAAGTCCTCCAGCTCCTGGTGGCCGAGGTTGACGCCGCGGATCTTGAAGAAGCCGGCGGTGCGCTGCGCGTGCTTGAGGCGCGGGAACACCGAGAACGGACCCCGGCCGTCGTCGGCTTCGGCGTAGGACACGAGGTCGCCCGAGCTCCAGCGCAGGAACGGCGTCACGTTGTTGCTCCACAGCGCGGTCACCACCAGCGTCCCGACCTCGCCCTCGCGCACCGGCTCGAGCGTCCCGGGGTCGAGCACCTCGACGAAGTACAGGTCGGTCCAGACGCGGAAGCCCTTCCCGGACTCATCTTCCTTGCTCTCCGCGCCCATCATGCCGGCCTCGGTCATGCCGAAGGTGTCGGTGAGCTTCGCCCCCCAGCTGCGCTCGATCTTGTCGCGCTTGGCTTTCGACACCGGCTCGGCCGAAGTGAGCATTATTTTTACTGAAGAATCCCTTAAATCGATTCCCCGCGCCTCGGCCAGGTTGGCGAGGTGCAGCGCGTAGCTCGACATGCCGAGCCAGAGGGTGGGCTTCAGGCGCTGGATCAGCTCGAGCTGCAGCGCCGAAGGCGTCGAGGTGCCGGAGCCCGCCCAGTTGACGGTGATGCCGCGCGAGGCGGCGCAGCGCGAGAACGCCTGGCCCACCGGGTGGATGCCCATGGGGAAGGAGACGTGCGCGCGCTCGCCCCGCCCGGCGCCGGCGCAGTCGAAGGCGCGCGCGAACGCTTCCAGGCCGTACACCATGTCGCGGAAGCTGCGCGGGTAGAAAAGCGGCTGCCCGGTGACCCCGCCCGAGCGCCAGAACTCGGCGATGCCGTCGTGGCCGGAGAGGCAGAACTCGCCGTAGAACTGCTCGTCCGGCATGGCGCGCAGGATTTCCTTGTCGAGGATCGGGATCCTGCGCCAGACCTCGGGGTCCTCCAGCCCGTCGAGAGAAATGCTCTGCGGAATTCTCTTGCGCCAGAACGGCGAGCGCAGCGCCTGCTCGACCGCGGCGCGCTTGCGCTCGGACTGGACGCGCCGGATCTCGTCGCGGGACTTGGGCAGCGCCAGGGGCATCAGACCTGCTTCAGGAAGCCGATGAAACGCTTCTGTTTCTCATAAGCGGGCGACTCGGCCCGCATCATCTCCACGAGGCGTTTCTCCTTCTCGGGGGTGTTCTCGGGGATCTCTTCCAGCGCGTCGGCGAGCATCGCCGCGTAGTCGGCGCCGACCGGGCACACGTCGGCGCAGCGCCGGCAGCCGGTGACCACGCCCGCGCCGCGCAGGATGCTCTGCCACAGGTTGAAGCTGTCTTCCGATCTCAGAAGTTGTTTGCGCGTAGATGCATCTGGTG
>MERP01000121.1 GCA_001772055.1 Betaproteobacteria bacterium RIFCSPLOWO2_12_FULL_68_19
GTTCTTCGCCACGCCGCCGGTGAAGGTGAACTCGTTGCGGATGCCGCCCGAGCGCGCGAGGATCGACATCGCGCGCAGCACGATCGCCCGGTGCAGGCCGGCCATGATGTCCTCGCGCTTCTCGCCCAGCGACAGGCGGTCGCGCAGCTCCGCGCCCGCGAACACCGTGCAGGTGGAGTTGATGCGCACCGTCTTGGTCGCCTTCATGGCGAGCGGCCCGAGCTCGTGCAGGCCCATGTTCATCTCGTCGGCGATGTAGCCGAGGTAGCGCCCGCAGCCCGCGGCGCAGCGGTCGTTCATCTGGAACGACTCGACGATGCCGTGCGCGTCGACCTGGATCGCCTTGGTGTCCTGGCCGCCGATGTCGAGCACGGTGGCGGTCTTCGGGTACATGACGTGCGCGCCCAGGCCGTGGCACAGGATCTCGGAGCGCACGTGCTCCTTCGAGAACGGCAGGCGCGCGCGCCCGTAGCCGGTGCCGATCACGTAGGTCTCCTCGAGCTCGGTGTCGAGCACGCCCTTGATCGGAGAGGAGATGCGTTCCTTCTGGGAAAGCGTCTCGGGAAGCGCCGCGTAGGTCCGCTCGAGCGCGGCCAGCAGGTGGCGCGAGATGGACTCGCCGTAGACCCGGTTCTCGACCTCGATGATCGAGCGGTCGAAGACGTTGAGCAGCTGGTCGTAGCGCACGCCGGCGTCCTTCGCGACCTTCTCGCCCAGCCCCAGGTACTGGGCGCCGGCGATGTCGCGGAAGAAATCGCTCTTGCGCCTGGCGCCCGGCGCGTACAGCGCGGCAGCCTCGTTCTTCAGCAATCCGAACAGCGCCTGGAGCGCGAGCGCCACCCCCTTGGCCGCGTCGCCGAAGTTGGCGGTCTGCGCGTTGCGCTGGCACACCTGCTCCAGGTCGGCGAGCTGCTCGAGGTACTGCTCGAGGCGGAAGTCGCGCTCGAGCTGGCCGAGGAAGGCTTCGAGTCCCCCGTTGAGAACCTGCCTGTTCGAAAGCTCTTCCCTGAAAAGATGGAAGCGCGCGGCGACCAGCGCCTCCTGCTTGGCGATGGCGGCGGCGGTGTCGTAGTTGGAGCGCGAGTTGGTGATGCCGCGCCCGAGCACCGTGCGCGCCTCGTCCATCACCACCGCTTTCGTGGTGGTGGACCCCAGGTCAATGCCGATGAAGCACTTCATTGGCGGCCCTCTTCTGTTTGATCATCTGGAAGTAGCTCTCGAGGCGGTTCTTGATGTTGGCGGCGGAGAAGTAGCGCGGGTCGACGAGGTCCGACTCGATGAACGCCGCCGGCTTGCCGGTGCGCTTCTCCACCTCGCGCAGGATCAGCAGCTGCCCCGCCGAGAAGCTGTTGCAGCTCTTGATCGAGTTGATCAGCAGACCGTCGGCCTGGTACTCGTCCATGTACTTGCAGATCATGTCGATGCGCTGCGGGAAGTTGAGGTTGGTGTAGCAGCCCAGGCAGTAGTCGGCGAGCGACTCGAGCGGATGGTCCGGATCGTGGCGGAAGCCGAAGTCGTACACGCCGCCGACCTTGGCGTAGGTGGAGGCGACCACCACCGCGCCTTCGTCGTAGAACATCTTCCAGAACTCGCGGAAGTTGGTCCAGTTGGGCGGGCCTTCCACCACCAGCCGGTACTTCTCGCCGGGATGATCGCCTTCCGGCGTCACCGGCCCCTTGCCCTCGCGCACCCGCGCCTCGACCTCCTCGCGCAGCACGCTGTAGTACTTCGTCGCCTCGGGCACGCCGCGGAAGGCGGTGAAGATCGGCCCGATGTAGTACACCGCGCCGAAGTAGCCGTCGATCGGGCTGGGGCGCTGCTTGGCGCTCTGCAGCACGCGCACCAGGTCTTCCTCGGCCTTCGCCGACTCCTTCATGTACCCGCGCAGCCGGTCGATGTCGAACTTGACGCCCGAGACCTTCTCCAGCGTCGGGATGACCTTGTCCTTGAGCTGCTTCACCACGTAGTCGCGCATCGCCGGGTTGATCTTGCCGTCGCCCTGGTAGGGCACGTGCAGCATCACCGTCTCGCAGTCGTATTTCTGCCGCACCAGCTCGAACCACTTCATGAAGGTGAAGCAGCCGGTGTAGGAAAGCAGCAGCACGTCGGGGTGCGGCATCGGCTCGCCGGTCGGGCCCTTCTCGCCGGCGAGCATCATGCCCAGGTCGGTCTTGACGTAGGTGCACACGTCCTCGGAGTGCCCCTCGCGCTCGGCGTCCATGATCATCTTGCCGGACTTCTTGCGCATGCCGTTCTGCAGCGCGTCGGTCTCGGGCAGCCGGCGCGCGAAGTCGAAGCACATCAGCAGCTCGTTCAGGTTGCCCGGCACGAAGGTCGCCGAGATCTTGCGGCCGGTCTCGTGCGCGGTGGCCACCTCGTGGTAGTTGCGGTTGATGAGCTCCTTCTGGAGCCACATCGAATCGTCCTTGACGACCTCTTTCTTCGCGGGTGCGGGGCTCATGCGGCGCTCCAGAGCTTGATCGAGTCGGCGAAGGTGCCGGTCTGCTCGCGGATCGGCGCCATCTGGCCGGTGTTCTCGGCGTACTTGAAGGCGGTGTACGGGATCTTGTGCTTGGCGAGGATCTCGAGCAGCATCGGCCGCTCGAGCAGCGCCGGGTCGCAGAACGAGGCGGCGGCGAAGATCACGCCCTCGGCGCCGCGCGTTTTCACCTGGCGCAGCAGGTGCTTGCCCTTGTCCTCCTTCTTCTCGTCGTACTTCGACGAGGTCTGCGCCGAGCGGTGCAGGAAGGCCTTCGAGAGCGCCTCGAGCGGGTCGCCCGTGGTCGGCACCTCCTCGAGCAGCATGCTCTGGCAGAGCTGGAAGTCGTCGTCGACCACGTAGCAGCCGGCTATCTCGATCGACTTGATCAGCCCGAGCGGCGGCTGCTCGCAGAACGAGCCGGTCAGCACGACGCGCGCGTTGTCGCGCTGCGGCCTTTGCTGCTCTTCACAGGAAACCAGATACTTTCTTATGAGAGCGGTATGCTCTTCGGGCGGCAGCACGCAGCCGGCGCGCAGCACCAGATACATCTCGGAGGTCGGCGCCTGCCAGGGCTTCTGCGCGCGATAGGCGTAGAGCTCGCGCACCGCCCTGCGGTTGTCGTTGTAGACGGCGATGGAATTTCTCAGGTCTTCGTCGGTAATTTTCTTGTTCGACAGCTTTTCAAGATCGCTGCGCAGCGCGCTCATTTCATGGATGTAGAACGTGCCGCCGGTCGAGTCGTCGTAGTTCTGCGGCAGGTCGAAGTACTTGACGTACTTGTCCTTGAACATGATCTGCCACATGCCCGAGAGGTTGCGGATCACGTCGCAGATCGAGGGGAACAGCATCCCGTCGAGGCAGTCGAGGCGGCCGGTCAGGCCGAGCTCGAGGGTCGAGCGCGGGATGCGGCAGATGTAGCTCTGGTAGTAGGCGTCGCCCTGGATCACCTCGAGCTGGTCGCCGCCGCCGAAGATGCCCACCGGCAGCATGCCGGCGGCGTGCACGATCTCGCGCGGCACGTAGATCGGCAGGTAGCCGATCGCCTTGCGGCCGGGCTGCGCCGCCTTCCACTGCTTGACGGCGCCGAGCTCGAGGTCGTCGAACAGGGCCTCGCAGCGCTTGACCAATTCCCGGACGCTCATCGGTGCTCCCATGCAGGCTGTCGTTTGTCGATGAAGGCTTGCAGGCCCTCTTTGGCGTCGCGCGTCGCCATGAGCTTCTCGAGATACATTGCTTCCACGTCTTCGAGCCGCGCTCGCGCCGCGCCGGCGAACGCCTCGCGCGCCGCGCGCGTCGCATGCGTGATCGCGGCGGCGCTCTTGTCCGAGAGGTTCTTCTCGAAGTAGTCGAGCGCGGCCGCCTCGGGGTCCGGCGAGAGATCGTTCGCCAGGCCCCACGCAAGCGCGGTAGCGCCGTCGATCGAGCGGCCCGAGAGCAGCAGGTCTTCCGCGCGCGCCTGGCCGATGCGCAGCGGCAGCAGCACCGAGGCGGCGGGCGCGAACACGCCGAGCTTGATCTCGGGCTGGCCGAGGCGCGTATCCGGGGAAACGAACAGCAGGCTGCCGGCGAGCGCGAGCTCCAGGCCGCCGCCGAGGCACTGGCCGCGCGCGGCGACGAGGATGGGCTTGGGCCAGCCGAGCATCTCTGCGATCAGGGCATGCAGCTGCTTCAGCATCTGCTCGCAGCGCTGGGGCAGGTGCTCCTCGACCGACGCGCCGAAGGAGAAATGCGGGCCCTCGTGGTCGACCAGCACGGCGAGCAATCCCCTGTTTTCCCTGTAAGAGGCAAAACCATTGGAGAGCGCGGCGATCATCGCCGCGTCGATGACGTTGGCCTTGGGGCGGGCGAGGCGCAGCCTGAGCAGCGCCCCGTCGCGTTCGAGCCACACCTTGAGCGGGCCGTCATTCATGCGCGGGCTGGATCTCGTCGTGCAGGCTTCCGACCCAGGGCTCGCCGGCAGCGAGCTTCTGCCGCAGTAGCACGAAGTCGACCTCGCGCGCGTCCTTCGGGCCCTCGTTGAAGGCGGTGAAGCCGGCGCGACCCTCGGTCACCATGTTGAGCGCCAGCCAGGCGCGCGAGTTCTCCTTGTTGCGGTTCCAGGCGTCGAGCTTGGGCTTCCTCAGCTCCTCGAGCGTCTTGGCGGTGCAGTCGGGGAAGGTGAGCAGCATCTTCGCGCACAGCTCCTCGACCTTCTCGTCGAGCCGGGAAAGGTCCACGACCCCCTTCTTCATGAGCTCCTTGCCCTGCCTCAGCGCTTCTCCCGTCTTTGCTTTTCCAAAGGCGAGCCTTCCATAGTCGTCGTAGAGGCGCCGGGTCTCGACCAGCGGGTTCGGCACGAAGCTGCCGTCGACCTTCAGCGCCGGCACGATGTCGGTCAGGATCCCCATCTGGTAGGCCTCGTGCGCGGAGAACGGCTCGCACAGCACGCAGGCCGCCATGGCGCGCTCCGCGCCGATCATCACCGGCAGGAAATCGGTCGCGCCGCCGATCGGCGCCGAGCCGTGCTTGGGGCCCGCCTGGCCGAAGCGCGCCAGGTCCTGGGCGACCGAGAAGTCGCAGGCCATGCCGATCTCCTGGCCGCCGCCGACGCGCATGCCGTTCACGCGGCAGATCACCGGCTTGTCGCAGGCGAGGATCGCAGAGACCATGTCGTTGAAAAGGCGCATGTACTGGCGGTACTCCTGCGGCCGGCCGGCGTAGTACTCCGCGTACTCCTTGGTGTTGCCGCCGGTGCAGAAGGCCTTGTCGCCGGCGCCGGTGAAGACCACGCAGCTCACGTCGCGCGCGTTTGATGCAGCGCGGAAAGCGAGGATCACCGCCTTCACCATCTCGGTGGTGTAGGAGTTGTACTGGCCGGGGTTGTCGAGCCAGATCCAGGCGTTATAGAGGCCCGGCGCCGTGCTTCCCTCGGGCGTGCGCGCGGGGCGGCGCTCGAAGCGCACCCCCTGGGCGGACCCGCCTTCGGTCAGGTCGTGGCTCCTCAGGAACCGTGTCTCGGGCGCTGCCATGCTGGTCTCCTCTGTCTCAAAGTGGCATTCGAATGCCGATTTAGCCGCCGTGATGCATAAATACCCCGGAAGAAAGCGCGCGGATTTGATCTAGTTCAAAGAATGGCCATCGACTTGCGGCCAAATTGACGCCCATGAAGCCCACCCCCAGCGTCTCGGTCGCCCTTGCAGGCAGCGGCGGCGCGGGCGTCATGACCGCCGGCAACATGCTGCTCGAGGCGGCGGCGCTGGCCGGATACTACGGCCTCATGACGCGCACCAGCGGGCCGCAGATCCGCGGCGGCGAGGCCGCCGCCATGCTGCGCGTCGCCACCTTCCCGACCGACGGCCAGGACGACCGCTTCCAGGTGCTGGCGGCGATCGACTGGCAGAACGTCGGGCGCTTCGCCGCCGAGTTGCCGCTCGCCCCCGGCAGCATCATCGTCGGCGACCCGGCGCAGGGCGAGCCGCCCGAAGTCTTCACGCGCAGCGGCGCGCGCTATCTGCCGGTGCCCCTGAAGCAGCTCGCGGGACAGCTCGCCGGCGCCTGGCCCAACATGGTGGCCCTGGGCGTGCTCGCCGGGCTGATCGGCCTTTCCTTCGAGTCGGTCGAGGCGGCGGCGAAGAAGGCGATGAAGAAAGGGCTCGAGGCGGGCATCGCCGCAGCGAGACTGGGTTTTTCGCAAGCTTCCTCGCTGGAGGGGTTTTCACTCGAAAAGCCACCTTCAAGCAGCGCCCGCTGGCTCATCACCGGCAACGAGGCGGCGGGCTACGGCGCGCTGCGCGGCGGCGTGCGCTTCGTCGCCGCCTACCCGATCACGCCGGCCACCGAGCTGCTCGAATGGCTCGCGCCGGCGCTGGCGAAGGTGGGCGGCACGCTGGTGCAGGCGGAGGACGAGCTGGCGTCGATCAACATGGCGCTCGGCGCTTCCTACGGCGGCGTGCCTTCGCTCACCGCGACCTCGGGCCCCGGGCTCGCGCTGATGATCGAGGCGCTCGGGCTGGGCGTGGCGGCGGAGGTGCCGGTGGTGGTGGTCGACGTCATGCGCACCGGCCCGTCCACCGGCATCGCCACCAAGAGCGAGCAGGCCGATCTCAACATCGCTCTGTATGGGATGCACGGCGACGCGCCGCACATCGTCGTCGCGCCGAACTCGCTCGCCGACTGCGTCGCGGCCACGGCCTGGGCCGTCGGGCTCGCCGAGTCGCTGCAAGTGCCGGCGATCGTGCTCTCCGACCAGTACTTCGGCCAGGCGCGCGCGGTCGTCGATGCTCCGGTTCTCGAAAAACAATCTCTTGAAAGACTGAAAGCGGAAGGCGCCGAAGGCTACAAGCGCTACGCGCTCACCGAGTCGGGCATATCGCCGATGGCGATCCCCGGCACCAGGGGAACCGCGTACACCGCCGACGGCCTGGAGCACAACGAGGGCGGCACGCCCTCGTCGCAGACCGCCGACCACCTGGCGCAGATGGACAAGCGCGCGCGCAAGGTCTCGCAGCTCGACCCGGGGGATGCCTGGGCGAGTATCGAAGGCGAAGGCGAGACCGCGGTGCTGACCTTCGGCTCGTGCACCGGGCCGGTGCGCGAAGCCATGGCGCGCAACGGCAAGGGAGTAAAGCTGGTGTCGCTGCGGCTGCTCTCGCCCGCGCAGCCCGAGCGGCTCAGGAAAGCGCTCGAAGGCGTGAAGCGCGTGCTGGTGGTGGAGCAGAACCACAGCGGCCAGTTCCTGCGCTACCTGCGCTCGGAGTACCAGCTGCCCGGCGAGGTGCGGAGCCTGCGCCGTCCGGGACCGCTGCCGTTCCGGCCGGAAGAGGTTCGTCAAGAGCTCCTTAATTGGGAAGAAACGGCATGAATGCTCCCTTCGCCGCGGCGGCGCTGCAGCCGAAGGACTTCAAGTCCGGCTACAAGCCGGTGTGGTGCCCGGGCTGCGGCGACTACTCGGTGCTCACCGGCGTCACCAAGGCGCTCGCGATGCTCGAGCTGCGCCCCGAGAACGTGGCGGTGGTGTCGGGCATCGGCTGCTCCTCGAGGATCCCGGCCTACACCAACTGCTACGGCTTCCACGGCGTGCACGGCCGCGCGCTGCCGGCGGCGACCGGCCTGAAAGTCGCGCGCCCCGAGCTGACGGTGCTGGTGGCGAGCGGCGACGGCGACGGCTACTCGATCGGCGGCAACCACTTCCTGCACGCCTGCCGGCGCAACGTCGACCTCACCTACATCGTGATGGACAACCATGTCTACGGCATGACCAAGGGGCAGCCCTCGCCCACCACCGAGCCCGACTGGCGCTCGAAGCTCGCGCCCGGCGGCACGGGGCTGCGCGAGTTCCACCCGCTGGTGATCGCGCTCGCCTCGGGCGCCAACTTCATCGCGCGCGGCTTCTCGGGCGACCCGAACGGCCTCGCCGCGCTGATCGCCGAGGCGGTGCGCCATCCGGGCTTCTACTTCCTCGAGGTGCTCTCGCCCTGCGTCACCTTCCGGCCCGAGCAGCGCGGCTGGAAGGAGGCCGTGCACCCGGCGCCGGTCGCGCCGACCGACGATCCGGGGCGCGCCGCGCGCCGGCTCATGACCGACGACGGCTTCAACATCGGCGTGCTCTACAAGGGCAGCCGCGCGCCGTTCACCGGCATGGCCGCCGCACCGACCGATTCCCCGGAGGACCTGGAATGCCTGTTCCGTCTCTAGAAGACTTCATGTCGCGCGCCTACACCATGGAGCTCGAGGCGACCGAGCGCTACGCGCAGTTCGCCGAGCAGCTCGACACCCACAACAACCGCGAGGTGGCGCAGCTGTTCCGCAAGCTCTCGGAGATCGAGGCGCTGCACGCGAAGCGCATCCTCGAGGAGATGGGCTGGCCGAGCGTGCCGGCGCTGCCGCCCGCCTTCGCCTGGAGCGGCGCCGAGGCGCCGGAGACGGCGCCCTTCGACTCGCTGCATTACCTCATGCAGCCCTACCACGCGCTCGAGATCGCGCTGCGCTGCGAGTTGGAGGCGGTGAAGTACTTCGACGACATCGCCGCCGGCGCCGCGCCGCAGCGCGTGCGCGCCGCGGCGAAGGAGATGGCCGACGAGGAGCGCGAGCACGTCGCGTTGATCAAGCAGTGGATGAAGAAGGTGCCGCGCCCGGCCGCGGGCTGGGACGAGGATCCCGACCCTCCCCGCATCGCCGGGTGAGGCTCATCGTGCCACAGGAGCGATGAAATGCGAGGCTTGAAGGGCAAGACCGCCATCGTCACCGGCGGCGCGGCCGGCATCGGCGCCGCGGTGGTGAAGCGCTTCCGCGAGGAAGGCACGAACGTCGTGGTGTTCGATCTCAAGGCAGACCCTCCGGTGGACATCACGGACTACGAAGCCGTCAGGAAAGCCGTGGCGAACGCCGGTGCCGTGGACATCCTGGTCAACAACGCCGGCTGGGACATGTTCAAGCCCTTCCTCAAGACCGACCCGGCGTTCTGGCAGAAGATCATCTCCATCAACCTGATCGGCGCGATGAACCTGCTGCACTGCGTGCTGCCCGGCATGGTGGAGCGCGGCGGGGGCAAGGTAGTGACCGTCGCTTCCGACGCCGGACGCGTCGGCTCCTCGGGCGAGGCGCCCTACTCCGCCTGCAAGGGCGGCCTGATCGCGCTCACCAAGACCCTGGCGCGCGAGCTGGCGACGAAGAACATCCGGTTGAACGTCGTGTGCCCGGGGCTGACCGAAACGAACATGCTGGAGCAGTTCATGCAGGGCGCGGGCAACCCCGAGAAGCTGCGCGAAGCCTACCGCCGCGCCATCCCCCTGGGGCGCCTGGGCAAGCCCGAGGACCTGCCGGGCGCGATCGCGTTTTTCGCGAGCGACGACGCCGACTTCATCACCGGGCAGGTGCTCTCCGTCTCCGGCGGCCTGACCATGCACGGCTAGGTCAAAGCGATCAACCCCGGTTCTCGCCCTGCGTCAGCGGCGCGGCCGCGCGCGCGCGAGCACCAGGCTCGCGGCGGTGACGATGAACAGGGCGATCGCCGCGGCGTTGCCCCAGGCGCCGGCGACGCTCGAGCCGGCGACGCGCACGGCGAGCGACGCGTGCAGCAGCAGGAGCGGCGCATAAAGGACGCGGTGGTAGGGAAATGACACCCGCAGCACCGCGGGCAGGATCACCGGTGCGTGCCCGAATACCATCGAGAACACGAAGCCGACGAAGATCGCATGCAGGGCGGCGTCATAGGCCGTCGACGTAGCGATGAGCGCGCCGCCCACCGCGAGCCAGAAGTAGCCCGCGAGCAGGCACACCGCGATGTAGCGCGGCAGCCTGGACTGGCGCACCGTGACACGCGCGAGGTCGAATGCGAGCAGCCACAGCGAGAGCAGCACCAGCACCACGCCAAGCAAGGATGGAATGAGAGGCGCCGCCAGCAGGGCCCCGGCGAGCAGGGCGAACGAGCGCCGCACCCACGGCCCGCGCTTCAGGTAGCGCGAAAGCTCGAGGCGCTCGGCGCCGATGGTGAGCGCGAAGAAGGCGATCCACCAGGGCACGGCGGCCTGGCCCTCGAACAGCATCAGGTTGCCCGCCAGCCAGGCCGCGGCGCCGGCGAGCAGCGTCCCGGTTTCGAGCGAAGGCTGGCGGCCGAGCACGACCATGCTCGCGGCGAAGAACAGCGCGGCCGCAAGCGCCATCAGCGCGAATCCCGGCAGCGCGAAGCCGAGCAGCAGCACGACCCCGCTCGCTCCGGCGCAAAGCGGGGCGGCGTAGGCCCAGGTCCGCTCCAGCGCCGCGGCGCGCTCGAGGGCGATCACGGTGCCGAAGAAGGCCGACACCATGAGCGGGCCGTGCAGCGCAATTGCCGTTGCGGGAGCGGGAATCCCCGGGGACAGCCTGGCAAGGCCCCCGGCTGCGCCGAGCGCGAGCGAAACGAAGCCGAGCACGAGCAGCGGCAGGCGCCAGCGCGGCGGCACTAGAGCCCGCGCTGCGTCATGACCAGCCGAACTTCCTCTGCGCCTCCGCGCTCATGCGCTCCGGCGTCCAGGGCGGCTCCCACACCAGGTCGACCTGCACGTCCGTGCCTTCGGGCGCCACCGCGCGGATCGCCGCTACCGACTCGTCCACCAGATAGGGCGCGACCGGGCAGGCGGGCGAAGTCATGGTCATCTCGACGCGCACGCGCCCGGGCTCGAGGGTGATGCCGTACACCAGGCCGAGGTCGACGATGCTCATGCCGGCCTCGGGATCTTCCACGCTTCTCAGCGCTTCTCTTACCGAATCTTCTTCCATCAGTTGAACGATTGAATGCCGGTGATGGCGCGTCCGAGGATCAGGGCATGGATATCATGCGTGCCCTCGTAGGTGTTTACAACCTCCAGGTTCACGAGGTGGCGGATCAC
>MERP01000122.1 GCA_001772055.1 Betaproteobacteria bacterium RIFCSPLOWO2_12_FULL_68_19
CGCGCCCATCAGCACCGCGGCGGTGGCGAAATCCTCTTCCCTCAAGGCCAGGAGCTTCGAGCGTACCGCGCGGGCGAGTCCCGGCCAGTCGAGCAGCCCGAGGATGATGGTGATGCCGAAGTAGATGAGGATCGGGCTCCAGGTCACCGGCAGCGCCGCCGAGAGCGCCATCCACAGCGGCAGCTCGGGGAAGGAGCGCACCATCTCGATGAAGCGCTGGATGACGTTGTCGATCCAGCCGCCGTAGTAGCCCGAGACGCCGCCGAGCGCGACGCCGATCAGGAAGCTGACCGCGATGCCGAGCAGGCCGACGGTGAGCGAGATGCGCGTGCCGTAGACGATGCGCGAGAACAGATCGCGCCCCAGGCGGTCGGTGCCCATCAGGTAGAGCGTGCCCTCGTGGGCGGGGCAGACGAAGTGGAAGCGCCCGTCGGCGAGGCCCCAGAAGCGGTACTCGTCGCCCAGGCAGAAGAAGCGCAGCGGCTGCACCAGCTTCGGGTCCGGGCTGTACTCGCGCTTCAGGCGCACCATGTCGAGCTGCATGCGGTAGCCGTAGACGAACGGCCCGACGAAGCGCCCTTCGTGGAACAGGTGCAGGTCCTGCGGCGGGGCGTAGATGTGGCGCGTGTCGCGCGTGTGCAGATGATACGGCGCGATGAACTCGCTCACCAGCGTCGAGGCGTAGAAGACGAGCAGGATCGCGCCCGCCGCCACCGCGATGCGGTGGCGCCTGAACTTCCACCACATGATCTGCCACTGGGAGGCGCGGTAGAAGCGCTCCTGCTCGGGCGTGAGCGTTTCCGTCGCGTGCGGTTCGAAGGGCTTCTGGGAAACGTAATGTTCCAACTTCATTTGGCCGCACCTCCGGTCAGCCGAATGCGCGGATCCAGGGCGGCGAGCAGCAGGTCGGAGATGAACATGCCCACCACGGTGAGCAGCGACAGGAACATGAGGAACGAGCCGGCGAGATACTGGTCCTGGCTGCGCAGCGCGTCGAGCAGCATGGGGCCCGAGGTCTGCAGCGACAGCACCACCGCCACGATCGCCGAGCCCGAGATCACGCTCGGCAGCAGGCTGCCGATGTCGGCGATGAACGGGTTGAGCGACATGCGCAGCGGGTACTTCACCAGCAGCCGGAACGGCGGCATGCCCTTGGCGCGCGCGGTGACCACGTACTGCTTCTGCAGCTCGTCGAGGAGGTTGGCGCGCAGGCGCCGGATCATGCCGGCGGTGCCCGAGGTGCCGATCACGATCACCGGGATCCACAGGTGCTCGAGCACCGAGCGCGCCCTGCCCCAGCTCCAGGGCTGGCCGAGGTACTCCGGGTCCATGATGCCGCCGATCGACAGGCCGAATTGCACGTTGGCGAAGTACATGAGCACCAGCGCGAGCAGGAAGTTGGGCGTCGCGAGCCCGACGTAGCCGAGCAGCGTCAGGCCGTGGTCGCCCCAGCTGTACTGGTGCGTCGCGGCGTACACGCCGATCGGGAAAGCGACCGCCCAGGTGAACAGGATCACCGAGAAGTTGAGGATGAACGACAGCAGCAGCCGGTCGCCGACCACGCTCTTCACCGCCATGTCGTGCTCGAAGGACCAGCCCATGTCGCCCTGCAGCAGGCCCGAGAAGCCGCGCTCGCCGGGCCACAGGCCCACCCACACGCCGTACTGCTCGAGGAAAGGCTTGTCGAGGCCGTACTGCTTGCGCAGGAACTCCACCTTCTCGAGCGCCGCGCGGTCGCCCTGGCTCTGCAGCTCGGCGATCTGGTTCGACAGGAAGTCCCCGGGCGGCAGCTGGATGATGACGAAGGTGACGAAACTGATCACCAGCAGCGTCGGGATCATGATCAGGAGGCGACGCAGCGTGTAGCGCAGCATTACGGAGCGAGGCTCATCTGAACCAGAATGTATCGGGACGGTAGATGCCGAAGAACGCGCCGGGATCCCAGTTGTAGAAGCCCTGCAGCGGCACGTTCATCAGCGTCTCGCGCGCTATCACCGGCTGCGGCACGGCCGTCACCACCCCGATCGTGAACTGCTGCTCGGCGTGGATCTCGAGCATGCGGTGCCAGATGTCCGCGCGCTCCTCGCTCGAGGTGGCGGCGCGCCAGGCGCGGTACAGGTCGCCGAGCTCCTGCACTTCCGAGATGTCGGGCACCTGGCCCGCCCTGCCGCTGGTCTCGTAGTACTGGCCGAACTTCGGCCACTGCAGCTGCACCTGGTTGGTGGGCGCGAGCTCCTCGGGGCTGGTCTCGGCCGTGGGCAGGCCGTTGTCGAGGCCGCTCCACACCGACATTAGCGTCTCGCCCGAGAACACGCGCATGCGGAAGGCCTCGCGCTGCGAGGGCTTGCTGTAGAGCTTGATGCCGACCTCGCGCCAGGTCTCGCGGATCAGCTCCAGCACGTCGGTCTGCTCGGTGCTCTCGCCCGCGGTCTCGACGATGATCTCGAGCGGCCGGCCGTCGGGGAGCTTGCGCGTGCCGTCGACGCCGCGCTCCAGGCCCATCTCGTCCAGCAGCCGCGCCGCGCTCTTGCGGTCGTAGCGCGCCCAGGCGTCGCGGTACTGGATGCGGTACAGGGGGCTCGCCTCGAGCACGGTGTTGTTCGACTCCACCGCCAGGCCGAAGTACAGCACCTGGTTGACGAGCGAGCGGTCGATGGCGAGCGACAGCGCGCGGCGAAAGCGCACGTCGCGCAGCACCTTGCGCCACACCGGGTCGTTCACGTTTAGGTTGGGGAAGAGCGCGAAGTGCGCGCCTCGCCCGGGGCGCCAGAGCAGCGTGCGGTAGCCGTTCAGCCGCTCGTTCTGCTTGAGGAAGGTGAAGTTGCTGAAGTTCAGGTCGCGCGCCTGCAGGTCGGCTTCTCCGGCGCCCGCCTTGGCCGGGATCAGCTTCGCGTCGGCGATCGCGATCACGAAGCGGTCGATGTAGGGAAGCTGCCGACCGCGCTCGTCGACGCGGTGGAAGTAGGGGTTGCGCACCGCCACGAAGCGGTCCGCGGGCGCCTTGGTGGTGTTGACCCAGGGGTTGAGCGTCGGCAGCTCCGGATTGTCCGACTCGTACATGTTGTCGAGCCGGTTGTGCACCGCCGACCACTTGCGCTTGGCGCTGCCGTCGGCCTGGGCCTTCCTCACCTTCTCGGAGTACCTCCTGTGGTAGCGCTTCAGGTAATGCGCCGGGCGGAAGATGAACAGCGGCGAGGCGCCGGCGAGGCGCGGCAGGAAGTCGGGGTTGGGGTGCGTCCAGCTATAGCGCACCGCGCTCTCGGACAGCACCTCGAACTTCGGCGCCTCGCCGCGCACCGCCAGCTCGCGCGGCGGCCCCGAGGGGCTGAGCTCCCTGTTGTTGGCGACGTCCTCCCAGTAGTAGCGGAAGTCCTCGGCGGTGAACGGATGGCCGTCGGACCAGCGGTGCCCCTTGCGCAGGCGCAGCGTGAAGATGCGGCCCTCCTTCACCTCGAGCGACTGCAGCAGGTCGGGCACCAGGTTGAAGTTGCGGTCGTAGCCCACCAGCCGCGCGTAGCCGTAGATCGTGAACAGGCGCGTGTCGCGGCTGCGCCCGGCGAGGGTGTGCAGCGTGCCGCCGTGGTGCCCGAGGCTCGTGCCGGCCTCGCCCAGCGGCACCACCAGCGGCTCCTGGGGCAGCCGCCTCTCGAGCGGCGGCAGCTTCCCCGCCGCGACTTCATCGCGCAGCGCCGGGGGTTCGATGAAATCCCCCCCCCAGGAAAGGATGGGAGTGCACAGGACCAACGCCGCGAGAACCGATTTCATGCCGCGCGCACGTAGTGGCCGTTGCCCAGGTCCTGCAGCCCCGGCCGCGCGCCGGCGTCGAAGCGGAACGCGCCCGGCCAGGCGGCCGGGTCGGAAGCCTTGCCCTGCATCAGCGCGTCGAAGTCGAGCTTGCGCGACACGTCGGGCTCGGGCACCGCGGCGAGCAGCGCCTTGGTGTACGGGTGCTGCGGGTCGCGGAACAGCGTCGCGGCGGGCGCGATCTCGACCAGGCGGCCCGCGCACATCACCGCGATGCGGTCGGCGAGATAGTTCACCACCGCCAGGTTGTGCGAGATGAAGATGTAGGTGAGCCCCAGCGCCTCGCGCAGGTCGCGCAGCAGGTTGAGCACCTGCGCCTGCACCGAGACGTCGAGCGCCGAGACCGGCTCGTCGAGGATCAAGAGCTCCGGCCCGAGCGCGAGCGCGCGCGCGATGCCGATCCTCTGGCGCTGCCCGCCGGAGAAGCTGTGCGGATAGCGGCGCAGGAAGCGCAGGTCCAGGCCGACCAGCCCCATCACCTCCTTGACGCGCTGGAAGCGCTCGTCCGCGTCGCCGATGCCGTGGATGACGAGCGGCTCGCTCACGATGTCGTAGGCCGTCATGCGCGGGTTGAGCGAGCTGAACGGGTCCTGGAACACGAACTGCGCCTTGCGCCGGTAGGCGAACAGCGCCGCGGCCTTGAGCGGAAGGACATCCTGGCCCTGGAACACGATGCGGCCCGAATCGGGCGTCACCGAGCGCAGGATCATGCGCGCGGTGGTGGTCTTGCCGCAGCCCGACTCGCCCACCAGCCCGAGGCACTCGCCCGCGGCCACGTCGAAGGACAGGTCGTCGACGGCGAGCAGCTCGCCGGCACGGCCGCCGAACATGCCGCGGCGGCGCGTCGCGTAGCGCTTGCTGAGCTGCTTCACCTCGAGCAGAGGGATCGGGCTTTTCGGCTTGACGAGATCCTTGCGCGCAAGCAAGTGCGAGCCTTCCACGTCGACCTTGACCTCGCGCAGCGGCGTGAGGCGCTCGCCGCTCGCCATGTTGAAGCGCGGCACCGCGCGCATCAGCGCCTTCAGGTAGGGGTGGCGCGGGTCGCGGAAGATGTCGGCGAGCCCGCCCGCCTCCATCACGCGGCCGCGGTACATCACCACCACCTCGTCGGCCATGTTGGCCACCACGCCCAGGTCGTGCGTGATCAGCATCACGGTCATGCCCAGCTCGGCCTGCAGCTGCTTGATGAGCTGCAGGATCTGCGCCTGGGTGGTGACGTCGAGGGCGGTGGTGGGCTCGTCCGCGATCAAGAGCGCCGGGCGGCACACCAGCGCCATCGCGATCATCGCGCGCTGGCGCAGCCCGCCCGAGAGCTCGAAGGGATAGGTATGCGCGGCCTTGGCCGGGTCGGGGAAGCCGACCAGGCGCAGCATCTCGACGGTCGCCTCGCGGCGCTGCGCGCGGCCCAGGTCCTGGCGGTGCAGCGCGAGCGCCTCGCCGACCTGGTCGCCGACCGTGTGCAGCGGCGAGAGCGCCGTCATCGGCTCCTGGAAGATGATCGAGATGCGCCCGCCGCGGATGCCCCGCATCGCCCGGCTGCGCACCGGCAGCCGGGCGATGTCCACTTCGCTGCCGGGGCGCCTCGGGTCGCGGAACAGGATCTCGCCCGACTCGATGCGCGCGATGCGCGGCAGGATGCCCATGATCGACTGCGCCACCACCGACTTGCCCGAGCCCGACTCGCCGACCAGCGCCAGCGTGCCGCCCTCGGGCACGCGGAACGACACGCCGTCGACCGCCTTCACCGTGCCGGCGTCGACGGCGAGAGTGACCTTGAGATCGCGGAGCGTGAGCAGCTCAGCCATGGCGGGCCGCAGTATACGAGAACAGCTCGGCCGCTCCTGCCCAGCGAATCCCCTTGACGCGCAACAGGCGCTCGAGGAAGCGCCACGCCTGCTCGTCGTGCACCGCGTGGTGCGTGAGCCAGCCGATGGGCTGCCCGCCGGCGAGATGGCGCAGCGCCAGCGCGAGCGCCTGGTCTTCGCCGATGAAGCGCCGGCCCTCGCGCCAGGCGACGATGTCGATGTGCGTGTCGACCTGCTCCACGCCCGCGACCCGCGCGGCGCCCGCGTCGCAGCTCAGTCCCTGAAAGCCGATCTTCGAAAGACAGCCCGCCAGGGAAGGCCGGATGCGGTTCCACGGCGGCACGAACACCGGCAGCGCGCGCGCGCCGGCCAGCTGCTGCAGCCTCGAGCGCGCGGCGGCGATGCGCTCGAGCGCCGCCGCATCGGGCTCGGCCGCCGGGTACTCGGTCTTCTTCTCGCCCGGGGCGGCGCGGTTGCGGTGGTCGGTGCCGTGCTGCAGCACGCTGACGTTGTCGCGCAAAGAGTCGAACAGCTCGCCAGCCGCGAGCAGCGGGACCACGGCCAGGGCGAGCGGCACCCTGAAGCTCGAGGAGAGCGCGAGCAGGCGCGCGAGCGCGGGATCGGGCTGGGCGGCATCGTCGTCGCGCCACCAGCAGCGCGCGCCGCCGCGGCGCGCGACCTCGGCTTCGAAGCGCTCCCAGCTCAGCTCGTCCACTGTCGCACCAGCTCGGCGCTGCGCCGCGCGCCGTCCAGGTCGATGTCGTGGGCGGCCGGCCGCGGGCGCCCGGCCGCGCGCTCGACGGCGGCGGCGAGCGCCTCGGGCGCAAGGCCGCTCGCCTCGACCCGCTCCAGCAGGCCGCGCTCGGCGAGCAGGCGCGCGCGCAGCCCCTGCTCGGCTTCGTTGCCGTCCGAGAAGGGCACCACCACCGCGCGGGCGCCGGCCTGGAGCGTCTCCACGACGGTGTTGTAACCCGCCTGGCTGATCGATAGCTCGCAGTTTCGAAGCAAAGTCGTGAAATCCTGGCGGCTCTGCTCCACCACGATGCCGGGTGGCGCGAGCCGTTGAAGCTCTTCGAGGTAGTCTGCATTGACCCCGGCGAGCACGCGCCAGGTCAGGCCGCGCAGCCGCGTGAGCGGCCGGGCGCGGATCGCGGCCTCGAGCAGGCGCCGGCCGACCGCGCCGCCCCCGGCGGAGACCAGGACCTCGCCGCGGCCCGCCTCGCCGATCGCCTGCGGCGGCTCGTCCACGACATAGCCCGTGTAATGCAGCCGCCCGGCGATGCGCGCCGCGGCGCCGAAGCTGTGCTCGAAGAGCGCGATGCGCGGGTCGCCATGCACGAGCACGTGGTCGAAGTGGCGCTCCAGGAGCTCGAGCGCCTCGGCCTCGCGCGACGGGCGGCTCTGCAGCAGGTCGCGCACCGAGCACAGCACCAGCGCCTCGCCCGCCTGCTCGAGGAGCGGCAGCAGCTCGAAGCGCAGCTGGCGCCGGCCGAAGGGAAAGAGCTCGATCACCAGCACTTGCGCGCGCGCGGCGCGCCAGGCCTCGAGCAGCGCCGCCTTGCGCTTGCGCTTCCAGAGCTCGCTTATGGGTTGATGGTTTTCATCCAGGAGCAGCTTGAACGACACGTCGGCCGCGGACACGGGCGGCAGTTGCACGAAGTTCAGGCCTTTCAAGGAAAGTCCTTCTACAGGCTGTCCTCCGCTCGCCAGCGTGACTTCGAAGCCCGCCGCGGCGAGCGCGCGGCAAAGCGTCGCGGCGCGCTTGAGGTGGCCGATGCCGAGCAGGTGCTGGACGTGGAAGAAAACGCGTTTGGCGCTCATGGGCGAATTCTGCCGACCCGACAGGGGGCGGAATGGTCGACCCCCTGATAAGGGGGTCGGGAGCCTGCCGCGCAGCGGCAGGCGAGCGGGGGGTTGGTTTCAAGAATCCACAAAAAACCAACCCCCCGCTCGCGAAAAACCCGCTCGCTTCCCCCCTTGTCAGGGGGGCGGCTTGTGCGATCGCTCATTTGCTTGTCCGCCCGCTCGCTTGCTTATCCGCTCGCCAATTTGACGTTGAGCTGGCGAACGCGCGGCCGGCCTTGCGCGTCCAGCTCGAACAGGTGCACCGCGCTCCAGTCGAGCTTCGCCGGCGGCGCCCCGCGCATGTCCCAGCCGCAGGCCGCGGCGAGGAGCGCGCGGATCACGCCGCGATGGGTGACGGCGAGAGTCGGCACCGACACCTCCTGCAGCCAGCTGGTGATTCTGTGTAAGACCATTCTTGGACTTTCGCCGCCCGCGGGCGTGAAGTCGAGGCCCTGCGCTTCGTTCTCCCGCATCGCCTGGCCGAGGCGTCGACGCAGCTGCTCGAGGGTATCGCCCTGCCAGTCGCCCCAGTCCATCTCGATGATGCGCGGCTCGCGCGGCGCATCGGGCGCGCCGAGCAGCGCCGCGGTCTCGACGCAGCGCGCGAGCGGGCTCGCCACGATGCGCATGCCGCGGCAGGCTTCGGGCAGCTTCATGGAGCGCAGCCGCTCCCGGCCCGCGTCGCTCAAGGGCACGTCGGCCCGGCCCTGGATGCGGCGCTGCGCGCTCCACGCCGTCTCGGCGTGCCGCAGCAGGGCGAGCAGCGTCACGGCAGGGACTTGAGGCGCCGCGCCGCCACGGCGAGGCTTCTTTCCTCGGCGACGAACCTGGCGGCTTCGCGCCCGAGCGCTTGCCTGCGCGCGCCGTCGACGAGCAGCGCGCGCACGCGCTCGGCGAGCGCGGGCTCCTCGAGCGCGGGCGCGAGCAGGCCGGTGCGCCCGTCGAGCACCACGTCGGGCACGCCGCGCAGCGCGCAGGACACCACCGGCAGCCCTGCCGCCTGCGCCTCGAGCAGCGCCATCCCGTAGGCCTCGTTCACCGCAGGCCAGGCGTAGAGATCGGCGGCTGCGTAGAGCTCGGCGAGCGGCCTTTCCTTCAGCGACCCGAGGAAGCGAACCTTTTCCGCGAGACCCTTGAAGGCAGCCTCGACCGCCGCGCGCGCCGGCCCGTCGCCCGCGACCAGCAGGCGCCAGGGCAGTGCGCCGAGCCGCCCAAGCGTGCCGGCGAGCAGGCGGTAGGAAGCGAGCTTGTCTCCCTCGCGCATCATCGCGGCGACGGCGATCCATGGAACATTTTTGTCCAGTGAATGCTGCCCCGCCAGGCGGGAACGGTGCGCGTCACGCTCGCCTGCGGCGATACGGTACGGCGCCGGGTCGAGAAAGGGCGCAAGCAGCTCCAGGCGCTCTTTCGCCACCAGCGGCTCGAGGCAGGAGAGGTCGTCGCGCGAGGGGCACAGCACCAGCGCGGCGCGGCGCAGCGCATGCGCGGTCGCCTCGTGGCCGATCGCCCAAGGGCCGCCGGCGCGCTTGGGCGCGTACGAGGCCTCGGCGACGACGTAGGGAATGCCGAGCGCCTCGGCGGCGAGCGGCCCGAGCCAGTCCGGCGCCTTGTAGTACAGGTGGTAGGTGAACCACAGCTCCGGCCGCTCCTCGGGCGGCGCGGCGCGCCATTGCGCCGCCAGGCGCCCGCCGAGCGCCTCGCCCTGCGCGCGCAGCGCCTCCTGCCGGAGCGCATCGCCGTCGCGATCGTAGCTGCGGAAGCTCGAGACCAGCTCGACGCGGTGGCCGGCAAGCGCCAGCGCGTCCATGAGCAGGCCGGCTACGCGCCGGTCGCCCGAGGGCGTGCCGTGGGTCGGCGACTTAAGCGGTGCGTAAAAGGCGACCCGCATCGCGGCGCAGCCCAAACTTCAACGCCAGGCGCTCGAGGTTCGCCTCCAGTGCGAATTCGCCTTGCACGCGGGCAAAGCCGGCCTCGCCGAGCGCGCGCCGGCGCGCCGGGTCGCGGATCAGCGCCTCGAGCGCCTGCGCGAGCGCCGCGGCATCGTTCTCGCCGACCAGCAAGCCGCTCGCGCCGTCGCTCACCAGCTCCGGGATCGCCGAGACGCGGGTCGCGACGCAGGCGAGCGCCTGGCTCTGCGCCTCGGCGAGCACGTTCGGCAGGCCGTCGCGGTCGCCGTCGCGCGCCACGCGGCTCGCGAGCGCGAACAGGTCGGCGGCGCGGTACTCGGCGAGCAGCTCCTCCTGCGTCAGGGCGCCGCGCCAGCGGATTCGATTCGAGATCTGTAGCTCTTCCGCCCTTTTTTTCAGATTCTTCCCGAGAGGCCCACCCCCGGCGTGCACGAGCTGCCAGCTCAGGCCAGCCGGCAGGCGCGCGAGCGCCTCGAGCAGCACGTCGATGCCCTTCTTCTCGACCAGCCTGCACACCGAGAGGATCCTCACCGGCTCCGCCGTGCCGTCGCGCGCGGCCCGCTCGCCGTGCGGCCGCGGGAAACGCGCCAGGTCGATGCCGTGGTAGACGAGCTCGACCCGCCCGGCCGGCGCGAGCGCGGCGAGGTGCTCGCGGTTCGCCGCGGTGCAGGTCACCAGCCACTCGCAGGAGGCGAGCTTCTCGCGCTTCTCCCAGGCGGGCGTGGTCCAGATGTCCTTGGCGTGCGCGGAGCCGCTCCAGGGCAGCCCGAGCAGCGCTGCGGCGTAGCGCGTCACCGAGGCCGGCGTGTGCAGGAAGTGCGCGTGCAGCCTCGACACGTCGCGCGGCAGCTCGGCGGCGAGCGCGAGCGCCTGGCCGAAGCGGCGCACGCGGTTCGGAGTCGGGTCGCGCAGCAGATCTTTGAGCCAGAGATCTTTCGCTT
The DNA here is from genome assembly GCA_001772055.1 of Betaproteobacteria bacterium RIFCSPLOWO2_12_FULL_68_19. Taxonomy (GTDB): domain Bacteria; phylum Pseudomonadota; class Gammaproteobacteria; order Burkholderiales; family SG8-39; genus SCGC-AG-212-J23. The sequence continues at coordinate 10,303 of MERP01000122.1, forward strand.
CACGATACCGCTGCAGTTTCCGGACCTTCCACCAGGACTTGAAAACACGTATCGGCTCGAGCAGCAGGTACTCGGGAAGGTACAGAAGCGGCGCGCGGATCTCGCGGTGCACCGGGTGCGTGCGCGCGTCGGTCGGGCGCCGCAGCGAGACGATCAGGATCTCGAGCCCGCGCCGCTCGAGCGCGGCGATCTCCTGGGCGATGAAAGGCTCGGAGAGCCGGGGATACCCCTTGAGGACGAAGGCGACGCGCAATTCAACCGATGCGCGACAGGACCTGCGCGGGCTCTTCCTCGGCCTCCGCGATCCAGGGGGCGACCAGGCGCGAGACGTTCTTCAGCCCCTCGAGCAGCCCGGGAACGATCACTTCCGAGGGCCGGTGCTGCCGCGGCAGGGCGCGCAGCGCCGCCGCCATCACCGCCGGGTCGTAGCTTCCGTCGTCGGAGAGCATGCCGATCAGGCCGAGCTTGGCGGCGCGCGAGGCGCGGATGAACTGCTCCAGGCGCGGCGCGGTGCGCGGCACGATGAGGGCGCGCTTGTCGAGCGAGAGCACCTCGCAGAAGGTGTTGTAGCCGCCCATGGCGACCACGCCGGCGGCGCGCGACACGAGCGTCTCGAGCTGGCCGTGGAAGGTGATCGCGTCGACGCGCTTGAGTTTCGCGGCGCGGTCCATGAATTCCGCCTGGCGCTCCGACTGCATGAAAGGCCCGAGCACCAGCAGCGCCGGGTAAGGCAGCAGCGGGTCGTGCTCGTAGGCGCGCAGCACCCAGTCGATGAGGCCCTCGCCGTCCCCGCCGCCGCCGGTGGTGACGAGCAGGTAGGGCCGCTTGGTGATCTCGGGCATGCGCGGCGGCGCGCCGTGCGTGGGCACCTCGCGATGCAGGTAGCCGGTGTAGACCATCTTCTGGCGCACGCGCTGGGGCAGCGCGATGCCCTCCAGCGGGTCGCAGATCTGCGGCAGGCCGTAGACCCAGATCTCGTCGTAGAGCTCGCGCAGCGCCGGCAGCGCCTTCTTGCGCTGCCATTCGGGCTCGAGCAGGCGCGGCTCGTCCATCACGTCGCGCAGGCCCAACACCAGGCGGGTTCCCCGCCTCTTCAGCGACTTCAGCGTCTGCAGCACCTCGCCGCGCAGGCCGACCGGCTCCTTGTCGACGATGAAGAGGTCGGGGTCGAAGAGCTCGGCGGTGTGCTGGATGATCGAGGCGCGCATCGACAGCGTCTGCTCGATGTCGAGGTGCAGGTTGAGGGGCGTGTACTCGCCGCTGCGCAGCTTGATCACGCCCGGCACGCGCACGAAGTCCACGCGCGCGCGGAAGTCGAAGCTGCCGATGATCGGCGAGCCCGAAAGGATCAGGACCGAGAGCTGCTTGAAGCTCTCGACCAGCGAATGCGCGATCGCCCGGCAGCGGCGCAGGTGGCCGAGGCCGAAGGTGTCGTGGCTGTAGAT
>MERP01000123.1 GCA_001772055.1 Betaproteobacteria bacterium RIFCSPLOWO2_12_FULL_68_19
CGCCGCTTGGCCTGCGTGGCTGGGAGCGCGGCGCGATCCTGGTTCCGCTGGGCGTGCACGCCTGGCTGCTCTACGCGGGCCTGTTCGCCGCTTCGCAGCTGCGCTTCGGCTTCGCGCAGGCGCTCTCGGTCATGATGTTCCTCGGCGTCGTGCTCTACTGGGTCGAGAGCCTGTTCTACAGCCTCGAAGGCATGGAGCCGCTGGTGCTGCCGCTCGCCGCGGCCGCGGTGCCGCTGCCGGCGCTGTTCCCTGGCCTCGCCTCGAGCGTCGCGCATGCGCAGGCGACCGGGTTCCGGCTGCACCTTGCGCTCGCGATGATCGCCTACAGCCTGTTCGTCATTGCGCTGCTGCACGCGACGCTGATGTCGGTGGCGGAGCGCCAGCTGCACCGCAAGAGCACGCTCGCCTTTACCAACCTGCCCCCGCTGCTCACCCTGGAGCGGCTGCTGTTCCGCGTCATCGCCGCGGCATTCGTCTTCCTCACCCTCACGCTCGTCACCGGCATGGTCTTCTCCGAGACCTTGTTCGGCCGCGCGGTGCGCTTCGACCACAAGACGGTGTTCGCCATCCTGTCCTGGCTCACGTTCGGGCTGCTGCTCGCCGGCCGCTGGCTCTACGGCTGGCGCGGCCGCACCGCGCTGCGCTGGACCCTGACCGGGTTCGTGATGCTGCTGCTTGCCTATGTCGGCAGCCGCTTCGTGCTGGAAGTCCTCCTCGGGAAAAGCTGATGGAAATCCTAATTCTCGCCGGCCTGATATTGCTCAACGGCTTGTTCGCGATGTCGGAGGTGGCGCTGCTCACTTCGCGCAGGACCCGGCTCGCGACGCTCGCCAAGCAGGGCGACCAGCTGGCCGCGGCCGCGGCGCGCCTCGCCGAGCAGCCGACGCGCTTTCTTTCCACCGTGCAGATCGGCATCACCACCATCGGGCTGCTCAACGGCATCGTCGGCGAGGCGGTGCTCGCCGCCCCGCTCGCCGGCTGGCTGCAGTGGCATGGGCTGGAAGCGAAGACCAGCGCTATCGTCGCCACCGCAGCGGTGGTCCTCGGCGTCACCTACGTTTCCATCGTGATCGGCGAGCTGGTGCCCAAGCGCCTCGGCCAGCACAACGCGGAAGGCATCGCCAGGCTGGTGGCATGGCCGATGCGCGTCCTCGCCGTGATCTCGGCCCCGTTCGTGCATCTGCTTTCGGTCTCCACCGAGGCGATCCTGAGGCCGCTGCTCAGGCTGCTCGGCATCCGCTCGCAGGACACCGGCGGCCAGGAAATGTCGATGGAGGAGATTCGCACCATCGTGCTCGAGTCCTCGAAGTTCATGCCGAAGAAGCACGTTTCGATCCTGATGAACCTGTTCGAGCTGGGCGACATCACCGTCCAGGACATCATGGCGCCGCGCTCGAAGATCGAGTCCGTGACCCTGGAGGACGGGCTGGAGAAGGTCTCGCACCAGCTCGCGACCAGCCATCACATGCGGCTGCCGGTGTTCCGCAACCACGAAGGCGAGGTGGCCGGGGTACTGCATCTGCGCCGCATCCTCGGCCCCCTGCACAGCGGGCTGCTCGACGAGCGCACCATCGGGGAGGTGCTCGACGATCCCTACTACGTGCCCGCCTCGACCACCGTGCTCACGCAGCTGCAGTACTTCCAGGAGAACCGGGAGCGCATCGCGCTGGTCGTCGACGAGTACGGCGAGCTGATGGGGCTGGTCACGCTCGAGGACATCATCGAGGAGATCATCGGCAAGTTCACCACCTCGCTGCCGGCGGCCAGCCCTCTCGCGTGGGACGAGGACGGCAGCGCGATGGCCGAAGGCGCGATGCCGGTGCGCGAAGTCAACCGGGCGCTCGGGCTGGCACTGCCCACGCACGGACCGAAGACGCTGAACGGCCTGATCGTCGAGCACCTGCAGGACATCCCGGAGGCCGATGTGTCGATCAAGATCGGCAACGTGCCGATGGAGATCATTCACGCCCAGGGACGCACCATCAAAACGGTACGCATCTTCCGGCCGGTCGAAGCGATCGAAAACCCCGAGCCCTCAGAGGCTTAGCGCGAGGTTTTCACCCTTTACAAACGCCGGGCCCAAGGGCATCATCGCTGCGTCAAGCGGGAGGGATGTAGACGATGGCAACTGCAGCGGCGACGGCCAAGGGGCCGAAGGACGCGACCTACCTTTGGGAAGGCAAGGACAAGGGCGGCAAGCTCGTGCGCGGCGAGATGCGCGCGGGCGGCGAGTCGGTGGTCAACGCGACGCTGCGCCGCCAGGGCATCCTGGTCACGAAGGTCAAGAAGCAGCGGCTCGGCGGCGGCGGCAGGGTCAGCGACAAGGACATCACGCTCTTCACGCGGCAGCTCGCCACCATGATGAAGGCGGGCGTGCCGCTGCTGCAATCGTTCGACATCGTCGCCAAGGGCGCCTCCAACCCGGCGGTCGCGAAGCTGCTGATCGACATCAAGACCGAGGTCGAGACGGGCTCGGCGCTCGCCGCCGCGTTCCGCAAGTACCCGCTGCACTTCGACGCCCTGTTCTGCAACCTGGTGCAGGCCGGCGAGCAGGCAGGCATTCTCGAGAGCCTGCTCGATCGCCTCGCCAGCTACAAGGAGAAGATCCTCGCCATCAAGTCGAAGATCAAGAGCGCGCTCTTCTACCCGATCGCGATCATCGCGGTCGCCTTCGTCATCACCGCGGTGATCATGATCTTCGTCATCCCGGCGTTCAAAGAGGTGTTCACCAACTTCGGCGCCGACCTGCCGGCGCCGACGCTGATGGTGATGGCCATCTCGGACTGGTTCGTGGGCAACTGGTACATCATCTTCCCGGCCATCGCCGGCGGCATCTGGGGCTTCCTCGAGACCTGGAAGCGCTCGGTGCCGGTGCAAATCTTCATGGACCGGCTGATGCTGCGCATGCCGGTGTTCGGCAGCCTGGTGAGAAAATCGACCATCGCGCGCTGGACGCGCACGCTCTCGACCATGTTCGCGGCCGGCGTGCCGCTGGTCGAGGCGCTCGATTCGGTCGGCGGCGCCTCGGGCAACTACGTCTACCAGAGCGCCACCAAGGTGATCCAGACCGAGGTGTCGACCGGCACCGCCCTCACCGTGGCGATGCAGAACGCGAACGTGTTCCCGACCATGGTGATCCAGATGGTTTCGATCGGCGAGGAGACCGGCGCGCTGGATGCGATGCTGGGCAAGGTCGCCGATTTCTACGAGGCCGAGGTCGACGACGCGGTCGAGGCGCTGTCCTCGCTCATGGAGCCGATGATCATGGTGGTGCTCGGCACCCTGATCGGCGGCATGGTGATCGCCATGTACCTGCCGATCTTCAAGATAGGCGGGGCAGTCTGAGGTGACGTCGCTCGGCTGGCTCCTCCAGCCAGCCGTCCTCCCGTGGGCAGCGCTGCTCGCCGGACTGTGCGTCGGCTCGTTCCTCAACGTGGTCATCCACCGGCTGCCCAAGATGATGGAGCGCGAGTGGCGCGCCGAATGCGCCGCGCTCGCCGGCCAGGAGCCCGCCAAGGAGGAGCCCTTCAACCTGGTCGCGCCTCGCTCGCGCTGTCCCGCCTGCGGCCATAGGATTGGGGCGCTCGAGAACATCCCGCTCGCGAGCTACCTGTGGCTGCGCGGCAAGTGCGCCGCATGCGGCGCGCGCATCGGGCTCAAGTACCCGCTGGTGGAGCTGCTTGCCGGCGCGGGGGCCGCGTACTCGGCGTGGCATTTCGGGCCGTCGCTCGCCGCCGTGGGTGCCGCCGCTTTCGTCTGGTTCACGATCGCGCTCGCCTTCATCGACCAGGAGACCGGCCTGCTGCCCGACGACCTGACGCTGCTCTTGCTGTGGACGGGTCTGGCGATCAACCTGGGCGCGGCCTTCGTCCCGATCCGGGACGCGGTGATCGGCGCGCTCGCCGGCTACCTGTCGCTGTGGCTGGTGTACTGGGGCTACAGGCTCGCCACGGGCAAGGAGGGCATGGGCTACGGCGATTTCAAGATGAACGCCGCGGTCGGCGCGTTCCTGGGCTGGAAAATGCTGCCGCTGGTGATCCTGCTCTCCTCGCTCGTCGGCCTCGCGTTTGGCGCGCTGCAGATGTTCGCGGCCCGCGGCCGTTGGGACGCCGGGTTCCGCTTCCATTTCGGGCCCTATCTCGCCATCGCCGGCGTGATCGCGCTCTACTGGGGCGAGTCGATCGTGCGCTGGTATGGCGAGCGGCTGTGAATGCCGGCCGGCGGTACGTGGTGGGCCTGACCGGCGGCATCGGCAGCGGCAAGAGCGCGGCCGCCGAGGAGTTCGCGCGGCTTGGCGCGGCGGTGGTCGACACCGACGCCATTGCGCACCGGCTTACGCAGGCGGGCGGCGCCGCGCTTGCCGGCATCAAGCGCGCGTTCGGCGAGGCCTTCATTCTTCCTTCCGGCGCCATGGACCGCGAGAAGATGCGCAAACGCGTGTTCTCCGACCCCGGCGCCAAGAAATCCCTGGAAGCGCTGCTCCATCCCATGATCCGCGCTGAATCGGAGCGCCAGATCGCCGCGGCGGGCGGCCCTTACGTCGTGCACGTCGTGCCGCTGCTCGTCGAGTCGCAGGACTACCGGCGGCGGGTCGACCGGGTGCTGGTCGTCGACTGCCCGGAGCAGACCCAGATCGCGCGCGTCCGGGCGCGCAGCCACATCTCGGAGGGCGAAGCGCGCGCTATCGTGCGCGCCCAGGCATCGCGCGCCGAGCGCCTGGCGGCCGCCGATGACGTGATCGACAACAGCGGGACGCTTGATGCGCTGCGGCAGCAGGTCGCCGCGCTGCACGCAAAGTACGCCAAGATGGCTGAAAGCGTTAAAGGTTAGGTTGTGCTGCGAGCGCAAATCGCTCAGAATCCGCGAAACTTTTTCCCCGGGGCCGGCGCGACCGCGTCCGTGATCACCTACGAATATCCGCTCAACGAGCGCATCCGCACCCTGCTGCGGCTGGAAGACCTGTTCGAGCGCTCGCGGCACTTCGTCGCGCGCAGCGATCCGCACGACCATCACATGGCGCTGCTTACGCTGTTCGAGATCCTCGAGGTATCGAGCCGCGCCGACCTGAAGTCCGACCTGCTGCAGGAGCTGGAGCGCCAGAAGCAGGTGCTGCTGTCGTTCAAGAACAACCCCGAGATCGCCGAGGACGCGCTCTCGGGCGTGCTGCGCGACATCGAGCAGGCGTCGCAGGCGCTGTTCTCGATGACCGGGAAGATCGGCCAGTACCTGCGCGAGAACGACTGGCTGATGTCGATCAAGCAGCGCACCGGCATCCCGGGCGGCGCGTGCGAGTTCGACCTGCCCTCATACCACTACTGGCTGCACCGGCCGGCGGAGGAGCGCACCGGGCAGCTCGCCGCCTGGACCGGCCCGCTGCACCCGCTGCGCGACGGCTCGGCGATCATCCTGAGGATCCTGCGCGAGTCCGGCCGGCCGCAATCCCTTGCCGCGCCGCAGGGGATGTTCCAGCAGATGCTCGGCGGCAAGACGGCGCAGATGCTGCGCCTGCGCCTCGACCCGTCGCTGCCCTGCGTTCCCGAGATCAGTGCCAACAAGTACGTGCTCAACATCCGTTTCGTGGCGCAGAACGGCGAAGATCCGCGCCCGCGCACCGCGGACTGGGACGTCGGTTTCGAGCTCACGTTTTGCAATCTGTAAGGAAGGTTCCCTGCCCGCGCTGCGGGAGGCGCGCGCCGTTCAGCGCCGAGAACCAGTGGCGGCCGTTCTGCAGCGAGCGCTGCCGGCTGATCGACCTCGGCCTGTGGGCTTCGGAGGGCTACCGCGTGCCGAGCGAGGAGCCGCCCGATCCGGCGCAAGACCCTAGTCCCAAGCCCCCCGAATCATAGCCAGGCCATGCGCGCCGGCGCGCCAGGCGTCCTCCCGGTCGGCTCGCGTGACGCCCCCGATGGCGTAGAGCGGGATGCTCGATCCTTTCGCCAGCCGGGCGAATCCTTCCCACCCGAGCAAGGACGCGTTCTTGCGGGGATCGGTCGGCTTGACCGGCCCGAGCACGGCGAAATCGAGCTCGAGCGACATCGCGCGATCGAGCTCCGCACGCGTGTGGCAGGAGGCGACGGCGAGCGCGCCCGCCGGTTTTTCCTTCAGGACCATCAGCTCCGACGCTCTAAAGTGAATGCCGTCGGCGCCGGGAAACGCCGCCTTGGTCAGCACCTTGCAGCCGTAGCGATGCGCGAGCCCGAGCACCTGCTGCGTGAAAAGCCGTCTTTCCCCGCTGCCCAGTTCGGGCTCGCGCACTTGCACGAGCGCCAGGCCCCGCTCGAGGCGCCGCTCGAGCCGTGCCAGCATCTCGGCGGTCCCGTACCGCGCGGCGTTGGTGATCGCATATTCGGCGGGCAGGGCGAGCGAAGCGAGCACGGGGGCGTTGGCCGGCAGCATCGGCGCGGCCGTCGGCGCGCCCGGGCGCTGCCAGGCGATCGCCTGGTCTTCGCGCGGCTGCGGCTCGTTCTTCCAGGAGGTGACTCTGTAGAACCGCAGGCGCACGGTGCCGTGCGGGTAGGTGAAGACGCGCGTAAGCCAGGGGTAGGCCTCGCCGATGTCGACGCCGAGCTCCTCGTGGAGCTCGCGCGCGAGCGCCTGCGCGGCCGGCTCGCCCGGCTCGACCTTGCCGCCGGGGAACTCCCAGTAGCCGGCGTAGACCTTGCCGGCGGGGCGCTGCGCGAGGAGAAACGAGCCGTCGGCGCGCAGCATCACCGCCGCCGCCACGTCGATCACGTCGCCTCTATCCCTTTTTCTTCGCGTGCCGGCCGGCCCAGTCGCGCGCGAACTGGTAGGCCACGCGACCGCTGCGCGACCCGCGCTGCAGCGACCACTGCAGCGCCTCTTCCTTGGATTTCTGGTCGATGGCGGCGCCGAGCTGCTTCAGCCAGTGACCGACGATGTCGAGATACTCGTCCTGGTCGAAGGGGTAGAACGTCACCCACAGGCCGAAGCGCTCGGAGAGCGAGATCTTCTCCTCGACCGTCTCGCCGGGGTGGATTTCCTCGCCCACGTACCGCGTCTCGAGGTTCTCCGCCATGTACTCCGGCATCAGGTGGCGGCGGTTCGAGGTCGCATAGATGAGCATGTTCTCCGAGGTGGTCGAGACCGACCCGTCGAGCGCCACCTTGAGCGCGATGTAGCCCTCCTCGGCGCCCTGGAAGCTCAGGTCGTCGCAGAACAGCAGGAAGCGCTCCGAACGCCCCGCGACCTGGTCGACGATGTACGGCAGGTCGACCAGGTCGTTCTTCTCGACCTCGATCAGCCGCAGTCCCTGTCTCGCGTACTTGTTGAGCAGGCCCTTTACGATCGAGGACTTGCCCGTGCCGCGCGCGCCGGTGAGCAGCACGTTGTTGGCGGGTTTGCCCTCGAGGAACTGGCGCGTGTTCTGCTCGACGCGCTCGATCTGCCGGTCGATGCCGCGCAGGTCGGCGAGCCTGATGCGGTGCACCTGGCGCACCGGCTGCAGCCGGCCGGGCATCCCGCGCCGCGCGCTCGAGCGCCAGCGAAAGGCGATGCTCGCGCTCCAGTCCGTCGGCGCTGACGCGGGCGGCAGAAGCTCGTCCAGGCGCTTGAGGATCTGATCGAGTTCTTTGCTCAAGTTCTGTACTCGGCGTTGATTTTCACGTAGTCGAAGGACAGATCGCAAGTCCACACCGTGGCTTGCGCGCGGCCGCGATTGAGCACCGCGCGCACGCTGAACTCGGGCTTGCGCATCGCGGCTACGGCCTGCTCCTCGCGGTACGATGGCGCCCGGCCGCCCTTCTGCGCGACCAGCATGTCGTCGAGGTAGAGGTCGACCTTGTCCGCGTCGAGGCTGGCGCCGGAGTAGCCGATCGCGGCGAGGATGCGGCCCAGGTTCGGATCCGAGGCGAAGAAAGCCGTCTTCACCAGGGGCGAATGGGCGATCGCGTAGGCGACGCGGCGGCACTCGTCGGGGCTGCGTCCGCGCTCCACGCGCACCGTGACGAACTTCGTCGCGCCCTCGGCGTCGCGCACGATGGCCTGCGCGAGCGATTGCGCGACCGAGCCGACCGCTTCCTCCACGCCCGCCAGGTCGCGCCGCGAGGACGCATCCGGCCCCCGCCCGGTCGCGGCGAGCACGAACGCGTCGTTGGTCGAGGTGTCGCCGTCGACGGTGATGCAGTTGAACGACCGGTCCGCGGCGTTGCGCACCATGGCGTCGAGCCGCTTGCGCGGCACGCGTGCGTCGGTGAAGACGAAGCCGAGCATGGTGGCCATGTCGGGACGGATCATGCCCGCCCCCTTGGCGATGCCCGTGACCGTCGCTTCGCCCGTGGACAGGCGCAGCTTGCGCGAGAAGGCCTTCGGAACGGTGTCGGTGGTCATGATCGCGCGCGCGGCGGAAAGCCAGTCCGAGCGCTCGAGCAGCGCGCGCGGCAGCGCGGCAGTGATCCGGTCGGCCGGCAAGGGCTCCATGATCACCCCGGTCGAGAACGGCAGCACCTCGCGCGCTTTGCAGCCCAGGTGGTGCGCAAGCGCCGCGCAGACCTGCATCGCCCGCTTCAGCCCGTCGCTGCCGGTGCCGGCGTTCGCGTTACCGGTGTTCACGACCAGCGCGCGCACCGGATGCCGCAGGTGCTTGCGCGCGATGATCACGGGCGCCGCGCAGAACCGGTTGCGGGTGAAGACGCCCGCAACCGCGGAGCCCGGCGCAAGCCGCACCACCAGCAGGTCGGTCCGGCCCAGCTTGCGCACGCCGGCCGTCGCAACGCCGAGTTCGACGCCGGGGACGGGATGCAGGGATGAGGGGTCTGGCGCTGCGAGGTTGACCGCCATCAGCTCAGCTTGCCGTGGCAGTGCTTGTATTTCTTGCCCGAGCCGCACGGGCAGGGGTCGTTGCGGCCGATCTTCTGCGCATGGCGCACCACCGGCTGCGCCTTCTTCTTCGTCGCCGCCTCGGCGAGCGCGACGTCGCCGTTGCCGCCGTAATCGGGCTCTGCCTCCTCCATGCCGCCCGAGCCCGGATGTTGCGGCCTGACGTTCTCCACGTGCAGCTGGTCATCCGGCCTGATGTCGTCCCGGGTTCGAATCTCCACCGCGGTAAGGGTCTTGACGACCTCGAGCTTCACGGCCTCGATCATCGCGCCGAACAGCTCGAAAGCCTCGCGCTTGTATTCCTGCTTCGGGTTTTTCTGGGCGTAGCCGCGCAGGTGGATGCCCTGGCGCAGGTGATCGAGCGCCGCGAGGTGCTCGCGCCAGTGGGCGTCGAGGATCTGCAGCATGACATAGCGCTCGTACTGGTGAAAGGACTCTTCGGCGCCCGGCGGGATCTTCGCGCGGTAGGCCTCGCCCGCTTTCGCGACGATGCGCTCGAGCACCGTCTCGTCGTGGAGCTCGGGCTCCCTGTCCAGCCAGACGCGCACCGGCAGCTCGAGGTTGAACTCGGCCTTGAGCGCGTTCTCCAGCCCGGCGATGTCCCACTGCTCCTCGACGCTTTCCTCCGGCACGTAGATGCGGAACAGGTCGGCGAGCACTCCGGCGCGCAGGTCGGCGATGCGCGGCGACACGTCGCCGGACTCGAGCAGCTCGTTGCGCAGCGCGTAGATGGTCTTGCGCTGGTCGTTGGCGACGTCGTCGTACTCCAGAAGCTGCTTGCGGATGTCGAAGTTCCTCGCCTCCACCTTGCGCTGCGCGCTCTCGATGGAGCGCGTCACCATGGCGTGCTCGATCGCCTCGCCTTCGGGCATCTTTAGCATCACCATGATGCGGTTGATGCGCTCGCCGGCGAAGATCCTGAGCAGCGGATCCTCGAGCGCCATGTAGAAGCGCGAGCTGCCCGGGTCGCCCTGGCGCCCCGAGCGGCCGCGCAGCTGGTTGTCGATGCGCCGCGATTCGTGGCGCTCGGTGCCGATGATGTGCAGGCCGCCCGCCTTCACCACCTGGTCGTGCAGCGCCTGCCACTCCCCGCGCAGCTTCTCGACGCTCGCGCGCTTCTCCTCCGGCGTGAGCCTGTCGTCCGCCTCGACGAAGTCGCACTGCTTCTCCACGTTGCCGCCGAGCACGATGTCGGTGCCGCGCCCGGCCATGTTGGTGGCGATGGTGACCATCTTCGGCCGCCCGGCCTGGGCGACGATCTCGGCCTCGCGCGCGTGCTGCTTGGCGTTGAGCACCTGGTGCGGCAGCTTCTCCTTCTGCAAGAGCCCCGACAGGAGCTCCGAGTTCTCGATCGAGGTCGTCCCCACCAGCACCGGCTGGCCGCGCTCGTAGCAGTCGCGGATGTCCTTGATCACCGCGTGGTACTTCTCCTTGCCGGTGCGATAGACCTGGTCCTGGCGGTCGTTGCGGATCATCGGCTGGTGCGTCGGGATGACCACCGTCTCCAGGCCGTAGATCTGCTGGAACTCGTAGGCCTCGGTGTCTGCGGTGCCGGTCATGCCGGCCAGCTTGCCGTACATGCGGAAGTAGTTCTGGAAGGTAATCGAGGCGAGCGTCTGGTTCTCGTTCTGGATCTGCACGCCTTCCTTCGCCTCGACCGCCTGATGCAGCCCGTCGGACCAGCGCCGGCCCTGCATCAGCCGGCCGGTGAACTCGTCGACGATGATCACCTCGCCCGCCTGCACCACGTAGTGCTGGTCGCGGTGGAACAGG